>CABZFF010000004.1 GCA_902524945.1 uncultured Pelagibacteraceae bacterium
TTTTGCAAGGATGTATATACGCTAGTTCAGTTGTAGCGGTCTTACCCATAATTATTGCACCAGAATTTTTTAAAAGATTAACTATTTCTGAGTCCTGCGAGCTTGACATTTTTTTTCTAAAAACAGTTCCACATTCGGTAGGCATATCGTAAGTTCCAATTATATCTTTGATTGCTACAGGCATTCCATGAAGAGGTCCTAGTGGTTTTCCTGATTTTCTATGATTGTCAGCTTCTTCTGCTTTTTCTAAAAGAAGCTTTTTATCTAAATGTGCCCATGCCTTAACCTCTGGCTCAAATTTTTTTATTCTTTCAAGATATTTATTACAAAGATCAACTGACGATATTTCTCCAGATCTTAGTTTTGATGCTAACTCATTAGCTGTGAAAGTAGAAACATCAATCATTTTCTTTTCTTAGTTTGCAAATAAGAGGTCAGGTAACCACAACGCAATACCTGGAAACATATACATCAAAAACATTGCCAGTATTACTATTGCCAAGAAAGGCATAATGCCTCTAAAGATTTCCATTAATTCAACATTCTTAGCTTGTACACCTTTTAAATAGTAGGCTGACATTGCCATGGGGGGTGTTAAAAATGAAGTTTGTAAATTCAAAGCGATAAGCATTGCGAAAAAATAAGGATTTACCTCGAAAAAAGCTACTAGAGGTAAAAATATTGGTACAAATATTATTAATATCTCCGTCCACTCCAGTGGCCAACCTAATAAGAATATAATTATTTGTGTGATTACTAAGAATTGCCATGGTTGTAAATTCATTGATTTAAAGAAATGTTCAAATACTTCATGTCCTCCTAAATATGAGAAAACAGATGCAAATGTCCAAGATCCAATAAACAACCACATAATCATTGCTGTAGTTTTGGCTGTTAGAAAAACTGATTCCTTAAAGTTTTTCCATTTTAGTGTTTTATAGAAATATGAAAGAACTAATGCTCCAGCTGCTCCAACTGCTGCTGCCTCAGCAGGTGTTGCAAGTCCTCCTAATATTGTTCCAAGAACTAAAATAATTAATGAGAAAAGTGGTAAAAAGGAGACTAAGACTTCTCTTATTATGACTGATCGAGGAGGTATCTCTTCTTTTGGAGGCTTGGGTGCAATCGATGGATTAAAATAAGCCAGTGTAATTGCATATCCAATATATAAACCAGCTAATAATAATCCAGGAAATATTGCAGCTGCAAATAATCTAAGTGGTGAAAGTTGTGCTATAACTGAGTAAACAATTAGCATTATACTTGGCGGTATAAGTATTCCCAAACAACCTCCTGAACAAATAACACCTGATGCAAATTTCTTATCATATCCAGCTTTGACCATAGCCGGCCAAGCCAATAAGCCCATTAAAGTTACTACAGCTCCTATAATTCCTGTTGCTGTTGAAAATAATGCACATGTAATAAGCGCAGCAACAGCCATTGATGCTGGTAAACCATGCGAAGCTAATCTTATGGCAAAAAATAATCTAGAAACTATTCCTGCTCTTTCAACTAAGTAACCCATAAATAAAAAGAGTGGAACGGCGGTTAAAACTGTGTTGTCCATTACTGTATAAGTGTTCTGAACAAATAATTGGAAAATCCTATTGTCTAAGAGATGTTCCATTCTTGTAGGATCAAAGTAAGCGTAATAACCAAATCCAACACCCATTGCCATTAATGTGAAAGCTATTGGAAAACCAAGTAGCACTGCAAATAGGAATATGCCCATCATTAAAATTGCTATCTCTGGGTTTGTTAAACTAAATAACATCTTTTTGATCCTCGTCTTGAGAAGTTCTCATTAATATTTTTTCTGTTTCCTCTGCTACCACCATTCTTGCAGGCCAGTGACCAGTTTGAATACAAATAATAGATCTAAATACTTCGCTTATACCTTGAATGACTAATAAAATTCCTGCTGCAGGTATTAATGATTTTGCCATATAAATTTGAATTTGAGCGGGACTGTTCCAGCTTGTCTCTTTAATTTTCCAAGCTAAAGATGCGTACTCATAACCATAAAAAGCCAAAGCTAACACTCCAGGAAAGAAAAAAATAAAATATAAAACTAGATCGATATAGCCTTGTACTCTCGGTTTAAACAATCTGTAAATAACATCTCCTCTGACATGTGCTTCAGTAGAAAGAGTATAAGCACCTGCCATCATAAAAATTGCACCGTACATTTGTAAACTGAAATCAAAATTCCACAAAGTTGGCGCGTTAAAGGCATAAGCCATTACAACCTCGTAGCATGTTCCTCCCATTAAAACTACAATTAACCATGAAAATGCTTTTCCAACCGAAGTTGATAATTGATCTGCGAAATGAATAAATCCCCTCATGAGTTTTTAAACTATTCTAATTCTTTTAAAATTTCCATAAAAAAAGGGGGCGAAAATACGCCCCCTTTTAACGTTTAAAATATAATTAAATTTTAACTTTTGCTATTGAGCCAAACTCATTCTCGTAAGCCAACTTGTAATTAGGTTGGTTCATGAGTAAGTACTTCATAACTCTCTTAGCATAAGCTTTTTGTGAGTCTACAACCTTTTTAAAGAATGGGTCTTTCTTATTGAAATCACCAATTACTTTATCCCAACCTTTTAATTGTTGAGCTAAGATCGCATCTGACGTTTGATACACATTTACTTTGTGCTGGTTCATCAATTTAGATAAGTCAGCTGAGTATCTTACTAATGCTTTAAAGTAGTTATCACTGTTCGCAGCATAAGCAGCATTTTTTAGGATAGCCTGATGTTTAGGCGATAATCCATTAAATGTCTTCTTATTGACAGGAATTTCAAACATCTCTTGTGACTGGTGAAAGCTTCCTAAGTGATAATGCTTAGAAACGTCTTGCATACCAAACTGAGAGTCTGATGTTGGGTTGTTAAACTCAGCAGCTTCAATTAAACCTGTCTTCATCGCAGGCTGAATTTCACCTCCTGGTAATTGTCTTACAACCATTCCCATTGCTGTTAATACGTTAGTAGCTAGTCCTACTGTTCTGTACTTCATACCTTTTACATCAGATACTTTTGTTACGTTCTTTTTGAACCATCCAAAAGGCTGTGCAGGCATTGGCATATGGAAGAAACCAGTATAATCGAAACCTACTTTTGCAAGTGTTTCATCATAAAGTTTTCTACCTCCACCATACTCAATCCATCCCATAATTTCTTGAGATGACATTCCGTATGACGGTCCAGTACCGAATAGAGAAGCTGCTGGATTTTTTCCATACCAGTAAGCTGTTACCCAGTGTCCCATATCAAGTACACCTGAACTTACTGCTTGTCCAATTTCCGAAGTCTTTACTACAGCTCCAACTGGCTGAAGATCAATTTTTAATTCACCTCCAGACATGTCGCCTACCATTTTTGCGTAGTCGCCAGCCATTTCAAAGAAAATGTTAGCGCCTGACGGCCAAGCCGCTTGCATCTTTAAAGTTTGCGGAGCACCAAATGCAACGTTAGGCATTGCAACTGTTGCTGCTGCTGCTGCACCCGTAGCTGCTGCTGCTTTAAAGAATTTACGTCTTGATGGAGTTTTTACTCCTTTTTTTATTTTTGACATATGTCCTCCTCGTTAGTTAACTTTAAATATTTAAACATAATCTCAATTCAGAGTCTCGATTTATTTAGAATTATTTTAAACTACGGATACAATCTGCAGGTGTATTAATTAACCTGATCTTGGGGTTTTCTGCCAGAAAAAAAATCTTCCAAATTTTTTGTGGCCCTAAATGCCATATCCCACCTAGTTCTTTTTGTAGCACTGCCTAAATGTGGAAGTAAAAAAATATTTTTTAACTTTAAATATTCAGGATGAATTTTAGGCTCGCCATTATAAACATCTAAACCGTAAGCAAATACTTTTCCACTTTTTAATGCCTCTATCATAGCATCATCATCTACTATATCTCCTCTAGCGGCGTTACCTACCACAGTATTCTCCTTTAAATAACTGAGTGTTTCTTGATTTACAAGCTTTGTTGTCTCAGAAGAGGCAGGGCAATTAATTGATAAAAATTCACTTTGCTCAAAGAGGCTTTTTAAATCTTTATGATAAATTGCACCGTCTTCAAGATCTGGTGAAAGCTTAGATCTATTATGATAATGAATTTCCATATTAAATGCTTTAGCTCTTTTAGCGACTGCTCTTCCTATTCTGCCCATTCCTAGTATTCCTAATCTTTTATTAGACATTTGTTTTCCTAATAAAAAATCCCAAGACCATCTCCAGCTTTGGGTTTCAGCTGCTATTCTTCCTTCATATGCTTTTCTAGAGGCACCTAATAAAAGTAAAATCTGAATATCTGCTGTGGCGTCAGTAAGTACATCCGGTGTATTTGTTACAGTAATTCCTTTTTCTTTTGCAGCTTTAATATCTATATTTCCAAAGCCAACTGCGCCATTAGCAATAATTTTTATTGAGCTTGAAAGTTTAGAGATAGTATCAGCATTAATTGGATCAGAAACAGAGCTTAATATTCCATCATAATTTTTTGAACCATCTATTATTTCTTGAGGATTATAAATCTTATCCTCTTTATTTAAATTAACTTCAAATAATTCTTTGAGTTTCTCCTCATTTTCTTTGAGGAGTTTTCTAGTAACAAAAATTTTTTTTTTCATTTTAGAAATTATTTAACTTATATGGCTTAGGGCCTCCAGTAAACCAATCAAGTAATTCTACAGTATGAATAACTGGTATTCTAGTGCCAGCTGAAATTTGTGTCATACACCCAATATTGCCTGTTGAAATAAAATCAGGTGAAATTTTTTCTATGTTATTTACCTTATTCTTTAAAAGTGATTTTGCCATCTTTTGATGTAAAATATTGTAAGTACCCGCAGACCCGCAGCACAAATGTCCCTCAGGAATATCCAATACTTCATTACCAGTTTTTGAAATTAAATCTTTTGGTTGATCATGAACTTTCTGACCATGTTGCATTGAACATGCTGAATGGTACGCTATCCTGTATTTTTTTTCAGAATTTAAATTTATATTTAACTTTAGGTTTTCATCAAGATACTCAGTAATATCTTTAGTTAGTTCTGAGATTTTTTTGGCTTTCTTTTTTAGATCTTTATCATTTTTAAAAATATGACCATAATCTTTTAAAGTTGTTCCGCATCCAGATGTATTACTTATTATCGCATCCAATCCGTTTTTAAGATACTCTTCGTGCCAGCTCTCTATATTATTTTTAAATGAATCGTGTGCTAGTTTTTGTTTTCCTAAATGATGATTTAAAGACCCACAACAGTTAATGTCAGGCATTACTACCACCTCAACATTGTGCCTATTTAAAAGTCTTATAGTAGCCTCATTTATTTCAGGAGAAATAACTCTTTGAACACATCCAGTTAATAAAGCCACTCTTGAAACCTTCTTTCCTTCTTTAACTTCGTAAACCTTCTGTTCTTTCAATTTTTTTCCTGGGATCTTATCTGGCATTAAATTTAATGCGTTTCTAATAAAATTTGGAAATAAAAAACTAAATGGTTTTATTAATTTAGAAGATAAAGCCATTAACAAAAATACTTTCGGTTTTGGTAGTACAAACGAAAGTATATTTCTAAATACTCTATCCAAGAAAGGCCTTTTATAAGTTTCTTCAACGTAATTTCTACCATGGTCGATTAAATGCATATAGTTCACTCCTGAAGGACAAGTCGTCATACATGAGTAACAAGATAAACAGCTATCTATATGTTTTGCTATTTCTTTTGTGGCCGGTTTCTTATTCTCTAACATATCTTTTATAAGATATATTCTTCCTCTTGGACCTTCTAATTCCTCTCCATTTATTTGATAGGTAGGGCAAGTGGCATTGCACATTCCACAATGAACACATTTCCTTATAATTGTTTCACTCGTTTTATTATCTTTGTCTTGAAGTTGTTTATCTGTAAATGATGTTTGCATTTAAATTCCTGTGTACATTTTTCCTGGATTAAAAATTCTTTTTGGATCAAAACTCCTTTTAATTTTTTCACTTATTTTATACTTAATTGGATCTATTGTAAAAATATCAGCAGAGGCTTTTAAATCCTCCTCGACTTTAATTAATGTAATATAACCTTGATGTTTTTTTACTATATCCCTTATTTCACTAAGAATTTTTGTATTTAATTGATCTAATGAGGCCCAGATTAGGCTTCCTCCCCAATCAATAAAATATTTTATCTCAAAATTTTTAAGTTTTTGAATAACCTGTAAGGTTTCACTAGCTGGGAGAACTATCCTTAATAAATTACTTTTTAAACTTTTAAAAACCTCCAAATTTTTTGTCCTACTCCAAAAAATAAAACTTTGTTCATTGTCTAAGATGGAAAGCTCTTGATCCAGAAGATTTAATTCTTTGGACAATCTATTTAATCTTTGATCTACAGAATTAATTGGGCCTTCAATCCTGATAGCTGTTAAGCCTCCATCGTGTGTAAGATCATTTAAAACAAAATTTTTTCCAAAATAATCCGGATAAAATACACCTCCTGATGGATCTGTAGAAGATGACAATGCTTTTCCAAGAAAATCTAATGCTTTTTTAAGATGAGGGTTCTTTATAATTAAAGTTTTACTTGTTTCTGGTTTTGGTAAAACTTTTATTGAAAGCTCAGTTAGTATCGTGAGTGTTCCAAAAGATCCTGATACTAATTTACTTAAATCATAGCCAGTAACATTTTTTACTACTGTTCCACCTGATTTAATAGTTTCACCTTTTCCATTAATTCCTTGGAAACCAAGTATGTGATCTCGAACACTACCGACTTTGAATCTTCTTGACCCAGCAAAATTGCATGAAACAACCCCACCAATAGAACCGCTGTTACTTTCTCCAGAAAATAAGTAACCAAAATCATTTGGTTCAAAAGCCAATTGCTGATTATTTTTATCTAGTTCTTCTATTATTTCTTTTAACGATGTTCCAGATTTGACTTTGATATAAAGCTCTTCAGGTTTATAATCAATTATACCTTTATATTCAGAGAGGTCTAAAGTTTTTTCAGATTGAAAATTCCTTCCAATTTTATTTTTTGATTTTAATCCATTGATTTCTAGAGGTATATTTTTTTTATAACAATTCTTAACTATCTCGACTATTTCCTCTCTAGAAGTCGGTTTAAAAATATTTTGATTAAAATCTAGGGATGTCTGGGAATTTTGTTTTTCCTCCATGGACATGAACTCTTCCTTCCTCAGCACATTTTCTAAGTATTGGATAAACTTTTCCAGGATTTAATAAAGAATTAGGATCTAGCGCTACTTTAATAGTTAATTGTTGCTGTATATCTCTATCATTGAAAGCTTCACACATTAACTCTCTTTTCTCAATACCAACTCCGTGTTCGCCGGTAAGCGCACCGCCAACTTTGACACAATACTTGAGAATATCCGCACCAAATTCTTCACATTTTCTTAGTGACTCTTTATCGTTTGCATCAAACATTATTAACGGATGAAGATTTCCATCTCCCGCATGAAATGCATTTGCAACTGGCAAATTATATTTTTTAGAAAGTCTTGAGATTTCATTTAAAACTTCAGCAAGCTTTCCTCTAGGAATTGAACCATCCATGCACATATAATCAGGCGCTAAAACTCCACAAGCTGGGAAAGCTGCTTTCCTGCCAGCCCAAAATTTCAATCTCTCTTCATTTGATTTACTGATTTTTAAACTTGATGAATTATTTTTTTCAGCAATTTCTTTTGTCTTTTGAATGTAAGCTTCAACTTCATGTTCTGTTCCATCAAATTCTACAATCATCATTGCTTCAGCATCAGTTGGGTAACCTGCTTTGGAATAATCGTTGGTTGCTTTCGTTAAAGCTTTATCCATAATTTCCATCCCAGCTGGTATACATCCTTCCGCAATTATTTCAGCAACACAGTTTCCTGCGTCTTCGATTGAAGGAAAACCCACTAAAGCTGCTTTAACAACTTCAGGCGACTTTAAAATTTTTACAGTAACCTCTGTGATAACACCAAGTAAACCCTCTGAACCAGTCATCAAGCCTAGGAAATCATATCCCTCAGCGTCCATGGCTTTTCCACCGAATTTAGTTACAGTTCCATCCATTAAAACTACTTCGATACCTAAAAGGTTATTTGTAGTAGCTCCATATTTAAGAGAGTGAACTCCACCAGAATTTTCAGCAACGTTTCCACCTATTGAACATGCAATTTGACTTGATGGATCCGGGGCATAATAAAAACCTTTGTCTTGAACAGCATGTGTTATCGCTAAATTTGTTACACAAGGTTGAGTAACTACGCATCTATTTTCGTAATCAATTTCAATAATCTTATTAAATTTTCCCATTGCCATCAAAACACAATCTTCCAAAGGCATTGAACCACCAGATAAGCCTGTTCCTGCTCCTCTTGGAACTACTTTTACTTTATTCTCATTACAATATTTTAAAATTTGACTTACCTCCTTAACCGTCTCAGGCATAACTACTAAAAGAGGCATTTGTCTGTAAGCGGTTAATCCGTCGGTTTCGAAAGGTCTCAATTCATCAGGATTTGAAAGGACATTTTTAGTATTTATAATATTACGAAGATCCAAAGCAATTTTATCTTTTTTAGACATAATTGCGTTATCAACTTTTGGCATTTGTAAACTACTCATAATCAGTCCTACTTAAGCATTTTTGAAATTTTTTCTAGTGCTTTTTGAATGTTATCCCTCGAGGCAGCAAAGCTAAAACGGACGTAATCTGTTGATGTTTTACCAAAAGCTGTACCAGGCACAATTGCCACACCAGCCTCATGCATACATTTCTTTGAAAATTCACTTCCACTCATTCCTGTTCCTTTTACATTTGGAAAAGCATAAAAAGCACCACCAGGCATACTACAATCCACACCATGTAAATCATTCAATCCTTTATGAATTAATTTTCTTCTTTGATCAAATTTTTCCATCATATGATGAATGGAGTCATCGGGTCCATCTAGTGCTGCTATTCCAGCAAACTGTGCCGGTGCGTTAACACATGAAAAACTATTAATTGCTAATTTAGTTACATGTGGAATTAAATTTTCTGGCCACACGCTCCATCCCATTCTCCAGCCAGTCATAGAGTAAGCTTTACTCCATCCATCTAAAACTATTAACCTATCTTGTAAATCAGGGTAATTAAAAAAAGTCGGCATTTCTTTTCCATCGAAAATTTGTCTGCTATAAATTTCATCACTAAGAATTGTAACATGCGGATGTTTCTTTAAACCTTCAGCAAGAAAATCAATCGCAGGTTTTTCAACAAAACTTCCAGTTGGATTATTTGGATTTATAAGAATCACAAGACGAGTTTTGTCTGTTATTAAAGATAAAATTTTTTCAGGATCAAATTTTAAATCTTTTTCTTTTGTTAAATCATATGGAACTGCTTTAGCACCTGTATAATTAATCATAGACTCATAAATAGGGAAACCAGGTGTTGGATGAACTATTTCTGCACCAGGCTCGCCAATCATTTGAATTGCAAAGTACATTGTGGGCTTTCCACCAGGCATAATCATAATCCGCTCAGGACTAACTTCTTTTTTATATAATTTTTTAATTTTTCTAGAGACTGCTTCTCTACATTCAACAATACCGTTCGCTAAAACATATCCATGATGCCCATCATCAATAGCTTTTTTAGCTGCGTGCATGATATGTTTAGGTGTCATAAAATCTGGTTGACCTAAACCTAAATGAATCATTTCTTTTCCTTGGGCTTCAAGTTTCTTTGCTTCAGCGAGAACACTAAAAGCTGTCTCCGTCCCAAGTCTATCTAAATTTTTTGCTAATTTCATATTTTAAACCTAGTATTTATTCGCACTTTTGCAAACTAGTTTTTTTGCATCACCTGTAAGCTATTTTTGTCTTATTTAGCTCTTTTATACTTTTGCATCCTAATAAAATCATGTCTCTCCTTATTTCATCTCTCATTCTTGTTAAAATTTGCTCTACTCCCCTCTGACCACCAGCTCCTAAAGCAAATAAAAACCCTTTTCCAAAACTACAAGCAGTAGCTCCTAAAGACAACGCTTTTAACACGTGAGTCCCTCTTCTAATTCCTCCATCTAAAATTATCTCGATTTTTCCTCCAACTGCATCAGCTATAGCAGGAAGTTGATCAAAAGGTGATCTTGATCCGTCTAATTGCCTTCCACCATGATTAGAAAGCATGATTGCAGATGCTCCGATTTCAACTGCTCTTTTTGCATCTTCAACAGACATTACTCCTTTGAGTGCAAAAGGCCCTCCCCATTTTTTTACAACATATTCTGCATCCTTCCAACTCATGGCTGGATCATATTGCTCATTAATATAATCCATAACTCCTTTTGCTATGCTCGATCCTTTTTTTGTCCAATGAGAGACGTTTGCTAGCTCAAATTTTTTATGAGTTAAATAATTAAAAGCCCATGTAGGATGCATAGCAAAACTCATGAGGCTTTTTAAAGTAAGTTTTGGAGGTGTGGTAAATCCCCATCTGTGATCTCGTTCTCTGTTACCAGCAACTACAGTATCAACCGTTAAACACATTGCTTTGAAGCCAGAACTCTTACATCTATCAATGAGATTATCTGTTAAACCTTGGTCTTTATGAATATATAGTTGAAATAATTTAGGACCCCCAGATATATTCGCTACTTCTTCAATTGATGATGTAGCCATTGTTGACATGCTATAAAAAGTTCCAAATTTTTCGGCAGCTCTTGCCGAAGCCTTATCTCCATCATGATGATAAAGTCTTTGCATCGCAGTAGGAGACAAAAATATTGGTAAATCTATTTTTTGTCCAAATACAGTTGTACTAAGATCCGGTTCACCTACACTGGCCAGTATGTTTGGAACAAGGTCACATTTTAAAAATGACTCAGTATTTCTTCTTAATGTAGTTTCATCATCTGCACCTCCATCAATATAATGAAATATTGGGGCTGGAAGATTTTTTTTTGCGAGTTTTCTAAAATCTTCAAAATTATAACAATCTTGTAAATTCATTGTTATTAAAAATTTTTTGAAAAGGTAATTTGTTGATTATCTGTACCTGGGTTTGAGTCTCCCCAATCATTATTTGAAATGTGACTATAACTGTAACTTAAATTTGAATTTTCAAAAATATCTAACCCAAATTTAATTTCACTTTTAAATTCTAAAACACTTCCTAAATCCTTTCCGTCTCCTTTTTCATAGTACCCTGGGGTAAAACTCGGTAAAATTTTAAGAGGTCCGACTCCATATTGTCCTTCAACACCTGTGTATAAATAAACGGAATTGTTGCCTGTTAAAAATACCCCGCTAACTGGTTTAAATTTCCCAAAAAACGTATCCCTAAATAGATCAGGATTTTTATGTTCTATTCCAAACAGAGAAGTTTGATCATCGCCCTCTTTATCTATTACATCAAAAGTTCCAGTATAAAATGATATGTCCACATTTTTCTCATCAGCTTTGACTGGTGTTATGCAAAGCATCAGAAAAAAGGGTAGAACTTTATATAAATGATTTTTCATTTTTAAAAAAATACAACTAAATAGTTAATATGTACAGTTAGCAAATCAAGTTTTTTTGACATTTTTCCTTACTATAAAAAAGACGATTAAACCCCCTAAAAGTAAAACAAAATATGGCAAAAACCAAAGTAAAAAATTTACAACATTTAATTTAGGTTTGTACAAAATCCAATCTCCATACTTTTCAGACAAAAAATTGTAAATTTCATCCTCTGTTTTTCCTTGTTCTATAAGATCTTTAACTACTATTTTTAATGTAATTGCAAAATCAGAATTTGAATCTGAAATCGATTGTCCTTGGCATACCAAACATCTCAGGTTTTTATGGATCTTATTTTCATTTATTATTTCATCTGATAAAACACAAGAGTAAAAATTTACTAGAAGAATTGTTAAAATTATTTTAAATTTCATAAAAGATTAGTTATTTTTTTTATTTCATTTAAATCTTCTAAGTTCAAGGGTCCAACAAATTTTTTGATAACTATGAAATCTTTATCGATTAAAATACTTTCAGGTATGCCATAAATACCGAAACCTATAGATTGTTTACCTTGATCATCTTTTGCTAAATAGTGATATGGATTTCCTAAATTATCTAAAAAATTAAGTGCGTTATTTCTTTTATCCTTAAAATTTACACCTAATATTTTTAAATTTTTTTCTTGAGATAATTCCATCAAAAAAGGGTGCTCAACACGACAAGGAGCACACCAAGATGCCCAAAAATTAATTAAGGTAAAATTATTTTTTTTTAGATTTTCATTGGTTAAATATTTTTTATTTTCAAAACTTTCTAATTTAATTTTTTCTAACTTAATACCTACTAGATTTTCCGTATCATAATCAGAGGTATTGTTTAGTGATATGTAAAAAACCACTAAAATAAAAATAAAGAATATCGAAGTTGTTATTTTAATTATTTTTTGCATTTCTAAATAAACTTAAAAAACCTCCAAAAGATAACGCTATAGTAGAAATCCAAATCCAAATCATAAGTGGTTTCTCCTGAAATTTTATATTGTAATATTCTGATCGATCTATGTTACTCATTGTTAAATAATGATCTTTAAAAAAATTTGTTAATATAGACGCCTCATAAGTTAGAGTCTGAGGATTTTCATAAATTCTTATCTCTGGTTTTAAAATTCTTTCCTCATTAGTTATAACATTTCTAACTTGAAGCTTGCCAATTATAGTTTTATAATTACTTTGATTATAAAGTTCTAAATCCTTCAGAACAAATTTATAATTATCAATTATTTTTGTTTCACCCAATTTTAAATTAAAATCTTTCTCAATTGAAAAATTATGATTAAGACCGATGAAAAAAATTAAAAAACCAAAAGATAAGTGAGATAGTATTCTAGATAAATTTGTTTCAGATTTTTTTAAAAAATCAAATAAAGATGAAATAATTAAAAATAATGATGAAATTATTATTAAATTTGAAATTACACTATAACTTTTGAAAAAATAAATAATTGCAAAATTAATTATTATCGCGCCAACTAATATAGCTAAAAGTTGTTTTAAATTTATAAATCTGTTTTTTATCCACTTTGCTTGAGGGCCCACGGCCATAAAAACAAGGAAAACAACTACTACAGGTATTATTACAGAGTTGTAAAAAGGTGGGCCAACTGAAATCTTGCTTTTTAATAATGCATCTAAAAAAATTGGATATAAAGTACCTAGCAAAACAGTTAGTAAATAAAACATCATAAACCAGTTATTTATTAAAACAAAAGTCTCTTTACTATTAGCGGAGACATGGCTTTTTTCAGGCTTATATTTTGTAAACAAGAGATAAACTGAAGCTGAGATCATTATGCTTAAGAATATTAATATATAAATACCTCTTGTAGGATCATTAGCAAAAGTATGAACTGAATTAAGTATGCCTGATCTAACTAAAAAGGTTCCTGTTACACTTAGAGTAAATGTTAACAAGCAAAGAATAATTGTCCAAAAATAAAGAGCTTTTCTTTTTTCTAAAACTAAAAGTGAGTGCAAGAGTGCTGTCATAGCGAACCAAGGTAACAATGAAGCGTTTTCGACAGGATCCCAGAACCAAAATCCCCCCCAGCCTAACTCGTAGTAGGCCCAGATTGATCCAACTAAAATGCCAAGAGTTTGAAATACCCAAGAGATTAACACCCAACTTTTTATGGATTTAGCAAACGGTTTATCATTATAATTTGAGATCATAGATGCCATTGCAGCAGAGAAATAGATTGAGGAACCAACAAAACCTACGTAGAGTAATGGCGGATGAATTGCTAAAGCAGGATCTTGTAAGATAGGATTTAAACCTAAACCCTCTTTTGGAACTGGGTTAACAATACCAAAAGGATTGGAGTTAAATAAAATAAAAAATAGGAAACCTAAAATTAATAAATTCTGAATTATTAAAGTATAAAGTCTATAATCCTTTGGGTGTTTATTGTTCGAAATCAGAAATAAAAATGAGAAAATTGTAAGAATAATTACCCAAAGTAAAAGACTTCCTTCGTGATTTCCCCATGTTCCAGAAATTTTATAAAAAACTGGTTTGAGTGAATGGGAGTTCTGATAAACATTTATTAAAGAAAAATCTGAAATTAAAAAAGCAGATATTAAAGTAAAAAAACAAATCAAAATTGATGTGCTTTGAAATAAACTTAGGTTATAAATTTTCTTGAAGATTAAATTGTTAGATATTTTCAAACAATTGTATGAATAGTAAATGATTAAAAGACTAATAATAACATTTAAAAATAATAAAGAATTTCCAATATTACTTAGCATTATATTTTGTTACATTTTTAAGTTCAGGGGGCATGTAGTTTTCATCATGCTTTGCTAAAATTCTTTCAGCAATGAAAAATTTTTTATCTTGTAATTTGCCCTCTGCAACTACCCCTTTTCCTTCAGCAAATAAATTAGGGACTGTTCCTTTGAAACTAACTCTTATTTCATTCTTAAAGTCTGTTATAATAAATCTTATTTCTTGATCATAAATTTTTAACGTATTTTTTTTTACCATGCCGCCGACTCTCATTTTTTTTTCAAAATTAATGTTTTGATTTAATTTTATATCTGATGGAGAGTTGAAATATAAAATATTTTTGTTTAGGGCATTAAGAATTAAAAAAATACTGATTACTGAAACAGATAAACATATTGCTAGAAGAAAAGCTCTTTTTTTTACTTTTTTTGGAAGCATTAAATGCTTTAGATAATTTTATTGTAAGATGAAAAAACCTTGGAGGCAACTTTAGATGACTCTAAAACTATTTTTTTCTGCTTAACAGAAAGTTCCTCAATTTCTTTTGCGAATTCTTTTTCATACTTTTTAAGTGTTTTTCGAGTTTTGTAATAAACAATTACACAAACTATAAAAGTTAAAAGAAAAGATGACCACACATAAACACCGTAACCATTCATTAAAATTAAGTTATTTATCATAATCTTTTCAAATTTTTTTTCTTAATTCTAATGATTTCTGTCTTATATTTCATTAGAAAAATTAACGCACAGTATAAAATTAGTACTAAAAACATGAGCAATAATGGTACTAACATTGAAGAGTGTATTGTGCTTGTCCCTGAAATCTTAATACTAGCTGGTTGATGAAGAGTGTTCCACCAGTCTACTGAATATTTTATAATTGGAATATTTATTAAACCTACAGCTGCTATAAAGCTTGAAATTTTATTAGCTCTATCTTCATCTATGATTAATTTATTTACGGAAATTAAAAGAAAGTAAAACAAAGCTAAAATTACCATCGAAGTTATTCTTGCATCCCATGCCCAAAAAGTTCCCCAAGTGGGTTGCCCCCATATAGACCCAGTCACAATCGCAATACAAGTAAACATTAAGCCAATAGGAGCAATACTTTTTATTACTATTTTTAAATTTTTAATTTTAAATATAAAATTAAAAATGGATAACAAAGCTATACAAGAAAATGAGGATAAACTTATCCATGCTGCTGGAACATGAACATACATTATTCTTACACTATCACCTTGTAAATAGTCTGGTGGAGAAAATATTAATGCAAATGAGAGAGCAACTAAAAGCAAAACAAAGAAAATTGAATTTAAAAAATTAATAAATTTTTCAATCCAAATAAAAATGTTACTATTATTAAAAAAATTAAACATTAGAATTAACTACTATAATAATATTTTTTTGTGAAGTTCTATTATGCGCTCAATTGGGAATTGGAGGGAGATATATTATGAAGTTTATTCCCAATCGAGCTAAAACATTCAAAATATAAAAGATTTCTGTGTTACAGTTTTGGATAAATGATGTTTTATTTAAGGCGAATATTAATCAGTTTGAGATTTTGAAATAACTTTGACCTTTTTTGCCTGAAAAGATTTCTTCTATAAGCGGATGTTTCACAGGTTCTTTTGACTTATCTAATAGTAAGTTTTGTTCGGATACATATGCTTCATAAGTTACGTCATTGCTTTCAGCAAGCAGGTGATAAAAAGGTTGATCTTTTCTTGGCCTAACTTCTTTAGGTATTGATTGGTACCACTCTTCAGAATTGTTGAATTCAAAATCAACATCATAGATTACGCCTCTGAAATCAAAATGACGGTGTTTTACTATTTCACCGATTGAAAATTTTGCATTATTGCTTGTTGCCATACCTCATAGTTAGTAATTTTTTTAAAGAAATCAATAACTAATTTGTTAAAATTTTGTAATATGTTAGTCTATATATTATTGTGAATAAGTCTTTTTTAAAATTTATTACTGACTTTGGTCCATTATTAATTTTTTTCACTATATATTACAAAAGCGGCAATAACCTTTCTGCAGCTATTCCTCCTTTGATAGTTGCAACAATAATAGCTATTTCGATTATGTATTTTGTTGAAAAAAAAATTCCATATGTAACGTTAGTAGGGGGTGTGATCATAACTCTTTTTGGAGGTCTTACACTTTATTTCGATAATCCAATATTTATTTACATGAAACCAACAATTGTAAATCTGATTTTTGCTGGAGTGTTAATTATCAGTAAAATTTTTTTTCAAAAAAACTTTCTCAAGATTTTTTTGCAAACAGCTTTTCAATTAAATCAAGTCGGTTGGGATAAATTGAATTTTAGATGGGCATACTTTTTTATATTTTTAGGTATATTGAATGAAGTTGTATGGAGAACACAACCAGAAGCTACCTGGGTAAATTTTAAAGTGTGGGGTATACTTCCGCTGACTTTTATATTTACTGCTTTTCAAGTACCATTAATAAATAAATATAAGATATGAAAAAAATCAGATTAATTATTAATAATAATATTAAAAAAGGAGAGAGAGAAAAGTTTTTTATTAAGAAAGAACTTCAATGTATTTTAAATCTTTATGCAAGAATGGTCTCTAACGGGTCTTGGAAAGATTACTCCTTTTCCTGTTGCACAAAAGAAATTTCATTTGATGTTTATCAAAGAACTTCCGAACAACCGGTGTTAAGGATTACAAAAAATTTAAAGCCTAGTTATTTAAATGAAAAATATTTTGTTAAAGATAAAAACGGAAAGGTAATTCAAAAATCGGAAAGTCTTAATCAGCTGATAGATAAAACAAGTTGGAATAGACTGAAGTTAATAAAATAATTATCTTCTCTGACCAAAAAGTCTCAAAAGCATAATAAAGAGATTTATGAAGTCAAGGTAAAGTGTTAAAGCTCCCATAACAGCTTTCTTGCCCATCAACTCACCGCTATCACTTACCATGTACATATTTTTAATTTTTTGAGTATCATAAGCTGTAAGGCCTACAAAAACTAAAACACCTATAATTGAAATCACAAAGTACATCATAGAAGATTTCATAAAAATATTTACCAGTGATGCAATGATTATTCCAAATAGACCCATCATTAAAAATGAACCAAGTTTAGTAAGGTCACGTTTTGTCGTATAACCATAAATACTCATTGCTCCAAAAGTACCTGCCGTAATAAAGAATACTCTGGTAATACTTGCACCTGTATAAATTAAAAATATTGATGAAAGAGATGCACCCATTAAAGCTGCAAAGACCCAGAAAGTAGTTTGTGCTTTTGCTGCTGACATTTTTGCTATTCCGAAGCTCATGTAAAAAACAATCGCCAGTGGAGCTAACATTATTACCCATTTTAAACCTGAAGCATATATTGAATTCCCAAAATTAGTTAATCCAATAATTTGGCCCTCCGGTGAAGTAACCACGGCCATTTTGAAAAAAAATAAGGCAACAAATCCTGTTAAAAGAACTCCTGAAGCCATGTAGTTGTAGACTTTTAGCATGTAAGATCTTAGACCTTGATCTATTATTGCTTCGGATGCTGAAGAACGAACTGTCGATCTTTGTTTATTAATTTCCATATGTGAATATATATGTTTTTTTAAATACTTTTCAATAGGTAAAAATTGACCTAAAAAACTATTAGAATTATTACAATTTATGAAATTTAAAAAATTAGGCACTACAGACTTAGACGTCAGTTTAATATGTCTAGGAACTATGACATGGGGCACTCAAAATAATGAAAAAGATGCCTTTGAACAAATGGATTATTCTTTGGGAGAAGGTGTTAATTTTTTTGATACAGCTGAGCTTTATTCAGTCCCTCCTAACTCAGACTCCTACGGTAAGACTGAGGTTATGATTGGAAATTGGTTTGAAAAAAGAAAAAATAGAAAAAAAATAATTTTAGCTTCAAAAGTTGCAGGTCCTGGATGTAGCTGGATAAGGGGTGGAAAAAATAATTTTGACGAAAAGACAATTGGCAAAGCCATTGATGGCAGTTTAAAGAGACTAAAGACAGATTACATAGATTTATATCAATTGCATTGGCCCGAAAGATCAACCAATTACTTTGGATCAAGAGAATATACAGTTGATAGTGATGAGGGTAAATGGAATAGCTTTGAAAGTGTTCTTGAATCGTTAGGTAAATTTATAAAGAGCGGTAAAATCAGATACATTGGTATCTCTAATGAAACACCTTATGGTCTCTCAAAATACATTGAGCTATCTAAAAGTAAAAAATTACCTAGGATGATGTCAGTTCAAAACCCTTACAATTTGGTTAATAGGACATATGAAATTGGTATGTCTGAAATTTCAATTAGAGAAAAATGTGGTCTTCTAGTTTATTATCCACTTGCAACGGGTGCTCTCTCAGGAAAATATAGAAACGGTCAGATGCCAAAAAATTCTAGACAAGCTCTGTTCAAAGGCTGGGAAAGACATCTTAATCCTTTAGCTTTAAAAGCCTACGAGGAATATTTTAAATTAGCAGAAGAAAATAATATGACAATGGCTCAGTTAGCCCAGGCTTTTGTAAACACTAGACCTTTTGTTACGAGTAATATAATAGGCGCAACAACAATGGAGCAATTAAAGGAAAATATAGATAGTGTAAATATTGAGCTGTCTGATGAAATTATGAATAAGATTAATATTATCCATAATAATAATCCAAATCCATCTCCTTAATTCAAAGCATTGAAATAGATAATTTTTAGTATAAAAACAAAATATGCTAGCTAAAAAACTTTTTATATGTTTATTCCTCTTCATTTTTTCTGTAAATGCTTTTGCAGTTACACCAAGATCTGCTGGAAAATATAAAAACTGGGAAAGTTATGTGGCTGAAACAGATAAAGGTAAAATTTGCTTTGCTCAAACTGTTCCAACTAAAAGTGCGCCAGCGGCAGTAAAAAGAAATAAATCAAAATTATTTGTTACATTTAGACCATCTGAAGAAATCAAAGATGAGGTAAGTTTAACAAGTGGCCATGATTATAAAACATCAAGTGTAACTGCTAGCTCTGGAAAAAGAAAATACTCTTTTTTTTCTCAAAAAGATTTTGCTTGGCTGTTAGATGATCAGGAAGAAAAAAAATTCATTCAATTAATGAAAAGGGCAACTGACATAATAGTAAAAGCAAGAACCACTAAAGGAGCTGAAACCACTGATCACTATTCTATGATGGGATTCACAAAGGCGTACAACACAGCAAAAAAAGCTTGCAGCTAAATGAAAAAAATTGTTTTAGCCTACTCAGGCGGTTTGGATACATCTATTATTTTAAGATGGTTGCAAGAAAATTACAAAGCTGAAGTAATAGCTTACACCTCTGATATTGGACAAATTTTAGATAAAAAAAAGATTATTAAAAATGCTAAAAGACTAGGCGTTAAAAAAATAATTATTGAAAATTTAAAAAATATTTTTGTGAAAGATTATGTTTTTCCAATGATAAGAGCTCACGCAGTTTATGAAGGAGTATATTTATTAGGCACATCTATTGCCAGGCCGTTAATTGCAAAAAGACAGGTTGAAGTTGCAAAAAAATTTAAAGCTTTTGCAGTCTCCCATGGTGCGACTGGAAAAGGCAACGATCAGGTAAGATTTGAGCTGAGTTACTCATATTTTAGTAAAAATAAAATTAAAACAATTGCGCCATGGAGAGAATGGAAATTACAATCAAGAGCAGATTTAATTAAATATGCAAAAAAAAACAATATTCCAATTCCCAGAGATAAAAAAGGTGCACCGCCATTTTCTGTGGATGACAATATTTTTCATACATCAACTGAAGGTAAGGTTTTAGAGAACCCAAAAAACCCAGCTCCTGAATTTATTTATCAGAGAACAGTTTCACCACAAAAGGCTCCTAACAATCCTACAAAAGTAAAAATTACTTTTAAAAACAGTGACCCAATTGCAGTAAATGGGAAAAAATTAAGTCCTGAAAAGCTTTTAAGTAAATTGAATATTCTGGCAGGAAAAAATGGAATAGGAAGAGTTGATCTAGTTGAAAATAGATTTATTGGAATTAAATCTAGAGGTGTTTACGAAACTCCAGGTGGTACTTTGTTGTATACTGCACATAGAGCTATAGAGTCTGTAACTCTTGATAAAGAAACCGCTCATAAAAAAGAGAGAATAATGCCAGAATATGCTGAGCTGGTATATAACGGTTACTGGTTTTCAAAAAAAAGATTAAAATTACAAAAACTAATTGATAAAAAAAGAAACAAAGTATCTGGTGATATTGTTTTAAGTTTATGTAAAGGAAACGTAACTATTTTATCAAGAAGGACCAAAAATAAAGCTTATTCAATGAAAAAAGTTTCTTTTGAAGAGAATAAAACCTTTAATAAAAGAAAAGTTGAAAATTTCATAAAATTTCACTCTAAACAGTTAAATAAAGCCTAAATTTTTGATAGATTAATATTAAATGAACAGTTCGATTCGAAATATTCAGTTAGTTGCAGTTATAGTTGTTCTAATATCAACCATTATTGCTTTCTTTTTAGAAATGAAAGAAATGTACGAAAACAAAGACATTACATTAGCTGATTTGCTTTTGATGTTTATTTATATCGAAGTAATTGGTTTAGTGAGATCTTATTGGGAAACTCAATCCGTAAGAATAACATATCCTTTAATCATAGCTATTACAGCACTAGCTCGGTTCATAATATTACAAGATAAAGAGAGTGACCCAGCAAACTTAATTTATATTTCTTTAGCTATTTTAATAGTTGCGATTGCTACAGTTATTATAAGATTTAGAAATAGTAGATACTTAAAAATTGAAAAGTCTAGGTCAAGCGAGCTTTAAAACACGTTAAAGTATTCTTTAATAAACATGCAATTGTCATTGGTCCTACGCCTCCCGGAACTGGAGTTATTGCTTTAACATTATCTTTTAATTCATCAAAATTAACATCTCCTACTATTTTTTCTCCTACTTTATTTATGCCAACATCTATAACAATTGCATTTTTTTTTACCCAATCTTTTTTGATTAAATTTGGAACTCCGACAGCTGCTACTAAAATATCTGCTTTGAGGCACTCATTTTGTAAATCATTTGTTTTTGAGTGAGCTATAGTTACTGTACAATTTTCCTTTAATAATAATTGAGCCATAGGTTTACCATTTAAATTAGATCTTCCTATTATAACAGCATGTTTGCCTGCTAAATTTGATTCTATTTTTTTTATCAATAAAAGACATCCTAAAGGTGTACAAGGAGCGATTGAGTCATAACCTGATGAAAGATTACCAACATTTATTGGATTAAAACCGTCTACGTCTTTGGATGGATTAATTGCATTAATAATTTTCTCCTTGCTTATCTGGCTGGGCAAAGGAAGCTGAACTAAGATACCAGAAATTTCATCGTTGTTATTCAATTCTTCAATTTTTTCTAAAATATCTTTTTCACTCACATTTATTGGATATCTAATTATTTCGGAGTTAATGCCAACTTCTCTAGCACTTTTTTCTTTATTCTTTACGTATATTAAACTAGGCGCAAAATCTCCGACCAAGATAACTGTAAGACTGGGTGTTTTACCGCTCTTTTTCTTTAAATCTGAAATTTCTTTTTTAATTTCATTTCTAATAATCTCTGCTTGTTTTTTTCCATCAATAATCATCTTAAAAATAATCCTGGTGCAAACATTTCAAAGACTAAATTCCTAAAAAACATCAATCCTAAGATCAGTATCACTGGAGAGATATCTATAGACCCTAAGTTGGGTAAAAATCTTCTGATAAAATTTAAAGGTGGAGCTGTAAGTTTGTAAGAAACATCTAAAACAGAATATACAAACCTATTACTTGTATTTAAAACATTAAAAGCAACCAGCCAACTAAATATTACGTGAATAACTAATATCCAAATGTAAAGGCTAACTATATTATCGAATAGAATTAATATCGACTTCATTAATTTTTCTCCACATAAACTGATGTACTTGGAAAAGCAAAAGACGCATTATTTTTTTCTACTATATTTTTTATTTCAATGGCTAAAAGATCTTTTACCTTCATCCACTCTAAATATTTTGTGGTTTTAGTAAAACATATTAGTTTAATATCTATTGAACTTGCGGCAAATTGATCGATTTTCACTGATAGCATTGTATTTTCTGATTTTGAAAATAATTCACTATTTTTTATAAAATTTTCTATCTGTTGTTTGATATCAATTAATTGTTTGCTTGTTGTTCTATACTCTAGGCCTATAATCCAATTAATCCTCCTATTGGTAATTAAAGAATTGTTTATTACTGCTTTTTCTGCAAACTGAAAATTAGGGATTGTTGCAAGAGATTTGTCAAATCTTCTAACAACTGTAGATCTAAAACCTATTGACTCAACTGTGCCTTCAATAACATCTTCAACATATATCCAATCTCCAACTTTAAATCTTTTCTCGACTAAAACTAATATTCCTGAAATTAAATTTTTAAATAAATCTTGCGCTCCGAGTGCAACGGCAACACCAAATAATCCTAGTCCGGCTATAATTGGTCCAATTTTAATTCCCCAAAGTTCTAAGACAGCCGCTAATCCTAGAATTACTATTAAGACCTTTAGAGCTTTGATAATCCAATTAACTAAATCCCTTGAGAGTAAATCACTGACTGATTTTACAACAGTTGAAAGGGGTCCAATGATTTGGTGAAAGGTCCAGAATATAAGAATTGTAATTAAAGAGCGATTAATAGTTTCTAAAAAATCTGCAGCTTGAGATTCAATAGTTAGATAACTAGTAGCTACAAAAAAACCTAATACAATCGGAAAAAACTTAGCTGGCCCTTCCATAGACTTTACAAGGGTATTATCAAAGTTATTTGAGGTTTTTGATACGTAATTCTCCAATCTTTTAATTACAAATTTTGAAAAAATTCCTCTTAAAAAAAGAAAAAATAAAAAAATTATTAAAGCAATAATAATTTCGGAAATATTAACTCCTGAAATACCTTTATTCCAAACATCTAAAAATAATATCTTAAAATTTTGCAATACTTCCATCTAATTACCAATTTTTATAAGTTCATCTCCAGCTTCGAAGGTTTCTAAATTTTTCCATCCAGCTTCTTTGAAAACATTTATAACTTTTTCACTTATACACATAACTCTTGAGCCTGTCATCAGTCCATTGAGTGAATACTTTTTTGCTAAATCAATAAAGCTTTCTGCACTCCTTTTTGAGTAAACAAAAATTATGTCAGGAGAATGATCGTTGATTAAATTATTAGTATTTTCATTTAATTCTTTAATTTTTTCTGAAGTATAATTGATAATTTTATCTATTTGAAAACCTTCCTTTTGTAGCTCTAAATCCAAGTCTGATGTAATATTATCTCCGCATATATACGCCAAGACTTTTTTTTTATCTAAGTCACCTGAATTAACAATAATATTCTTTAAGGCATTTATCGTCCCTCCAGCTGAAATAGTATTATTATAACCTTGCTGCCTTACAATCTTTTCTGTAATTGCTCCAACGCAGAAACAAAGTTTATTTCTATCTGGTTTTAATAGTTTTAGACTCCTTATTGCATTAGCACTTGTAAATATAAATGCGTTGTATTTCTCGGAGTCAATAGGATCAAGTTCCGCTTTAGAGATCTTTAAAGTAGGTACATGAATAATTTTATGGCCTAAAGAAAGTAATTTGCCCATTAAATCTTCAGAGTCAATTAAGGGTCTTGTTATTATAATATTCATTTTTTTTTAAATTTTTCTCCAGCTAGATTTAATAATTTTTCTCCAACACTTTTTCCAATAAAAGAAGCGTCAACCTCTCTGCCTGTAAGTTCATATTCAAAACTCTCTTCACCGCTATCTGAAAAAAGCTGAGCTTTAAGTCTTAAATTATGGTTTTCAATTTCGGCTAACCCACCTATTGCAGTATCGCAATCACCTCCAATGGTTTGAAGCATCTTTCTTTCAGCGATTGCGCAAAGACTTGTTGTTTTATTGTTAATTCTCTTTATTAAATTTTTAATTTTATCTTCTTTTCTACATTGTACAGCAATTATTCCTTGTCCCACTGCTGGTAAAATATGTTCACAATTAAAAGTGAAGCTAATTTTTTTATCGAGTTTAAGTGATTTAACTCCAGCAGCTGCAAGAATAATACCGTCTAAATTGTTTTCGTTAATTTTATTAATTCTAGTATCAATATTTCCCCGAATATTGATTACAGAAATATTATTATTTATTTTTTTTAATTGAAGTTCTCTCCTTTTTGAACTTGAGCCAATTTTTACGCCATTTCTTAAATCAGAAATATTTTTAATTTTTTCACTAATTATTACATCTCGGTAATCGTTTCTTTTTAAATATGCTCCTATCAAAAGACCCTCGTTCTCGTTTGCTTCCATATCTTTTAGAGAATGTACAGCAATATCTATTTCTTTCTTTAATAAACTTTCTTCAATTTCTTTACAAAATAAATTTTTTCCACCTATTTCTGAGATGTTCTTATTTAAATTTAAATCACCTGATGTTTTTATGGCTTTAAGAGTGATATTTTCCTCTTTAAGTTCTTTATTATTTTTTACTAATAGCTCCTTAACTTTTGCCACATATGCTAATGAAAGTTTACTGCCTCGAGCTCCAATTGTAATTTTTGTCATTAATTGATTATATATTTGATAGTATCATTTTATACTATTTTAATTTTTTTAAAGAGATGACAAAAAAGATAACATTTTTAGGAATTGAAACTAGCTGCGATGAAACAGCAGCAGCTATTATTAGGGAAAATGATAAAGACACTGCTGATGTTTTATCGAATATTGTTTCAAGTCAAATTTCTGAGCATAGAAAATTTGGAGGAGTAGTGCCTGAACTAGCCGCTAGGGCACATTTAGAAAATATTGAATATGTAATCAAAGCCGCTCTAAAGGAAAGTAAAATTTCTTTAAATAAAATAGATGGGATTGCAGCTACTGCAGGCCCAGGTTTAATTGTATGTTTGACAGTGGGACTAAACATAGGTAAATCAATCGCTGCATTTTCAAAAAAACCATTCGTTGCAGTTAATCATTTAGAAGGTCATGCTCTTAGTCCAGGTTTAGAATATAATATTCAATTCCCTTATTTACTTTTATTAATTTCTGGAGGTCATTCTCAATTTTTAATTGTGAAAGACATAAATAGATACGAACAATTAGGTACCACGATAGATGATGCGTTAGGTGAAGCTTTTGATAAAACTGCAAAAATGCTTGATCTAGGTTATCCAGGTGGGCCAAGCGTTGAAAAGGCTTCAAAACTAGGAGATAAAAATTTTTTTAAACTTCCTGAACCAATAATAAATAAAGCAGGATGTAATCTATCATTTGCTGGACTTAAAACTGCAGTTTTAAGAGAATCGAAAAAAATAAATGGAAACAATGAATTAAAATTTAATCTTGCAGCATCTTTTCAAAATACAATAAACAAAATTCTTTATAAAAAGACAAGTATTGCAATTGAAATGTTTAAAAAAAAAATTAATACATCAGATATTAATTTAGTAGTAGCTGGTGGTGTGGCTGCTAATATTTCGATAAGAGAAAATTTAAAAAAACTTTCAAAAGAAAAAGGATTTAAAATTGTTTATCCCGATATAAAATTTTGTGGTGATAATGCTGCTATGATTGCTTGGGCTGGTATTCAAAGATTTAAAAAAAATTTATCAAATAAAATAGATATTGAAGCAAAATCAAGATGGCCTTTGGATAAAGACGCTCCCTTCATGAAAGGGCCAGGTTTAAAGTTATAATGAAATATTGGTTACTTAAGTCTGAGCCCGATGTTTGGTCGATTGAACATCAAATAAAGGCTGGAGAAAAAGGTGCCACCTGGGATGGAGTCAGAAATTATCAAGCTGCGAACAATTTAAGAGAAATGAAAAATGGTGACTTATGTTTTTTCTACCATTCAAATATTGGAAAAGAAATTGTTGGTATAGTCAAAGTAATTAAAACAGCGTTTATCGATAAAACTGATAAGAAAAAGAAATTTGTAGCTGTTCAAGTTAGGTTTGTGAGTAAATTTAAAAGGGCTGTTTCTTTGAAAAAAATTAGAGAAAATAAGAAAATTTCTCATTTAGCGTTGCTAAAACAGAGCAGGTTGTCAGTTATGTCAATAGATTATAAAAGCTGGAAAATTATATGTAACATGGGTAAAGTATAGAAAATTAAGGGGTGTTTGTGGCTAAAAAAAAGAAAAAGAAAAAATCAAAAGTAAAAAAGTCTAGAAAAAAATCTAGAAAAGTAAAAAAGTCTAGAAAAGTTAGTAGGCCTTCAAAGAGAACTAAAAATTCCAAAAAAAGAAAAAAATCTAGAAAAAAAGCTAAAAAAGAAAGACGATTTAATTTTAAAGCTCCTACACACTCAAAAGACAGTGACGGTAATTCAATTATAAAAGTCTCAGATAGTTGGGCAAATTATGCCTATGTGAACGATTCAAAATATAAAAAGAAATATAAGATGTCTGTCAAAGAAAACGACAAGTTTTGGGCAAAGGAGGGAAAAAGAATTACTTGGATGAAAAAGTATACAAAAATTAAAGATGTTAAGTACAGCAAAGATGAAGTTAAAATAAAATGGTATTATGATGGAACTTTAAATGCTTCAGCAAATTGTATAGATAGACATTTAAAGAAAAATCCCAGCAAAACAGCAATAATTTGGGTAGGAGATGATCCTGCTGATACAAAGAAAATTTCTTACAAAGAATTACACCAAAATGTATGCAAAGCTGCAAACGGTTTAAAAAGTTTAGGTATACAAAAAGGAGACAGGGTTACAATTTATCTGACCATGATCCCCGAATTAGCATACATTATGTTAGCTTGTGCGAGAATTGGTGCTGTTCACTCAATAATTTTTGGTGGCTTTTCACCAGATTCAATAGCTACTAGAATTACTGATTGTGAGTCTGAATATTTAATAACTGCAGATGAAGGAGTTAGAGGTGGAAAAATAATTCCGCTTAAAAAAATTGCTGACGAAGCTTTAGACCAATGCCCTGGAGTTAAAAAATGTGTAGTAGTTGAAAGGACTGGTAATCAAGTTAACTGGAATAACGAAAGAGACGTATCTTACAAAGACTTAATTTCATCAGTGCCCTCTAAATGCGAACCTGAAGAAATGAGCGCAGAAGATCCGTTATTTATTCTATATACATCCGGTTCCACTGGTAAACCTAAAGGAGTACTTCACACAACAGGTGGTTATATGGTTTATGCATCAATGACGCATCAATATATTTTTGATTATAAGTCAAATGATATTTATTGGTGCACTGCCGACATAGGTTGGGTAACTGGCCACAGTTATATAATTTATGGACCACTTTCTAATGGTGCGACTACAATAATGTTTGAGGGTGTCCCTAATTATCCTGACAGCTCTAGGTGGTGGCAGATAGTTGATAAACATAAAGTAAATATTTTTTATACTGCACCAACAGCTATAAGAGCTTTGATGAGAGAAGGAGACGAACCAGTAAAAAAAACTAGTAGAAAAACATTAAAATTGTTAGGAACTGTTGGTGAACCGATAAATCCTGAGGCTTGGATGTGGTATTACAAGACTGTTGGGGATTCAAGATGTCCGATTGTAGATACTTGGTGGCAAACTGAAACTGGGGGAATTTTAATAGCGCCTCAACCAGGAGCTATAGATTTAAAGCCTGGTTCAGCAACAAAGCCTTTTTACGGAATTAAGCCTGTTTTAGTAGATAAAGATGGTAAAGTTATTAAAGGAGAGGGTAAAGGTAGGCTTTGCATGGCGTCATCTTGGCCAGGACAAATGAGAACAGTTTATGGCGATCATCAAAGATTTATAGACACTTATTTCTCTCAATTTGATGGAAAATATTTCACAGGAGATGGGTGTAGAAGGGATAAAGATGGATATTACTGGATTACAGGAAGAGTCGATGACGTAATTATTGTTTCTGGCCATAATCTTGGTACTGCTGAAATAGAGAGTGCTTTTGTTGCACATCCAAAAGTAGCTGAAGCAGCAGTTGTAGGTTTCCCACACAGCATTAAAGGCAATGGGTTATATTGTTACGTAACTTTAAACGCAGGTGAAAATCCAACAGGGGATCTAGAAAGAGATCTCAAACTCTGGGTAAGAAAACAAATTGGTCCAATAGCTACTCCTGACGTAATTCAATTTGCTCCTGGTTTGCCTAAAACAAGATCTGGAAAAATTATGAGAAGGATTTTAAGAAAAATAGCTGCCAATGAGCCAGATAATTTAGGGGACACTACTACTCTTGCAGACCCTAGCGTTGTTACATCCTTAGTGGAAAATAGAAAAAATAAAGATTAATTGAATTTTAAATTTTTTGTTAATTTTTTAAACTCGTCCTTCATCAACCCCCATTTTAAATGAATTGAATTTAAAACTATTTTTTTATCAAGCGATTTTAATTCATCTGCAATTGGTGACCAATAGTATAAAGCTTGACCGCTCTCTTTAAAAGGATCATTTAAATAATAGTTTGAAAAATTTATTTTCTCTAATCTATCTAGAAAATTTTTTTTACCTTTATCAAAAATTTCATCACTTAAACCATTTTTTTTCTCATTTTCTATAATATTTAAAAAAATTTCTTTACAATCATTATCTCTCAAGTTTTTTTCTGAGGTCAGATAAGAAAAAACGTAAAAAGTGCAATCAGCCAAAGCAACCATATAGATATTCCATTTTGCGATATTGATAGATTTGAGAAAAACTTCATCCTCCATCATAGCTATATACTTAACCCCAATTCTCGTTTTTAAATAACCGTATAGTGTCGTTTGAGTAACATGAGCAGATCTCTCCTGAATAAAATTTTCTAAATCCTTTTTTGATTTAATTCCTTTAAATAAACCAGAAATTTTCCAAATCGGAATTACGTATTCCCAAATGTTAATTAGAGTGGTTCTAAGAGTGTTTCGCAATTTATTTAGATTCAATTTCACGTTGTATTTAAAAAACCCTTTATTTACTTGTCTTATAGCATTTCAATTTGGTTTTGGGGTCCTTTTTTCTCTTTAAATTCAACTCATAATCAGTATGCTCCCCTCCAATAAAAGTACTTTTTACGTAAAAAGTTAAAAATAAATAGGGGGAAATATGTCAAATAAAGACGCATATTGGAATAAGACCAAAAACCATATGATAGTAACATTGGTTCTTTGGGCTTTCTTCTCATTAGTGATCTTCATGTTTGGTTCTGAACTGAACACGATGTCTTTTCTTGGCTATCCACTGGCATATTACATGACTGCGCAAGGTTCACTTCTTGCCTTTGTGATAATTTTGTTTTGGACTGCAAATAAACAAGAAAAAATCGACGAAGAACATGGTTTCTCAGAAAGAGAGGATGACTAATGTTTAAAGGAGATTTTATACAAAACCTTCCTAAAATATATGGTACCTACACTGGTGGCTTTATAGTGTTCATCATTTTGATGGCATTAGCAGAGCAAGCAGGTGTGTCAGCTAAAAACATCGGAGTGATGTTTGTAGCTTTCACGGTATTGATTTATGCCTTAATCGGTTATTTATCAAGAACCATACAAGTAGATGCCTACTATGTTGCAGGAAGACAAGTGCCAACCGTATTTAACGGGATGGCGACAGCAGCTGACTGGATGTCAGGTGCATCATTCGTAGCTTTAGCGGGTGGAGTTTACTTTGGTGGCTATACTTATATGGCCTTCTTAGTTGGTTGGACAGGTGGATACGTACTTGTTGCAACTCTAATGGCTCCGTACCTAAGAAAGTTTGGATGTTACACAGTTCCTGATTTTATCGGAACACGGTACGGTGGTAACCTCGTAAGAGCTTGCGCAGTATTCGTGCTTTTCATAGCATCATTTACTTACGTAACAGCTCAAATTAATGCTACGGGAACAATTGCTTCTAGAGCTCTTGGAATTCCGTTTGAAGCAGGTGTATGGGTAGGATTAATAAGTATCCTTATCTGTTCAATGCTTGGTGGAATGAGAGCCGTAACTTGGACACAGGTTGCTCAGTATATTGTATTAATCGTCGCATACTTAATACCAGTATTCTGGATAAGTTCTAACGTAGGTGGAGGAATATTCCCTCACTTAATGTTAGGTGATGAGGTTGCAAGACTTGGTGAACTTGAACAGCAATTTGGACTAGTTAAAAACAGCGCCGCAGATATGAAAGCAGCTGGGGTACCAGGAGGATTGAAATACATCTCTGGAACTCACTCTGGAGTACCTGAAGGTGGAATGGCTGTCTGGAAATACTTATCGTTAGCGATTTGTATGATGGTGGGAACAGCATCGTTACCTCATATCTTAATGAGATACTTTACAACTCCTACAGTAAGAGCAGCAAGAAAATCAGTAGCTTGGTCGCTATTCTTTATTTTCTTACTTTACTCTTCAGCGCCTATGTTAGCGACATTGTCTAAATTAGCATTGATGGATCCAAATCTACCAACTGGAATTATCGGAAAATCTATTTCTGAAGTTCAGTCGATAGAGTGGGTGCAGAGATGGTCTGAAGTTAAACAAGTATTTATCGCAGACTTTAATGGTGACGGAATACTTCAGTTGAACGAATGGTTCATGAGAGGTGACGTTGTAGTATTAGCTACTCCAGAAGTAGCGGGTCTACCGTTCGTAATCTCAGGACTTGTGTTTGCTGGTGGTATGGCTGCTGCCATGTCAACTGCCGATGGATTAGTTCTTGCGATCTCAAATGCGTTATCGCACGACATTTATTACAAGATCATAAATCCAAAAGCAGAAACTGCTAAAAGACTATTAGTTGCTCGTGTACTTCTAGTATTAATCGGAGCCGCTGGTGCTTACATAGCCTCTTTCAGGCTGACAAGTATCTTAGGTTCGGTTGCTTGGGCATTCGACTTTGCAATGTCAGGCTTATTCTTCCCACTTGTACTTGGTGTATGGTGGAAGAGAGCTACTAGAGAAGGTGCAATCGCTGGAATTGTAGCGGGAATTGCCTCAGGAACATTATACTTATTGTGGGTGTTCCCTAAATTCTCAGTTCCAATATTCGGTGGTGTTAATACTCCATTCTTAGGTATTGATCACTTAAGATTTGGTTTAATCGGAGCTCCAATTTGTTTAGTTGTAATGGTGGTAGTCAGTTTAATGACTAAAGAGCCAAGTCCAGCTACACAAAAATTAGTAGACGACACAAGAATACCGACAGGTAAGGCCATTCTTGGTAAGCAACACTAATTAAAAATTATTTAAAATTAAAAGGGGCGATTTATTCGCCCCTTTTTTTTTACCTAAATCATGGTAATTTATAAATATGATACCAACTTGGGCAATTGTTTTAGATTACGCTTTAGGAACTATTATGTGGACTTTAATAGGCCGGGCATTTATGAATATTTTTCAAAAAGAAGACTCCACCTTTTTTTTCATGAGAATATTTGTGAAAACAACAAACCCCATTATTAATTTATTTAAATTTATTACTCCAAGCTTTTTGTTTGGTCCTTTCATAGCTTTATACGTTGCATGGTTTTTTTATCTATTCAGATTCTATGCAATGCCTTATATATTAGGCTATGATGTCTGGGGAATGCTTGCTTTTCCATTAGAAAGTGATTTTTCAAGACAATTATATCAACTGTTTAATTAAGCTTATTTTTTGACAAAGTTTTGGATTAAAATATAAATGTGTAATGAGTAATCTTATCAAAATCTCACCGTCTATTTTATCTGCTGACTTTAGTAAATTAGGAGCTGAGGTCATATCGTTAGAAGAAGCTGGTGCTGACTATATACACATAGACGTTATGGACGGACACTTTGTGCCTAATCTAACAATAGGACCTGAGGTGATTAAAAAACTTAGACCTCTTACAAAAAAAATATTTGATGTTCATTTAATGATTTCTCCAGTTGATAATTTCATAAAAGACTACGCGGATGCAGGAGCTGATATAATTACTTTTCATCCAGAAGCCACTGAAAGTACATCAAAAACCATAGGTTTAATAAAAAAAGAGAATAAAAAAGTAGGTATTTCTCTTAAACCAAAATCTAAAATAGATTTGATAAAGAATCATCTAAGTGAAATCGATTTAGTCCTTATCATGAGTGTAGAACCAGGATTCGGTGGACAAAAATTTATACCTGAAGTTCTAGAAAAAACTAAAAAGTTAAAAGAAATTATTAGCAAAAATAATCTTAAAGTTGATATTGAAATAGATGGAGGTATAAATTTTGAAAATTGTTCTTTAGCTAAGAAAGCAGGAGCAAATATTCTAGTCTCTGGATCAACAATTTTTAAAGAGAACAAAGGTAATCTAAAGAAAAATATAGAAATTCTAAGAAAAAATTAATAGATGTTTGGCTTAAAAGTTGCCTATTTTTATTTAATCGCTTTACAAATTACTTTTATAAAATTTTTTAAAAAGTTATATTTTTCTTCAAGTCAATATAACAAGTCTTTAGTTTCAAAAATACCAACTCAAGTTCATTTTAATCCTAACCCTTTTCTACTTTCAATCATATCTCCTTATAAAAAGAGACTATTTAAAATAAATGAAATAGATCCAAACAACTTTTGGTTAGAAAATAAAAATACTAATATTCTAGAACAACATAATTTCTTGTGGCTTAATTTGATTGATAGGAAAATTGATGGGAAAAATATCCAAAAAATAATTTATATTTGGATGCTTAAATATTCCAATTTTAAAAAAAATGTTTGGGAAACTACGACGTTATGCTCAAGAATTATTAGCTGGATGTTAAATATTGATATTATTATTAACAATGGAACCTTTGATTTCAAAAAGAACTTGTTTAAAAATATTATTTCTCAGTGCAACCACTTAAAAAAAAATATTAAATTTGAGAAAGATCCCCTTAAAAAAATCGAGATAATAACTACTTTAACCTTATCTGGCATAGTCTTTAAAGAGTACGAGGAAAACTATAATTCTGGAATTAAAGAATTAGAGAGGTTTGTAAAATATTATTTTGATGATGATGGTTTTCCTCTAACTAGAAGTCCAAATGACTTAATCAATTTCACAAAATACCTAATATTGTGCCATGAAAATATTAGAGATGCTCATCAATATATGCCGGAGTTTCTTGATGATATTATTAAAAAAAACTTAGAATGTATAAAATTTTTAAAAACTCCAGATAACCAAGTGCCGCTTTTTAATGGAAGTTTCGAAAATGATTTAAGTATTTTCGATAAATATCAAGAAAATTTTAAATTAAATAAAAAAAATAAAAAGGATATTCTTGGAGGAATTTATAATGCTAAATCGAAACATCAAATTCTTTATTATGATGTTGGCAGTCCTCCTAACAAGAATTTTTCAAAAAATTATCAATCTGGCCCTCTATCTTTTGAATATTTTATAGATGGAATTAAAATTATAACAAATTGTGGTTTCGGAAAAAAGATTTCTTCAAAGGCAGAACTAATTAGTAGATTAACTGCAAGTCAATCTACGCTAACAATAAATGATACAAGTATTACTAAATTTGAAAGAAATAAACTTATAAATAGAATTTTTGGTAATTCAATTAAAAATACCTTTAAAACAAGCGATTTTAAAATCAAGAATGATAAACATTTAACAGGCTCAACGATATCACATAATGGATATGAAAAAGATTTTAATTGTATTCATAAAAGAGAAATTTTTCTAAACCATGAAAATAATTACTTACAAGGAAAAGATTATATTTTCAAGAAGAGTGACGGTATACCTATAAGATACGTTTTTAGATTTCACTTAAATCCTAAATTATCTGCAATAAAAACTATTAGTGGTAATAGCGCTTTAATTCAAATATCAAAGAATAAATCACTAATTTTTACCGTCAAAGATGAAGATATAGAGTTGGAGAGAAGCGTATATCTTGGAGGAGAAAAAATATTAGATAACACTTGTATAACTATTTCAGGTAATTTAGTTAATAAAAGTAAATCTTTTATCTGGGAAATAAAGAAAAAACTATAAAATGAGTTCAAAAATTAAAAACGCTTTGATTTCTGTTTCTGACAAAGAAAACATTGCGTCTTTATTGAAAGTTTTAAAAAAGTATAAAATTAATATGATAAGTTCTGGCGGCACATATAAATCGATAAAAAAACTTGGTTTTAGATGCACTGAATTATCAAAGTATACTGGTTTTAAAGAGATGCTTGATGGTAGAGTTAAAACTCTACATCCAAAAATTCATGCAGGAATTCTCCATGATAGACGAAATAAAGTTCATACTAATGAGATGTCCAAAAATAAATTTCCACCAATAGATTTAATTATAGTTAATTTTTATCCATTTCAAAAAGTGGTTAGTAATACCAAAAATTTTAAAAGTATTATTGAAAATATAGATATTGGGGGGCCTACAATGGTAAGAGCTGCGGCTAAAAACTTCGAAAATGTTGCAATAATAACTAATAAAAATGATTATCCGCTTCTGATAAATGAATTAGAAAGAAATGGAGGTTCGACAAGTCTAAAATTTAGACAACTTATGTCGTCAAAGGCTTTTGGATTGACTGCTTATTACGACTCGATGATAGCTAACTGGTTCAATAAAAAGTTAAAAATACAATTTCCTGAAAGAAAAACTATTTTCGGAAAAAGATTAAAAAAACTTAGGTATGGTGAAAATCCTCATCAACAGAGCTCTATATATTTAAGTGATTACAACGATAAAGAAATTGGTTTTAAACAATTACACGGTAGAGAATTGAGTTTTAATAATTATAACGATATTTTCGCCTCTCTGGATATTTTAGGTTCCACCAAAGAAAAAAATTGTACCGTCATTATTAAACATGCGAATCCTTGTGGAGTTTCTGAAAATTCAAAATCAATTGACTCATTAAAAAATGCTTTTGCATCTGATCCAATAAGTGCTTTTGGTGGAGTTATAGCTTGTAATTATAAAATTACAAAAGAAATCGCTAAAGAAATTACAAAAAATTTTGCTGAAGTTATATTGGCTAAAGAATTTGATAATGAGTCTTTAAAAATTTTAAAACTAAAAAAAAATTTAAGAATTATTGATATATCTAAATTTAAATCAAAAAAATCATCTCTCATTAAATCATACGATGGCGCTTTTATGATTCAAGAAAAAAATCAAATTATCTTAGATAAAAAAAAGTTAAGATGTGTTACAAGACTTAAGCCAAGTAGAAAAGAATTATCTGACATTAAGTTTGCAATTAATATCAGTAAACATATCAAATCAAATGCTATTGTATTGTGCAACAATCTTTCAACTATAGGAATAGGAGGTGGCCAACCGAGTAGACTCGATAGTTGTAAAATAGCTATTCAAAAAGCAAAAAAATTTCTTCCTAAAAAAATAAAAAATTCTATAGCTGCTTCCGACGCTTTTTTTCCATTTGTAGATGGCGTGAAAATTTTAGTAAATGCAGGAGTAAAAATTATAGTTCAACCGGGGGGATCTATAAGAGATAAAGAGATTATCGATTTTGCGAATAAATCAAAGATAAAAATGTTATTTACAGGTCTAAGACACTTTAATCATTAATTCAATTTATCAATTTTAGCTGCTAGAATAAAATCACTTTCAGCAAGACCTTTTATTGCATGTGTAAAAATTTTTATGTTACAATATCCCCATCCAAAAGTAATATCGGGATGGTGATTTTCATTCTCTGCCAAATCACTTATTTTGTTTACAAAATTTTGACTGTCTTTAAAATTTTTAAATTTAAATTCCTTGATTAAAAAAAAGCTACCTTCCTGATCACTTTTTACATCCCAACCATCAACTTTTTTTAAATACTTATGAACTTCACTTTTGTCAAAAGGAGGAATATTTCCCTCACACGGAATACATTTTTTATTTGATAAATCACTCATAAAATTGGAGCGGGCAAAGGGACTTGAACCCTCGACCTTCTCGTTGGCAACGAGACGCTCTACCACTGAGCTATGCCCGCAAATTACATAGATTTATAATATAAAGCCTCTAGAATGGTCAACTAAAATAAAATGTCACTACCGATACTGAAAATTTTTTAATATAGTATAAGTTATGAAAGTTTTTCCTAAAACTATACCTGTATTTCCACTAAGCGGAGTAATTTTTTTCCCTAAAACAAATCTTCCACTTAATATTTTTGAGGAGAGATATATTGACCTAGTTAATCACGCTTACAGCAAAGATAAATTTATGGGCATGGTACAATCACAAAAAAATGGGAATGATGTTTATAAAGTTGGGTGTCTAGGCAAAATAAGCGACCTTCAGAAAAGTAAAGATGGGAGAATATTAATAAATCTCACAGGTGTTACTAGGTTTAAAATCTTACAGGAGATTAAAAGTTCAAAATTATATAGAGAATTTAAAGTTGATTATAAAAGTTTCGAATTAGATTTACAGAATTCATCAGGTAATCTTAACACTGAAAAATTAATGTCTAAAGCTAAAACTTTTTTCAAAAAAAATGGATTGCTTCTTAATTGGAGAGAGTTTGAGAAATTAGATAAAAATCAGAGAATTAATACTTTATCAATGATTTCTCCAGTTACAAATGAGGAAAAACAAAAACTATTAGAGTCCTTAACTATTGAAGATAAAGTTGAAACTTTAGAAAACATAATCAGCTTTTACTTACACGAAGTAAACTTTAACAATCAGACAGTGCAATGATAACTAATTTGCTGACTTGTTCATAGAGTCGAAGAAATCTGAATTGTTTTTAGTATTTTTCAGTTTAGAAATTAAAAACTCAATACCGTCCATTGTGCCCATTGGACTTATTATTCTTCGTAAAACATTCATTTTTGATAATTCATCTTTTTCAAATAATAACTCTTCTCTTCTTGTGCCAGACCTTGTTATATCCAACGCTGGGTAAATTCTTTTATCTGCAACTTTTCTATCGAGAATTAATTCTGAATTACCTGTTCCTTTAAATTCCTCGAATATTACCTCGTCCATTCTGCTTCCAGTGTCAATCAAAGCGGTAGAAATTATTGTTAAGGAACCACCTTCCTCAACATTTCGGGCAGCACCAAAAAATCTTTTTGGCCTTTGAAGGGCATTTGCGTCTACACCACCAGTAAGCACCTTTCCAGAGCTAGGGATAACTGCATTATAGGCTCTTCCTAATCTAGTAATGGAGTCAAGCAAAATTACTACATCTTTTTTATGTTCCACTAATCTTTTTGCTTTCTCGATTACCATCTCTGCAACAGCTACGTGCCTTGACGCTGGTTCATCAAATGTTGAAGCTACTACTTCACCTTTAACAGATCTTTGCATATCTGTTACCTCTTCGGGTCTTTCGTCAATTAACAATACCATCAGGTAACATTCTGGATGATTTGCGGTTATAGATTGTGCAATGTTTTGAAGAATTATAGTCTTGCCAGCTCTGGGCGGTGATACTATTAAAGACCTTTGACCTTTACCTATTGGGCTTACTAAGTCGATAAGTCTTGCAGTATTGTCAGGTTTTTTCTCAACTTTATTAGTTTCTACCTCTAACTTGATTCTTTCATTGGGATACAGCGGTGTGAGGTTGTCAAAAGCTATTTTATTTTTTCCTTTATCAGGATCATCAAAATTAATTTTGTTTACTTTGAGTAAAGCAAAATATCTTTCTGCATCTTTTGGTCCGCGTATCTCTCCTTCAACCGAATCTCCTGTTCTAAGACCAAACCTTCTAATTTGGCTCGGGCTTACATAAATATCATCTGGTCCAGGAAGATAGTTAGACTCAATTGCTCTTAAAAAACCAAATCCATCTTGTAATACCTCTAGAACTCCTGTAGCAGTTATTTGCTCATTTTTCTCAGCAAGTTTTTTCAAAATCGCAAAAAGTATTTCTTGCTTTCTTAATGTGCTAGGATTCTCTATACCCAGCTTCTCTGCTTCACTAATAAGCTCTGCGGGATTTTTTTGCTTGAGTTCTTGTAAATTCATTTGATTTTATTGATTTAAGGAAAGTATCTAAAATATATGTCTTTTTATGAAAAATTCAACCCCTTAATTACAAAGGTTTAAAAATTGCAACAAATATTACCACAATTAGTATAACTGTTGGTATTTCGTTATATATTCTAAAAAATTTAGAGGATTTATTATTAATATCCTTAGCGAAATCATTTAAAAATTTCCCTAGAGTGAAATGATAATAAGTTAAAATTATTACTGCAACAAGCTTTATCTTCATCCACAATTCCAGAAGAATTGAAAAACCGATATTATGTATTAGCAATAAACCAAGTAACCACGAAAGTAGCATAGCTGGCATCATAATGAAATTGTAAAGTTTTTTTTCCATAACCTTAAAAACTTTTTTTTGGGAATCGTGATCTGCTTGTGAATGGTAAACAAATATTCTAGGTAAATAAAGCAAACCGGCCATCCAAGAAATTACTGTGATAAGATGAAGAGATTTTAACAATAAGTAAGAATTCATTTTATAAATATTTACTGATCAATTTTTCAAACAAACTTATTTGATCGGAATTGTCATTTAAACATGGAATTAAATCGAAATTTTTTCCCCCATTTTCAAGAAAACTTTCTCTGCCTTGAATGTTAATTTCTTCTAAGGTTTCAACGCAGTCAGATGCAAAACCAGGACATATTACTAATAAATTTTTTACCCCTTCTTTCGGCAAAGTTTCTAAAGTTTTATCTGTATATGGAGTTAACCATTCTTGTGGCCCAAAACGAGATTGGAATGTTGTCCTTATTTCAATTTCATTGTATTTTTCTTTCATTAACCTTGTGGTCTTATGACAATAACAATGATATGGATCTCCTTTATCAAAGTAAGATTTAGGTATACCATGATAAGAAGAGACTATTAGATCGGGTTTCCAATTAATTTCTTTAACTTTCTTTTTAATGCTATTAATTAAAGCGCTAATATAAAAGTGATTGCTTTCATAATGTGGAATTATTTGTAAACTAGGTTGCCATCTCATTCTCATCAAAGATCTATAAACTTCATCACAAACTGTGGCTGTTGTAGCAGCTGCATATTGTGGATATAGAGGTAGAATTATAATATTTTCACATCCTGCTTCTTTTAATTTAATTAATTTAGATTTAATGCTGGGGTTGCCGTATCTCATGGCAAAATCAACAATTGTTTTTTCATTTCCAACTTTTTTATTAAGTTTAGAGGCTTGATTTTTAGTAAAATATAGTAAAGGTGACTCATTACTTTCTTTCCTCCAAATTTGCTTGTATGCGTGAGCTGTTTTTGATGGTCTAAAAGTTAAAATAAATACATTTAATATAATTTGCCAAATAATTGGGTTTATCTCTATTACTCTTCTATCTGAGAGAAACTCTTTTAGATATCTCCTAATATCAAGCCAACTAGTAGAATCTGGTGTGCCTAAGTTAACTATTAGAACTCCAGTTTTACCAAACTTTACTTCTGGGTGGTCTTTATTCGTCATTCATCAAAATTCCTATAAAATTTTATTAACTTCATTACTTTATCAGGATCTGTTTCAGGAAGTAACCCGTGTCCTAAATTAAAGATATAAGGTACATTTTTAAAAGCCTTAATATATTTTGTCGCTCCCTCTATCATTTCTTTATCATTTTTTAAAAGAACTTGTGGTGCCAAGCCACCTTGTAAAACTACATTTTTTAAATTATTTTTTGCCCATGTTGGGTCTACTTCGGGGTCTAGACTTATGCCATCTGGTTTTACAAAATTATTAAATTCTTCATATTTTTGCTTGATGCCTTTTGGGAAACAGATGTTTGGTATTTTATTTTTTTTACAAAAATTGATAATTTCTAGATTAGGTAAATAGCAATATTCTTTTATTTTATTTTCGGGTATTAAACCTGCCCAGGAATCAAATACTTGAACAACATCAGCTCCTGCATTTATTTGATTATTTATATGAATACATAAGTATTTTATTAATTCTTTAATTACTAAATCTAAGTTTAATTTTTTATCTTCTAACTTATTTACGTCTAAATCTTTTTTATTTTTTTTGAGGTTTAAGATGTAAACTAAAATTGTCCATGGAGCACCAATAAAAGAAATTAATGTCTTTTTTTTATCTAATTTTTTCCTTGTTATATTTATAGCCTTGTAAACTGGTTCAAGCTTCTTAGAAAATATTTTTTCATTATTGTCTAGGAACATGTCAACATTAAACTTGCTTAATTCAGGGCCTAAGTCTTTTGAAAATTTTACATCCTGCCCTAGAGCGTAAGGAACCATTAAGATGTCTGAAAAAATTATTGCAGAATCTAGGTCGAATCTTTCAATTGGTTGGAGGGTGATCTTAGAGCTTAATTCACTATTTAAGCAAAGATTTATAAAATCAGGATTCTTATTTCTTAAGTTTCTAAATTCTGGTAAATATCTACCTGCTTGTCTCATAAACCACACAGATTTACAACTTTTTTTTTTTATTAATATTTCTTTAAGATTGCTCATAAAATAAAATAGGTTTTAGAATCCTTTTTGAGGTACTATGTGCTGTTAAATACTCATATAACTTTTAATACATATTTTATACATATTCTAGTTAATAACTTTTTTAATAAATATTTCTATTTACTGACTTTATTAATCTTATAAACATTAGTAAAACAACAATATTAACATCGTATAAAATGTTAAAATATTGTTAATTAATGTTAGTTTTTTTGTCAGTTTCTTTACAAGAAGTGGAAAAACTTAGTTTATTATTTATTTATTAACAAAAATATGAACCAAAAATACAATGTATATCTTGTGTCTGACTCTACGGGCGAAACTCTAGATAGAATATTTTTGTCACTTAAATCTCAATTTTCAAATTTTGAGTATGAAAAAAAAGAGTATGCTTTTGTGAGAACAGAGCAACAAATTGATAGAATTATAAGTGAGTGTATTAACTTAGAAAATTCTTTAATACTATATACTATTGTAGAAACAAAACTTGCAAAATATATTTCTAAACAAAGTGAAAAAAATAATCTACCATGTTTCGGAATACTAGGTAATCTTATTTTAAGTTTTTCTAAACTTTTAAACCAGAAAGCAATACATAAACCAAGCGCGCAACATGTATTAGATGATGATTATTATAAAAGAATTGAAGCTATTCAATTTACCATGGCGCATGATGATGGAAAAAAAGTAGATGACATAAAAAATGCCGATATTGTTTTGTTAGGTGTAAGTAGAACCAGTAAAACTCCTACCTCAATTTATTTAGCTAATAGAGGATATAAAACAGTAAATATTCCTTTAGTATTAGATCAAAAAATTCCTGAAGATTTGGTTAATGACGAAAAAATTTGTGTAATAGGATTAATAGCAGATCCTGTTAGACTAGCGGACATTAGAAGAAATAGAGTAGCTATTATGAAAGATCGTAAATTAAAAGAATATACTGATATTGATCATATTAGAGAAGAGGTAGAAGGTTCCAAAAATCTTTTTAAAAAAAATAATTGGCCATCAATAGATGTTACCCGAAGATCTGTCGAGGAGACAGCTGCATCTATTTTAAAGATCATAGAAATTAAAAGAAATAAATGAAAATAATTTTAGCTTCTAAAAGCGGTGTAAGAAAACAAATACTAGAAGATCACAAAATTGATTTTGAAGTTATTGTATCAAATGTCGATGAAGACGAAGTTAAAAACTCACTATTGGCAGAAGGAGCAGGTCCATTATTAATTTCAAAAAATCTTGCTGAAATAAAATCAACCAAAGTTAGTATACAGCATCCAAATAAATTAGTTTTAGGTGCAGATAGTGTTATTTCGCTCAATAACAGATTAATAAATAAACCTAATTCACGAGAGGAAGCTCTTGCTATATTAAAAGAGCTTAACAATTCAAAGCACTTTTTAATTAGTTCAGTATGTATTTCTAAAAACGGAGCAATGATTTGGAACCACACGGATTCTTCAGAATTGAAAATGAAAAATTTTTCGGAGGCGCAGCTTAAAAATTATTTAAGCAAGATCAAGACAGAAACTCTATCAGCTTATGGTGTTTACCAAATAGAGTCTGAGGGATTAAAACTTTTTGAATATATAAAAGGCGATCATAAGTCGATTATGGGTTTGCCTATAAAAGATATAATCAGCTATATTGAGCAGTATAAAAAAAAAAAATGAAAAAATATTTTGGAATAATTGGAAACCCAATAAAGCATTCACTGTCTCCAGTTTTACATAATTACTGGTTTAAAAAATATGGAATTAATGCTGATTATAGTTTAATTGATATTAAACAAAATAAGATTTCAGAGTTAGTGCAAAAGATTAGAAAAAAAGAAATATTTGGTATTAATATCACTCTTCCTTACAAGCAAAAAATCGTACCTTATGTAGATCTCCTTGTTAAGGATGCTTTATTAACAAGTTCGGTTAATACACTATACCTCGATGAAAAAAGCTCTGTTGTAGGAGACAATACAGATGTATTTGGATTACAAGCTGCTTATTTAAAAGAAGTAGACCGTGCACCGCAAAAAAAAGCATTAGTTATTGGAGCAGGTGGTGTATCACCATCTGTTATACTTTCCTTACAAAAATCAGGTGTTCAAGATGTTTCAATAACAAATAGGACAATGGAAAAATGTATTTTTTTAAAAAAAAAATTTAAAAATATAAATATTTTAGAGTGGCAACATTTAAAAGATGAATTAAAAAAATATGATATTATAATTAACGCTACTAGCTTAGGCTTAAAAAATAATAATGATTTTGAGTTTGATTTTGAGCCCACCAAAAAAGATTTAATTTACATTGACACGATTTATAATCCTTTGGAAACAAGAACTTTAAAATTTTTAAAAGATAGAGATATTAAAGTTTTTAATGGTCTAGAAATGTTTATTTATCAAGGTCAAAAAGCTTTTTACTTGTGGAATAAAGTAAACCCTGAGATAGATCAAAAATTAGTTGATTTATTAATATCTAAACTTAAATGAAAAAAATTGGTATTACAGGTTCATTAGCCTCAGGAAAAACAACAGCTAGTAAAATTTTATCAATGCGAAAAGGTCCACTTTTTAGTGCCGATGATGTTGTCAAGAAACTTTACACAAAAGCTTACTTTAGAAAAATATTATCAAAAAAATTTAAAATTAAAGATGACCAAAAGTTTAAAAATTCTCTAAGAAAAAAAGTTTTAAATGATAAATCATTTATTAAAAGACTTGAGAAAATGATCCATCCTATTGTTAGAAGAGAGATGAGAAAGTTTATTAAAATTAATAAAAAAAAATCACTAATTTTTCTTGAAATTCCCCTTTTAGTAGAAAGTAACTTAGTAAAATACTTTGATGTTACTTTTTTTATAAAAGCAAAAAAAAAAATTAGGTTACAAAGATTTATATATAAAGGTGGAAACAAAAATCTATTCGATATCTTAAATGAAAAACAATTAAGTGACTCAAAAAAAAGCAGTAAATGTGATTATGTGGTTGTTAATGAAAAAAATATTAAGATTCTAAAAAAGAAATTATTGGATATACTAAAAAAATATGAATGAAATTTTTTTAGACACAGAAACAACTGGCTTATCATTCAAAGAGGGGCATAAAATTGTAGAAATAGCTTGTGTGGAAACCAAAGATTTAATTTCTACTGGTAAAATTTTTCATAAATTAATTAATCCTGAAAGAGATGTGCCTGATGAAGCGTTTAGAGTTCACGGATTTTCACGAGATTTTTTAAGCAAAGAAAAAACATTTAGCGGAATAGTTGATGAATTTCTTGAATTTATCAAAGATAAAAAGATTATAATTCATAATGCTCAATTTGATTTAAGTTTTCTTAATGGAGAGTTAAGTTATTTAAAGAAGGAACAAATTAATAAAAACATGGTATTCGATTCTCTTGAGTTAGCTAGAAATAAATTTCCAGGAACATCAAATTCTTTAGATGCTTTATGTAAAAGATTTAATATAGATATTTCTAAAAGAACCAAGCATAATGCATTGTTAGATTGCGAGCTTTTAAGAGAAGTTTATATTAACTTACTTGACGCAAAGGAGCCAAAGTTTAATTTATTAAATAAAGAAAATGATAAAAATATCTTTAAAAACAACGATTACAACAAGAAAATATATAAAGTTTCAGAAGAAGAAGTAAAGTTACACAGAGATTTTTTGAAAAAGGAGATAAAAAAAAATTTTTATTGAATTCTTTTTGCATTATAAAGTTTCTCAAAATCAACGTTCTCACTAATCTTGATATCTCTAAAGCCCGAATTTTCGAACAAATTTATAAATATTATTCTTAGTTCTTTGTAAATTTTAGACGGCACATCAACAAGTACTATCTTCTCAATCTTTTTTTTATCTATTTTTTCTTCTGTAATTTCAATAATCGTTGAAAATACAATCTTAGCATCAATTTTTTCAAAATTCTCTGTTATCGGTAAAAGATTTAGTGAGGTATAAACTTCTATAATATTTTCTTTTACCTGGTTACTCTTTATATCTATGTTTATTTTATATTTTTGAATATCTTTAGTAAGTAAAAAAAAAGTTTTTGGATTTGGAATGTGGAAATTTAAGTCTTTTATATATTTACCAATTATTTTATAACTCATCTTTATTTTTTTTTACTATCTCACCATCTATTATCTCACTATTTTTTTTTGGTTTATCAGTATCTTTTTTATTTCTTAAAAAGAACTTAAATAATAAACTCCTGGAGAATGGAATTAACAATACAAGACCTAAAAAATCGGTAAGAAATCCGGGAAAAATTAATAGCACAGCTGCAAAAGCTATCGATGCCCCTGAAAGTAACTCATAAATTGGTGTCTTGTTTTGATAAATGTTAATTAGTCCTGATCTCAATGTTTGGATACCTTGTATTCTCGCAAAATAAACACCAATTATTGCTGTTAAGAATATTAAAGCTATAGTGTTAAAAGCACCAATTTCTCCACCAATTTTGATCATTAAAAATATCTCTATGGCTGGTAATCCTACAAATATTAGGAAAAATGTGTTCATTTGTCAGATACAAAATTATATTATTCATGTATATTTATCAAATAATGAGTAACAGTTTTGGATATTTAGATATAATTTTACTGGGAATGATAGCAGGATTTATAATCCTTAGATTAAGAAGCATATTAGGTAGAAAAACTGGACATGAGTCCAAAGTTTATCCAAATTTTGCTGAAAAAAAATTCAGTATGCCTCAAAAAGACACTAAAGCTGCTGAACAAAATCTAGAAATTCTTGAAGGAAAAGACAAAAAAGAATTTTTGAAAGGCGCTGAGATAGCTTATGAAAGTATTCTAACTTCTTTCGCATCAGGTGATTTGATCAAACTAAAGGCTTTGTTATCACCGAATATGTTTTCTAATTTTTCTGATGCAATAAAATCTAGAAATAAAGATAATATTAAATCAGAATTTACATTTATCGGAGTGAAAGAGTCTTCTGTAGAAAAATATGAGAAAATCAAAGATAATTTATTTGCTACTGTTAAGTTCGTTGCTGAAGTGATATCTGTAAAAAAAGATAAAGATAATAAAATAATCGAGGGAAATCCTGACAAAATTAAATTTGTAACTGATAGTTGGAAATTTACAAAAAACATTAATAAGAAAAGTCCAAACTGGTATTTATCTGAAATTATCAGTCAGTGAATAAAAAAAAAGATCTTTCCCAGGAAGACAAACAAACTTGGGAAAATTATATTAAAGATCCATTAGATATTTTCGATAAAGATAATAATAATCAAAAGAGAATCAAAAAAGAAAGATTTAAGTTTGATCTTCATGGTTTTACTCTAGATGAAGCGAACATAAAGGTAAAAGAAATTTTACTCTTTTGTATCAAGAATAAGTATAAAGAATTATTATTAATTACAGGTAAGGGATTACATTCTACGAGTGATAAAGGTGTTTATGTTTCAAAAGACTTAGGAAAATTGAAATTTTCTGTTCCGGAATATATTAAATCCGATTTTGAGACAAATAAACTTATAGTATCGATTAATGAAGCTGAAGTAAAAGATGGTGGAGAAGGTGCAATTCTAATAAAGCTAAAGAATTTATAGTATAAACTTTGATAGGTCCGTATCCTTAACTAAATTACCCAGATTATCTTGAACAAATTTTTTGTCTACTGTGATTGTTTCGCCAGCTTTATCTGTTGCGTTGAAACTAATATCGTCTAATACTTTCTCAATAATAGTATGAAGTCTTCTCGCTCCAATATTTTCAACTGAAGAATTAACTTCCGCAGATATTTTTGCAAGCATATCAATACCATCATCTGAAAATTCAAGTTTAACGTCTTCAGTTTTTAAAAGGGCTTTGTATTGTTTTATTAAACTATTATCTGGCTCTTTTAGAATTCTTTTGAAATCATCCTCATTTAGGGCATTCAATTCCACTCTAATTGGCAATCTCCCTTGTAATTCTGGTAGTAGATCTGAGGGTTTTGCTAATTGGAACGCTCCGGATGCAATAAATAAAATATGATCAGTTTTTATTGGACCGTGCTTAGTACTTACTGTTGTCCCTTCAATTAGAGGCAACAAGTCTCTTTGGACTCCTTCTCTAGAAACATCACCACCTACTCTGTCACTTCTTGCTGAAACTTTATCAATTTCATCTAAAAAGACTATTCCATTTTCTTCAGTAGCTTTTTTGGCTTCTTTTATAATTTTATCTTCTTCGATCATTTTATCAGATTCCTGAGCTACTAAAATTCCGTGGGATTCTTTAACTGACATTTTTTTCTTTTTTCCTTTTTTCCCTCCCATAGATTTACCTAAAATATCCCCAAGGTTAACCATACCAACGTTACCTCCTGGCATTCCCGGTATTTCAAAGCTTTGAATTCCAGATGATGAGTCCTGAACTTCTATTTCAATTTCGTTATCATCTAGATCACCGGTTCTAAGTCTTTTTCTAAAACTTTCTCTTGTAGCAACACTTGCTTTATTTCCGACTAATGCATCTAATACTTTTTCCTCTGCTTTTAATTCTGCTTTGGCTTTAACTTCTTTTCTTTTTCTTTCTCTTTCCATAGCAATTGCTATTTCTATCAAATCTCTTACGATCTGTTCTACGTCTCTTCCAACATACCCAACCTCTGTAAATCTTGTTGCTTCAACTTTTATAAACGGTGCCTCAGCTAATTTTGAAAGTCTTCTTGATATTTCGGTTTTTCCTACTCCTGTTGGACCGATCATAAGTATGTTCTTCGGCAATACTTCATCTCTCATTTCATCAGTAAGAGCCTGTCTTCTCCATCTATTTCTTAATGCAACAGCAACAGCCTTTTTTGCTTCCTTTTGACCGATTACATATCTATCCAGTTCTGAAACTATTTCTCTTGGGGAAAGAGCGCTGACCTTTGAGTTATCAGATTTAGATCCTCTGACAAGTTTTAAATTTATCTCTTTTTTTGATTTAGACATTTAAATTTTTTCCATTGTTACATTATTGTTTGTAAATACGCAGATATCTGATGCTACTTTTAACGCTTTTCTTGCGATCTCTTCTGCTTTCATATCAGTTTCAATTAACACCTTTGCAGCCGCAAGAGCATAGTTACCTCCAGACCCTATTCCAATTATTCCATCCTCTGGTTCTAAAACATCACCAGTTCCAGAAATTATAAAGCTGTGACTCTTATCTGCAACTGCCATTAATGCTTCTAATCTTCTTAAAAATTTATCACTTCTCCAATCTTTAGCTAATTCAACAGCTGCTCTTTGTAAGTTGCCGGCATGCTTTTCTAGTTTTGCCTCAAGCCTTTCAAATAAAGTTAAAGCGTCTGCAGTTGAACCAGCAAAGCCTGCAATCACACCTCTGCTCTCAATTTTTCTTACTTTCTTGGCCTTGCTTTTTAAAACTGTATTACCCAGACTGACTTGACCGTCACCTGCAACAATCGTCTCACCACCCTTTCTAAGAAGGACTATTGTGGTGCCATGCCATTTTTCAGCTGTATTCATGGAGTTATATGTGGAGATTAATTTGCAATCTTCAATAGTGATTTATTGATAAAATGAGCATTTAAATATATATCAAAGGTAAATCAGGCATAGTTTATGATTAGAAAAGCAAAAATAACCAGGAAAACAAAAGAGACCAGTATTTCTGTCGCGGTTAATCTAGACGGTAAAGGAAAGTATAAAATTAAAACTGGAATAGGTTTTTTAGATCACATGTTGGAGCAACTATCAAAACACTCTCTTATAGATCTAGAAGTTAAAGCAAAAGGTGACACACATATAGATTTACACCATACTACTGAGGATACAGGCATAGCAATTGGAGAAGCTATTAAAAAAGCAGCTGGTAATAGAAAAGGTATAACAAGATATGCATCGACCATGATACCTATGGATGAAACTCTAAGCCGAGTTTCAATTGATGTATCGAACAGACCTTATTTAATATGGAAAGTAAATCTGCCGGTTGAGAAACTTGGTGAAATGGATACAGAATTATTTAAAGAGTGGTTTCAAGCATTTTCACAATCAGCTGGAGTTACATTACACATAGAAAATATATACGGTGAAAATAGTCACCACAAGATTGAGTCATGTTACAAAGGTTTAGCTAGATCATTAAAAGATGCTTTAGTGATTGATAAAAGAATTAAAAACTCAATACCTTCGACAAAAGGCTCTATTTAAAATTGATGAACGTCACAATTGTTGACTACCAATCGGGCAATATTAGCTCTGTCATAAATTCTTTTACAGAGGTAGCTAAAGGTAAAGTTAATCTAGAGGTAACTTCGGATATTAATAAAATCAAGATTTGTGATAAAATTGTTTTACCAGGGCAAGGTTCATTTAAAAGCTGCGTAGAATCTTTAAATAATATTTCTGGACTAGTAGATACGCTAAAAGATTTTGTAATTACAAATAAGAAACCCTTATTAGGTATCTGTGTAGGCTTACAAATGTTCGCAGATATTGGATATGAAGAAGCAGAAACAAAAGGCTTAGGTTGGATTTCTGGCAAAGTTTCTAAAATTAATAATCAGAATGGAAAATTTAAGCTTCCACACATTGGGTGGAACGAAATTGAAATTCAAAAGGAAAGTAAAATATTTAAAGACATAAAAAATAAATCTCATATGTATTTCGTTCACAGTTACGAGTTTATACCTGAGGATAAATCAGTCATCTCAGCGACAACAGATTATTCATCAAAAATTGTCTGCTCTGTTGAAAGAGATAATTTATTTGGAACACAGTTTCACCCAGAGAAGAGTGATAAAATCGGATTAAAAGTAATTGATAACTTTTTAAGATTATAATGAAAATATTTCCAGCTATAGATATTAAAGACAAGAAGTGCGTAAGATTAATCAAAGGAGACTTTAAAAACAAAACTGAATATGAAACTTCACCTATTGAGCAAGCAGGTAAATACAAAGATCATGGCTTTAAAAATTTACATATCGTTGATTTGGATGGCGCATTAACCGGAAAGACGGTTAATTTAGATATTATAAAAAAAATAGTAAGTAAATACGATTTGAAAATTGAAATAGGTGGTGGTGTTAGATCCCTCGATAGCATTAAGCAATATATCGATGCAGGCGCTGAAAAAGTAATTTTAGGAAGTGGTGCTATTAAGAATAAAGAATTTTTAAAAGAGTCTTGTGAAAAGTTTAAAGGTCAAATTGCTTTAGGATTAGATGCAAAAGATGGAAATCTTTCTGTGTCAGGCTGGAAAGAAAATTTAAATATTAAAACCATAGATTTTCTCAAAGAAGTAAATAACTATGGAGTAAGTCGAATTATTTATACAGATATTTATAGAGATGGAATGAAAAATAGTCCTAACCTAAATGGGACTGTAAAAATTGCAGAGCTTTCAAATTGCCCTGTTGTAATTTCAGGAGGTGTTTCTTCAATAAACGACATTAAGAAAGCTAAAGAATTAAATCATGAAAAAATAGAAGGTATCATTGTTGGAAAAGCTATTTATGATGGTGATATAAAACTAGATGAGTTAGCAAAGGAGATCAGTGCTTAAAAATAGAATTATACCTTGCCTTGATGTTAAAGATGGAAGAGTTGTTAAAGGTATAAACTTTGTGAAATTAAAAGATGCTGGAGATCCAGTAGAACAAGCTAAAATATATAGCGACAGTGGCGCTGACGAGATTTGTTTTTTAGATATCACTGCATCAAATGAAAATAGAGATACAATTATTGATATTGTTAGAAAAACAGCTAAAGAATGTTTTGTTCCTTTAACTGTCGGTGGGGGTGTTAGAACAATTCAAAACATAACTGATTTATTATTAGCAGGTGCTGATAAGGTTTCTATAAATACTGCTGCAGTAAATAATGTTAACTTTGTAAAAGAGGCTTCAAAAAAATTTGGATCTCAATGCATTGTTTTAGCGATTGATGCTAAAAAAGTTTCAGAAAATAAATGGGAAGTGTTTACCCACGGTGGAAGAAATAAAACCGGTATCGATGCAGTGGAGTTTGCTAAAAAAATAGAAGAAAATGGAGCTGGAGAAATTTTATTAACATCAATGGATAAAGATGGAACTAAATCTGGTTACGATATTGAATTATTAAAAACAATTACAAATAATACTAATATTCCCGTAATAGCTTCCGGTGGAGTTGGAACTCTAGATCATTTATACGATGGCATTGTTAAAGGTGGTGCAAGTGCAGTTTTGGCGGCTTCTATTTTTCATTATGGTGAATATAAAATTAAAGATGTTAAAGAATATTTGAATTCTAAAAATGTATCGGTAAGGTTATAAAATGTTTGAAAATTTAGAACAATTAATTAAAACAATCAGAGAGAGAAAAAATTCTTCTCCAGATAAGTCTTATACTAATAAACTTTTGAAGGATAAAAACCTAAGTGTTTCTAAAGTAAAAGAGGAAATAGGCGAATTAATAGAATCTGTGGAAAAAAATTCAAATAAGATACACGAAGCTGCTGATGTGGTTTATCATTTGATGGTTTACTTAGAGTCTAACAACATAAAAATTGAAGATGTGATGAGCGAACTGAAGAAAAGACAAAAATGAGTTACGATAAAAATAATATATTTGCTAAAATTCTAAGGGGAGAAATTCCATGTAAAAAAGTTTATGAAAATGATCACGCTTTAGCTTTTCATGATATTAATCCTCAAAAGAAAATTCATGTTTTAGTTATTCCTAAAGGTGAATACGTAGATCTTAATGATTTCAACAGCAAAGCTTCAGATAAAGAAATTGTAGAGTTAAATAAAGCTGTGACACATGTTGCAAATTTAGTGGGCGCAAAAGATAAAGGTTACCGTGCTTTAACTAATATTGGGAGCGATGGCGGTCAGGAAGTTCCTCACTTACATTTTCATATATTTGCTGGTGAAAAAATTGGAAAGATGGTTAGCTGATGGTTTCAAGAGTAAAAAGATATTTTTTAGAAATAAAAGATTTTTCAAAAACAGTTGATTTAAATCTTCCAGAAAATTTTCAAATTATTTTGGATGATAAAGATAATTTTCATTTAAATAGATTTTTTTATAAACAAATAGGAGTAGACCACTATTGGAGAGACAGATTACTTTGGTCTGATAGCGAATGGGTAAAGTATGTTACGAATAAAAATTTAGAGACTCACGTTCTGAAAAAAGGTGAAGATCTTGTAGGATATTACGAACAAGAATATCATCCTGGATTAAATGAAGTAGAGCTTATTAATCTAGGAGTGCTAAAAGAATTCAGAGGTTTGAAACTTGGTTCAACACTTGTAAACCATGCTATTGCAAGCGCATCAAGAAAAAATCCTAAAAGAATGTGGGTTCATACTTGTAGTTTAGACCATAAACATGCATTACAAAATTATAAATCTAAAGGTTTTGAAATTTTTAAAGAAGAAGAAATTGATTTTGTAGCTTAGTTTATTTCAGGCACTTTAAAGGTGCCCTTTTTAAAAATATCGTTTTTAGCAACAATGTTAAGGGAGAAATTTATATTATTGTTGTATTGATCTGTAATCTTCCATCCTTTCAAATCAAGATTCTTTTTATCAAAAAAAATTGTAATTTCGTTATCACCAAAATAAACAAGCTTAATTATTTCATCAGCTACCTCTAATTCTCCTAATTGCACAATTTCTAAAAGTTTATCTTTATATAAAATATTTAAGAATGGAGATTTTGAAATAGGATAATGGTAAGTCTTATCATACCTCTTTTGTGTTATTGCTAACCTCTTATTATTAATAACTAGTTCTTTTTTCTTGTCATCAAAGTAATTGCATTTTAATTTTCCAGGAAACTCTAAAATACAACTACCCTTTTCTGTTTTTTCATTAATTAATTGATCAAATGTAAATTCTAAAGAATTTAATCTATTTAATTGTGCAATTATTTGATCTTTTTCATTAGCTAGTAAACTCGTTGTTATTAATAGAAAAAACGAGATTAAAAATGTTTTTCTAAAGAACTTCACGTTTACCAACATGATTTGCCTTACTAACAATACCTTTTTCTTCCATCATATCAATAATTCTAGCAGCTCTATTGTATCCGATCTGTAATTTTCTCTGTAAGAAGCTTGTAGAGGCCTTTCCTTCAGCTTTTATTATTTCTACAGCCTGATTGAATAATTCATCCTCATCACCCTCATTTCCAGGCGTTAATGAGCTTTCAGTTGTTTCTTGAGAAGTAATTTCTTCCATATAATCTGGTTCTCCTTGTGCTCTTAACGAATTTGCAATTTTCTCAATTTCTTGTTCTGAAACGTAAGGGCCATGAATTCTAACTATTCTGTTTGCTGATGACATGAATAACATGTCTCCTTTTCCAAGTAATTGTTCGGCACCCTGCTCTCCTAAGATAGTTCTGCTATCAATTTTGGAACTTACTTGAAAAGATATTCTTGTTGGAAAATTTGCTTTGATTGTACCAGTTATCACATCAACACTCGGTCTTTGTGTTGCCATGATGATATGAATACCTGCAGCTCTGGCCATTTGAGATAATTTTTGAATGTAGTTTTCAATTTCTTTTCCAGCTACAAGCATTAGATCTGACATCTCATCAACTACTACAACGATGTAAGGCATTTTAAGTTTGTGCTTAGCATTATAGCCATCAATGTTTCTTACTCCTACATTGCTCATCAATTTATATCTGCTGTTCATTTCTTTGACTGTCCAAGATAAAGCTGACGTAGCTTTTTTAGCATCAGTAATGACTGGAGTTAATAAATGAGGTATTCCTTCGTAAGAGGATAGCTCTAACATTTTTGGATCGATTAAAATAAATTTACAGAGATCTGGACTTAGTTTGTAAAGTAGTGAAACGATTATAGTATTAACACAAACTGACTTTCCTGAACCAGTGGTACCTGCAATTAAAAGATGAGGCATCGATGTTAAGTCACCAACAATAGGCATTCCCGAAATACTTTTTCCTAGTGCTATCGGAAGTCTTACATCTTTCTTTTGAAATTTATCAAAAGAAATAATTTCTCTTAGTGATACGCCCTCTCTTTCTTCGTTTGGAATTTCAATTCCAACTGTGTTTTTTCCTGGAATCACCGAAACTCTTGTAGAAGTCGAACTAGTATTTCTTGCTAAATCCTCAGATAAATTAATTATTTTTGATACTTTTACACCGGGAGCTGGTTCAAATTCATAAAGGCTTACTACAGGACCATTGTTAATTGTTTTAATTTTTCCGTTTATACCAAAGTCCAATAAAATCTTTTCCATAAATTCAGCGTCAGGACGATTTTTATTTCCATCAGAACTAAGTTTAGATAAATTTTTTTCTAAATAATTTATATCTGGTAATTTATATTTAGTTTTTGTAGTAACTTGCTCTGTTTTAGAACTTGTGTCGGTGTCAAACGAAAAAGATTGCTGTGGTTTTTCTAAAGTCTGCGGCTGATCTTCAATATTAATTTTACTAAAATCTGGTTCAATATTTTCCACAGGCTTTTTTCTAAAAAGTGAAATAATTACTGAGAATACCTTTTTATAATTTATATCAGCTGAAAATGAAAAAAAAATTATAGTTAATAAAAGTAGTCCATAAATTGAGTATGTGTTGTCTATCCATGGAGCCCAAGTATTAATAAAGTTATAAGTAATTTTTCCAACAAAACCTGAATTGCCATTGTCGATTAGCCAAAAAGAATTATCGAAAGTTAAATAGATAAAAACTGTGCCTACGGTCAAGTAGGCTATTACTAAAAATAATTTTAAAATTATTCTTCTTAATTCTTTCTTAATTATTAAATCTAATCCCCAAAATAAAAAATTAAGTAATAACAAAAAAGAAGCCAACCCAAAACTCTGTAATAAAAAATCTGCAACGCTGCTTCCATAAATCCCAAAAAAATTTTGAATTTCGAAGCTCCTATCTCCATAAATAAATGAGGGATCTTCAGGAGAATATGTTGTAAAGGCGATTGCCAGTGCGACACTTGATAAAACTAAGACTAAACCTAGCAATTCAAAGGTTCGCTTTTTCAAAAAATTTGTTACACTATTTAAAAAGTTTGTATTCATCACGAATCGATTACGTACTTTTACCATTTTTATGAAAGTGTTAAAAATTGTTATATGATAAAACAGAGATTATGCATTGTCGGAGACGGTCTTTCAGGCTTAATGACAGCTGCAGTTCTAGCTAAAGTACCAGGTGTAGAGGTAAATTTAATAGCAAAAAAAGGCACAAAAAACGCAGATAAAAGAACTACCGCTATTTCAGATACAAATTTTAAGTTCGTAAATGAAAATATCTCTACTTTAGGACAAAAGTTTTTCTGGCCTTCAAAAAAAATTGAGCTTTTTTACGAAACTTCCAAAGAAAAAATAAATTTTTTAAATCTTAACGAAAATAATTCAAATCTTATGTATGTCTTTGAAAATGACAAAGTTAAAAGTTTATTATTGAAAGAAATTTCAAAAAATAAAATTAGATTATTAAAAAAGGATGTAAAGAACTTAGAAGATTTAAAAAATTATGATTTAATCATTCTCTGTATAGGCGGACAATCTAAAATTTATGATAAAATAATTAAGACAAGATCTATTAAGAAGAATTATAAAGAAGTAGCTATAACAGGCTATGTAAGGCACAATTTCAAAACTTTAAACACAAGCCAATTTTTTTTAAAAGAGGGACCATTAGCTATGCTCCCTTTTTCAAAAAATTATTTCTCGTTTGTGTGGAGCGTAAAAAAATATTTCTTCGAGCATAATTCTAAAAAAATTACAAATTTAGTTAAAGAAAAAATAATAGAGATACTAAAGTGTAAACAAGATATAACTATTAGTAATATTCAGTCTTATCCAATCTCACTAACCTTAAGAAGACAGTATCATCAAAAAAATATATTAATTCTTGGAGAGGGTTTGCACACTATTCATCCTGTCGCTGGACAAGGTTTTAATCTTGTTCTTAGGGATATTAAAAAATTAAAGGAAATTATTAAATATTATGTGGGGCTTGGTATATCTATAAAAAACAGTTATGCGTTAAATGACTTTTATAATAGCAGAAAACCGGAAAATACTATCATGAGTTTAGGCGTTGATGCTACTCATAGCTTCTTTAAACAAAATAAAATTTTAGATCCATTCAAAGAAATAATTGTAAAAAATATTAAGAACAATGAGACATTAAAAAAATTCAGTAAAATAATCTCTAATCGAGGTTTATCATTATAATTCAATGAACATTTATGCTTTATCTTCGGGTAGAGGACCCTCTGGAATAGCTATTGTTAGAATATCAGGCAGTGAAACACTTAAGATTTGTCAAAATTTGACTAAGTTTAAAGATATAAAGTCGAACGAAGTTAATTTTTGTAAATTCTATGACCCTAAAAATGATAATGTAATAGATCCAGAAGCTCTATTGTTGTGGTTTCCCGGGCCAAATAGCTATACTGGGGAGGATTTAGCAGAACTTCAAATCCATGGAGGTAACGCAGTTATAAACGCCTTATTGAGGGTTTTATCTGAGCAAAAAAACTGCAGACTAGCTGAACCTGGTGAGTTCACGAAAATTGCTTTCCAAAATGATAAAATTGATTTGTTAAAAGCAGAAAGTATAGGAGATCTTATTCATTCCGAAACAGAACTACAAAGACAGCAAGCAGTAAAATTAGTTCAGGGAAACGCATCAAATTATTATAATGACTTGAGGGAAAAAATAATAAAATCTCTTGCTTTCATAGAAGCAAAAATTGATTTCGCAGAGGAAGATCTTCCAGAAAAAGTACTAAAAGATGCTCACAAATCAATCAAAGAAATTCACTCAGAAATTACTAAAATTATTGAGGATAATAAAGTTGGAGAAAAAATTAGAGACGGTTTTAGGGTTTCGATTTTAGGAGAAATTAACGCTGGAAAATCATCATTATTAAATCTACTTTCAAAAAGAGAAGTAGCAATTGTTTCAGATGAGGCTGGAACAACTAGAGATGTTATAGAAACTTATTTAAATTTAGATGGATATCCTGTTCTTCTAGCTGACACTGCCGGCATTAGAGACACTAAAAATGAAGTAGAGAAAAAAGGAATTTCATTAGCCCTTGGAAAATTAAAAGAAGCAGATTTAAATATAATAGTCATTGATAACTCATCAAAAAAAATTAACAAAGAAATACTGAATATGATTAATAGAGATACTATAATTTTTTTAAATAAATCAGATGTTTTAGATAGACAAAATCATAAATTCAACGTTGATACTGTTTTAGCTTCAGTAAAAAATAATAAAAATATCGATAAATTAATAGATTTGATTAAAGCTAAGTTAAGCAAAAAATTTACATCCAATAATAGCGCTTTAATTACTAGAGAAAGACACAGAGTTAAGCTTAATGATTGTTTAAAAGAAATTGATAAGTTTCTTAAAAAGGATCAAAACAAAGACCTCGAATTAGCAGCAGAAGACCTAAGAATGGCCACACGCCATCTCGGTAGCATCGTTGGCAAGGTAGATGTGGAAGAAATACTTGGATCTATATTTAAAGACTTCTGTATCGGTAAATAAAATATTACTTGTATTCTTAATCTAGACGGTTAAATTCACAACATGACAAAACAAAACTATGATGTAGTAGTTATAGGTGGAGGACATGCCGGATGTGAGGCAGCAGCAGCTTCAGCTAGAATGGGCGTAAATACTGCCCTTTTTACCCATAAAATCGAGACTATTGGTGAAATGTCGTGTAATCCCGCTATAGGAGGACTTGGAAAAGGGCACCTTGTGAGAGAAATCGATGCTTTAGATGGTGTGATGGGCGTAGTAGCTGATAAATCAGGTATTCAATTTAGATTATTAAATAGAAGTCGTGGCCCTGCAGTTCAAGGACCAAGGACTCAATCAGATAGAGCTCTTTATAAAGAGTATATGCAAAAGATTTTGTTAAATTACGAAAATTTAGAGGTCGTAGCCGATCCAGTAGTAAAATTCTTATTTGATAACAACAAAGTTATAGGATTTGTTTGCCAGAGCGGTAAAGAAATAAGAATTAAAGAACTAATACTTACTACGGGAACTTTTTTAAATGGTTTAATACATATAGGTGAAACACAGATACCAGCCGGTCGGTATGATGAAAAACCATCTACCGGTTTAAGTGAACAATTAGCAAAATTTGAAATGCAGATTGGAAGATTAAAAACAGGGACACCTCCTAGACTAGATGGTGATACAATTAATTATGATGGCTTAGAAATGCAGCCTGCTGATGATGATCATTATTATTTCTCTTTCTTGACGAACAAGATCAGCAATAAGCAGATTAAATGTGGGATGACTTACACAAATAATGATGTTCATAAAATCATTAATGAAAACATTTCAAGAAGCGCTATGTATTCAGGAAAAATAAAAGGTGTAGGCCCTAGGTATTGTCCATCTATAGAGGATAAAATTGTTAAGTTTAAGGAAAAAGAAAAACACCAAATATTCCTAGAACCAGAAGGATTAAAGGACAATACTATTTACCCAAATGGTATATCAACTTCACTTCCGGAGGAGATTCAGCTTAAAATATTGAGTAAAATCAAGGGTTTAGAGCATGTTGAGATGAAGAGAGCTGGATACGCAATTGAGTATGATTATGTGGATCCAAGGGAGTTAAAAGCAACATTAGAAACCAAAAAAATTAATTCTTTATTTCTCGCCGGACAAATTAATGGAACTACAGGTTATGAAGAAGCTGCGGCTCAAGGTTTGATAGCTGGGATTAATGCAGCTTTAAAAATTCGAAATCACAAGGAGTTTATTCTAGATCGATCAACTTCTTATATTGGTGTTATGATTGATGACCTTATTACCAAAGGAGTAACAGAACCTTATAGAATGTTTACTTCTAGAGCCGAATACAGATTAACTTTAAGAGCTGATAATGCCGATCAAAGACTAACTGATTTTGGAATCAATTTAAATTTAGTGAAGTCTGAAAGAAAAAAAATATTTAATGAAAAGAAAAAAAATATTTTGGCTCTTAATTCTATTTTAAAAAATAATTATTTATCACCTAATCAAGCTAAGAAATATGATATTAAAATTGCTATGGATGGAGTAAAAAGATCTTGCTTAGAGATAATGGGTCAGCGAAAAGTAAATATGGCAAAAATAAGGCAAGTATTTCGAAATATTCCTATTTTTCCAAGGCATATAGAAAACCAAGTTGTAACAGATGCTCATTATATAGGTTACCTGGACAGACAAGATAGAGATATACAGTCTTTTAAGAAAGACGAGTCCGTTATCATACCTGAGGGTATAGATTATGAAAAACTGAGCGGTCTATCTAATGAGATTAAGAGCAAGCTCCTTCAGGTGAAGCCTAAAACGCTAGGCCAAGCTATTCGTATTGATGGCGTCACGCCAGCAGCTGTAATTATCCTTCTTTCACACATAAAAAAACTTAGATATAAAGCCACTGCTTGATGCAGCAGCTTGAAGTCATAAATATTCTAAAAAAGAGTCTTAATTTTAGCGATTATTCAATTGAGAAGCTTAAAAGGTTCACAAATTTAGTTTTAAAAGAAAATAAAAATTATAATTTAATTGCTAAAAGCACAGAAAATCAAATTTGGTTTAGGCACATACTTGATTCAGCTCAATTAGTTAAGTTTATTGATTTTAAGCCTAGATCATTAGCTGATCTAGGCACAGGAGCAGGTTTTCCAGGTCTCGTTGTAGAAATATTCAATAATAATAAGGCTTTTCACGTGAAATTATATGAAAAATCACCTGTAAAAAGAAGGTTCTTAATGTATGTAATTAAAGAACTGAGTTTAAATGCAGAGGTTTTAGGGGATGTCAGAGACGAACTGATTGATTCCGAGATAATAATATGCAGAGCTTTTAAAAAATTGGATCAAATAATACAAGTTTCACGTGAAATTGCTAAAAAGCCCCATAAACTTATGATTCTGAAAGGTCAAAATGCACAGAAAGAAATAAAAAATTCTTTCAAAACAAAAAAATACCCTTATAAATTAAAAACTAGCATGACAAATAAAGATTCAAAAATAATTATAATGGAGATTGATAAGTAAATGTCATCACCAACAATATTAGCGATCATAAATCAAAAAGGCGGTGTAGGAAAAACAACTACAGTAATAAACTTAGCTGCGTCACTGTCCATTATGGGTCGAAACAATCTGGTAATTGACTTAGATCCACAAGGCAATGCAACAACTGGGTTAGGTAAGAATAATAATGATGAAGATAAAAATGTTTACAATCTTTTAATAAAAAAAATTGACATAGAAAATACAATTCAGAAAACAGATATAAAAAATCTAGATTTAATAGGTTCACACGTAAATCTTTCTGGTCTCGAAGTTGAGACAGCCAATGATTCAAATAGAGCATTTGTTTTAAAAGAAATTCTAAATTTGAAAAAAAACAGCGCATTAAAAAAATATGATAATATTTTTATAGACTGTCCCCCGTCCTTGAGCTTACTAACTATAATGGCATTGGTTGCTTCAGATGAATTGTTGGTGCCACTTCAAACAGAATTTTTTGCATTAGAAGGTATTACTCAACTTGTAAAAACTATAGACCGCATTAAAGAAAATCTTAATCCTAGTCTTAAGATCAGAGGTATCTTGCTAACAATGTTTGACAAAAGAAATAAACTTTCTTCTGAGGTTGATAGAGAAGCTAGAAACTATTTCAAAGAAAAAGTGTATCAAACTGTTATTCAAAGAAACGTTCGTTTATCCGAGGCGCCTTCACACGGATTACCTTGCGTAGTATATGACAAAAATTGTGTTGGAAGTAAATCTTATTTCAAATTAGCCGAAGAATTTTTAAAAAAAAATCAAATTGAAAGTGCCGCATGAGTCCAGGAAAAAAGAAAGGTCTAGGTAGGGGATTGTCCGCATTATTTGGAGACACTACTCCTGAAGAAAAAAAACCTCTAACTAATCAATATAATACAGCGGCAATTTCTGATTTATCTCGAAATCCATATCAACCAAGACAAAGTTTTAAAGAGGAAAAACTTGAGGAATTAACTAATTCTATAAGGAAAAATGGCATTATTCAGCCAATAGCAGTAAGACCCAGCAAGTCAGATTCCAACAAATATGAAATAGTAGCAGGGGAAAGAAGATGGCTAGCAGCTCAAAGGGCAGGATTGCACGAAATCCCAATTACAATATTAGATTTATCTGATGTTGAGTCTCTAGAAGTTGCAATTGTTGAGAATATTCAGAGAGATGATCTTAATCCGATTGAAGAAGCAAAAGGATACAAAAGATTGAATGAGGAATTTGAATATGACCACGAAAGTATTTCAAAATTGATGTCTAAAAGCAGAAGTCATATTAGCAACACATTAAGATTACTTTCATTACCTTCAGATGTAATTGCAATGTTAGAGGAAGGCACATTGTCTTCTGGTCAAGCAAGACCATTAATCGGGATTTCTAATGCTTCTTCTATTGCTGAAGAAATAGTTTCAAAAAATTACAGCGCAAGGAAAGTTGAGTATTTAACTCGAAACAAAAAGAGTAATCTAAAAGAAAAAACTGTTGATGCTAATATTCTTAAAACACAAGAAAGAATCGAAAAAATATTAGGGTTAAAGGTTAATATTATTAACAAAAAAAATAATTCAGGTAAGGTAACTATTCAATATAAAGATTTAGATCAGTTCGAGTTAATATCAAGTCTTCTGACTAAGCATTAGCAATTCTACAAATATCCACTATTAATTTTTTAATCAATACTGAATTATTCGTGGGGTAGCTTGATTTTAAACTTATCTCCAAGTTATAGGTCTTTTTAAGCAAAGTTATTATTTTTTTTTTATTCCACTTTTTTGCTTGTAAAATAAAATTTTGTTTGTCTTTCCAAAAAATAGGCGGTTTTAGCTCACTTATTGCTTGTTCTATGTTATTTTTATTAGTTTCTCTTATTTCTAATAGTTTTTTTAACCTTTGATTAATTAAATTGATGTAATACACATTTTTATCATTATCTATAACAGTGTCACTTAGTAATTCATTAGTTTTATTTCTATCTCCAATTAATGCTTTATCTTTAAGTTTATTAAAATCATCATTAATTTTAGTATTTAATAGTTCCTCTAATTTTTCTGTATCAAGATTTTTGTCTTGAAAATACATTACTATTTTATCTAATTCATTTTGCAACTTTGATCTTTCTAAATTAGAATTATTTAAAATAATATTGATATTGTCAGGTGTCATACTTTTAAAGTCTTTTAATTTTTTTTGAATTAATTTTCTAATTCCAATTTCATTATCTTGATAGCATGCAATAATAGCAAGATCTTTTGCTTTTTCAAAAAAATTTCTTAGTTTAGATCTTTTTTCTAAATTTTCTGAAAATAAAAAAATTTTTTGGTCTTTTATAATTTTACTAATTTCCTCAATTAAATTATATATTTTATCATCCGTTTGATCTATTAAAATAACTTTTTCTTCTTGAAATAGTGAATCATTTTTTATTTCATTAAATAGTAATTCATTATTTTTTAAAAGTTCATCTTGAGCAAATCTTATTATGCTATTTTTTTTATTTTTTTCTTTTATTAAGCTTTTAAATTCATTTATTAGCCCAAGATTCTCGCCATAAAATAAAGCAATATTAACACTTTTTAAATTTTCGAAATTTTCTTCGAGATTGTAACTTTTATATTGCATCAAGTTTAATTACTAATTCTTTTTTTAAATCTTCTGACAAACTATCTATTAACAATTCTACTAATTTTTTTTCATTACTTAGTGTCTCTGACATTTTTGATTGAACGCTATAATCTCCAGTGGCAAACTTGGAGAACGAATAAATATTTAAATCGCCTATTAAATTAAACTTGATTTCTGATTTTATAGTTATTTGATATTTCGTAATCTCATTTTTAATATTTTTTTCTTTAATGCTCTTAGATTTTGAACTATTTAATTTAATTTTAATAAGTTTTTTTTCTCCAACTTTTGAACTAATAAGAAGCTTATTTTTAATTACAAAATTTATTTTTTTATCACCAGATGTTTCAATACTTGAAATTTCAAAATTACTTAATTTTGATTGATCTACAATTTTAAAACCACATCCTGTAGTCATTAAAATAAGCAAAAATACTTTTAAGTAATTTTTCATTGTTTATTGATTATATAATTCAAAATTCTATTTTTAACGAAAATAGTTCTAATAATTTTTTTTCTATCAATATATTTTTTGACTTTAGAATTTTTGAGAATAATTTCATTTATTTCATTTTCCATCAAATCTTTTTTTATATCGACTATATCTCTTGTTTTCCCATTTACTTGAATAGCAATTTTTACTTGATTTAAAAGGTTCTTTTTATCGATTTTTGGCCAAGTATCGTATGTTTTACAATTAAGTAACTCTAAACACTCATAAGCTAAGTGAGGTGTAAATGGAATCATTAGTTTCATAATATTGGTTAGATTAATCTTTAATGATTGATTGCTTACTTCAGTGTCTAATTGATCTCTAATTAATTTATGAATTTCATAAAAAAGTGCAATAGCTACGTTAAATCTAAAGTTTTTAATTGCATTATCAATTTTATTTACAAACTCATTTATTTTCGAATTAAATTCTTTTTGAATTTTATTATTAATCTTTTTTTCTTTTCTAGTTGCAGTTAAAAAATTTAAATTCCAAACTCTTTGTAAAAATTTGTTTGCTGAGGAAACTCCAGAATCTGACCACTGAACATCTTTTTCAGGAGGACTGTCCGATAAGATAAACCATCTAACTGCATCAGCTCCATATTCATTTATCATTTTTTCTGGATCAATTGTATTTTTCTTAGATTTCGACATGGACTCTGGAGGACCTATTATAACTTTTGAATTATCTAATTTTCTCTTTGCTGTATTAGCGTCTATTTTTTCAATTTCATCAGGGTATAACCAATTACCATCTAGATCCTTATAAGATTCATGGCAGACCATTCCTTGTGTAAATAAGTTCTTAAACGGTTCATTCAAATCAAAATCCTTGTAACAACTACTTATTCCTTTTGTGAAGAATCTGGAATAGAGAAGGTGTAATATAGCATGTTCTATACCTCCAATATATTGGTCAACAGGCATCCAATAATCTATTTCACTTTTTTCAAAAGGTGAAGATTTATGATTAGGTGAACAAAATCGCAGAAAGTACCAAGAGGAGTCCACAAAAGTATCTAAAGTATCTGTTTCTCTTGTTGCCTTTTTTCCAGTAGATTTTTGAGTTGTATTTTTCCAAGTTGGATGAGAGTCCAAGGGGTTACCGTTAGTATCTAAATCAATATCTTCAGGTAGCTCTATAGGTAATTCACTTTTGTCTACAGGAACCACTTTGCCATCTTCAAGATAGATCATAGGTATAGGACATCCCCAGTATCGTTGTCGAGAAACTCCCCAATCTTTTAATCTATATAAAGTTTTTCTTTTACCTAAATTTAACCTCTCAATTTCAGTGATAATTTTTTCTTTAGCTTTTAGAACTTCTAAACCATTTAAAAAATCAGAATTTATTATATTACCGTTTCCGGTATAAGCTTCTTTAAGATTAGTACTGTTCGAACCATCAGAAACAACTTTAATAATTTCAAGATCATATTTTTTTGCAAAATCAAAATCTCTCTGGTCATGAGCTGGACATCCAAATATTGCACCTGTTCCATAATCCATTAAAACGAAGTTTGCAAAATAAACCGGTATTTTTTTATCTTTTAAAAAAGGATGTTTAACGAGTAAATTAGTATTAAAACCTAACTTTTCTGCATTTGCCAAAGCTTCCTCAGTAGTACCAGTTTTGTTGCACTCTTTTTTAAATTTTACAAACTCCTCGTTATCAATAAATTTTTCATTTAATTTATGGTCAACCGATAACGCTATAAAAGTAGCTCCAAATATAGTATCAGGTCGCGTTGTAAAAATATTTATTCTTTCATCACTTTCATTTATTTGGAAATTAATTTCACACCCAAAAGATTTTCCTATCCAATTTTTTTGCATGAGCTTAACCTTTTCAGGCCAACCTTTTAAAACTTCTAAATCATTGAGCAAATTTTCTGAAAATTTTGTGATATTGAAGAACCATTGAGAAAGCTTTTTCCTTTGAACAACAGCGTTAGATCTCCATCCTTTACCGTTAATAACTTGTTCATTTGCAAGTACAGTTTTTTCGACAGGATCCCAGTTGACATAATTTTCTTTTTTAGAAACAAGCCCTGAATTATAAAAGTCAATAAATAGCTCTTGCTGATGTTTATAATATTCTTTATCACAAGTAGAGATTTCTTTTGACCAATCGATTGATAAACCTAGCAATTTTAATTGATTTTTCATGACTTTAATATTTTCATTAGTCCATTTCTTTGGATGTAGGTTGTTAGTTTTCGATGCATTTTCTGCAGGTAAACCAAACGCATCCCATCCCATTGGATGTAAAACATTAAATCCATTAAGGTATTTGTATCGAGCAATCACATCACCAATTGTATAATTTCTTACATGTCCCATGTGTATTTTACCCGATGGATATGGAAACATTTCTAAACAATAATATTTTTTATCTGAATTATTTCTAGATACAGAATTAGTAGTTTCTTTTTCTCGCCACTTTTTTTCTACGTTTAGAAAGTTGTATCTTTCCATTTAATTAAATTTGATTATTTCTTTTTTTTTGGATTTTTTGAGTCAATTTCAAATCTTGCAGCTTTTGCTAAAATAGACTTTTGTAATTCAAATTTTATTTTTGAGTCAATTTCTCTTACTGTGCAATTTTCGTTTATTTTACATTTTTTATTATGTACTATTACTTTTATACTATCTGATCTAACTTCATTAGATAAAAATCTCAAAGTAATCTTTATTGAGTCGTTCGTACCTGCGCCATCACTGTACCAATCTGTGATGATTATTCCTCCGGAGTAATCAACTGTAGTTAGTGGCATAAAATCAATAGTTTCTAAAGATGCTCGCCACAAAGGATTTGAGGTACTGAACTCATAATTAGTTGATTTATTTCCCCCAAATGCACCCTTAAGACTAATTCCTCTTCCCATCTCAATGTTTTGTCTTGCTCTATCTTGCGCGTTAACTGGCCTATCTTTTTCAACTTTTCCTGGCTTTAAAGCTTGAGGCACAGAGCATGAAGCCGTAAAAATTAATAAACACACTAAGATTTGTAGATTTTTAATAGTCATTTGATTTAAATACATTTATAGAACAAAAAATACAGATTCTACAGTCTTTTTAGAGTTGCAAAAATATCACACATTAGAAAAAATTGCCAGTTAAATTGAGGATTTTAACTAAAATCTTAGACCATCAGTTATAAATCTACAATTAATAATTAATTTTATTAATTTTGTTAAATTAACAAAGGAAATATATGAAACTAACAAAAATATTAGTTGCTTTATCATTCTTGTTTGCAGTTTCAACAGCTAACGCTGGTGAATTAACTGTAACAGGTAGTATGCAAGCAACTTACCAATCAGAAGTTGATGGTGTAACTGGTAACCCATTAGGTATGGACAGAGAATTAAAATTCGCTGGTTCAACTGAATTGGATAACGGCATCACAGTTTCTGTAATGCAAGATACAGGTGATTCATTAACATTTGGTAACTCTTTAATTACCTTCGGAGGTGTTGCTGGTCTAGTAGACGTAAGCATAGGTTCTGACGGTGGAGTTGTAGATGCAATTGATGATATCACTCCAAATGCTTTTGAAGAAGCTAACGCAACTTCAGGAACATACAATGATATCGGTGACGACGCGAGTAACACTGGTATAACTTTAGCATTTGCAGTACCTTACTTAGGTGACTTCAAAACTAAATACATTCCAAAACACGATGGTAACAAGAACGCAGATAAAGAAGCATCTGCTGCTACTGATTCTGCTGTAGGAAGTATGTCTTCATACTCACTAGTAACAGACTTAGGTGCGTTACCAGTTGCTGGAGATGTATTAGGTGGTGCTAAATTAACATTAGGTTATTTAGATCATGACCATTCAACTGTAGCTGGAACAGACGACGCAATGGATGCAACAGCAGCTTTAACTTATGGAAACGGACCATTATCTCTTGGTATCCAATACAAATTCCATAACGAAGGTTCTTCAAATTCTGCAAACTCTGTGGAGTACAAAGATACAGTTATCGGTTTAGCTTATGCTGTAAATGACGCTTTATCTATTTCTTACAATAGATATGAGTCATATAAGCATGACAAAGCTGGTTCACCTATCCAAGAAACTGACGCGATAAGCATTGGTTACACAATGGGTGGAATGACTATCGGTTTCCAAGACGCAGGAACTGATAATGCTGCTTATGTAAAAGACTCAACTGACGATACTAGAACAGTATCTGTTGTAGTTGCGTTCTAATAGTATAATACTTTAAAAATTAAAAAAGCCGGCTAATTATCTTAGCCGGCTTTTTTTTTATTTCGGATAAAATTGCAAAACCTTCACACTTAACCATCTTTAATTTATTTAGTGTAGTAAAGTTTATACCTCCTAAAGGTATAATTCCTTTAAATACCAAACTATGATTGTTGAACTTATTTATACCCAAAAAACTCTGTTTAGTTTTATAACTCACCAGAAATATTCTTGATAGAAATATATTTTTACAACCTTGTTTTCTTTTTTGGCTTATTTCGTTGTAATTATGAGCTGAACCAATAACTTCAAAATTATTTCTTTTATAATTTAAAGATTTTAAACTCTTGTTATGGGCAGATAAATATATTCCATCCGATCTCACTGAAGATGCTAATCCAAAATTATTTGCAATAAAAAATTTTATTGATTTTAATTTGCATCTTTTTCTAAATTTGATTAAATCGGAGATATTTTCTTTATTTTCTTTATTTCTATATATAATAATAAACTTATTGTATTTTTTAATATCATCAATATTAATATCTCTGGTATTTTGTATAATTAAGAAATAAAATTTTTTAAATGAAAACATATGAGTAATATAATTGATAGTTTTAACAAAATAAAATCCAATATTACTAAATTAAAAGTAAAAAAAGATGTCAATATAGTTGCTGTAAGTAAAACTTTCTCACTTCAACATATAAAGCCATTAATTGATGTTGGCCATATTCATTTTGGTGAGAACAAAGTGCAAGAAGCTATTGCGAAATGGACAGAACAAAAAAAAAGCAATAGAGAAATTAAATTACATATGGTTGGTAAATTACAGAGCAATAAGGCGAAGGACGCTGCTAGAATTTTTGATTATATTCATTCCTTAGGTTCACAGAAGCTAGCTGATATTCTTTCCAATTTTGAAAAAGATAATAATAAATCTTTAAAGTATTTTATTCAGGTAAATATTGGAAATGAAGCTCAAAAATCAGGTATTCCAGCTAATGAATTGGAACCTTTTTTTTATTACTGCGCAAAAGAAAAAAACTTAGATATTATTGGTTTAATGGTAATACCTCCAAATGATCAAAATTCAAAAAAATATTTCAAAATTATAAACGAATTAAATGCATCTATGGGTTTAAAAGAATTAAGCATGGGGATGTCGGCTGATTATGAGGAAGCCATCTCTCATAACGCAACTTTTGTGAGAATTGGAAGCCTTATATTTGGAAATAGATCTTAAAAAATTTTTATCTTTGTATTTCTGTTAATTATTTTCAATAACTTTTTAAGTTCATTTTTTTTAATAGCTACACATCCTTTAGTAGGGGAAAAGTCTCTCTTAGCAACATGAATAAAAATAGCACTCCCTTTGTTTTTTTTAAATGGTCTCATATTAAAATTTATAACTAAAATTAAATCATAAATATTATCTTTACGATAAAGTTTTTCATGTGAAAAGTTAAATGGAAGTTTTATAATTTTATTATATTTACTAGAGCTAGAGTCATCACACCAACCCATATTTTTTTTAATAATAATTTTTTTAACTTTAGTTCTAAGGCCTTTTATTCTGTCTTTCCGGTAGTATAACTCTTTAATTTTAAATATTCCTCTTGGGGTAGTAAGATCTCCCTCTTTTTTCCTGCTTTTTATTCCCCTTTTACCAATCGTACATTTTACTTTATAATCCTTATAAGAAAGAATTTTATTTTTAACAATTATATGCATAAATTAAATATTTTAGTTCTAGGTCCAGCTGAATTTCTATCCACTTTAAACGAACTTAAGCATTTTTTAAAGTTTAACTTAACAACAGATGAAAATCTAATTTCAGAAGAAAATTTAATGAAATTTGATGCATTTATTTGTCATAATAATTTTTTAATACACCAAAAAAATCAAATCTTTTTGAATAAAGTTAAATGTACTAAAATATTAGCAGGCAAAAAAGAGCACAAATATACGCGATACTTTGATGAGGTAATCAATTTACCAACAACATTGAAAGACATAAATACTATAGTCGAGAGTAGAGTGGCTAAGAAACAATTTCATAAAAATTCATCTATAAGAATTAAAAATTATTTTTTAGACAAAAATGAAAAAAAATTATCTAAAAATGAAGATCATATAATTTTGACTGAAAAAGAAATACAATTGTTAGAGCTTTTTTTACAAACTACAGTCCCCATTTCTAAAAAAAAGATACTTTCTACGGTTTGGCATTATTCTGATAATGCTGATACTCATACAGTTGAGACACATATTTATAGATTAAGGAAAAAAATTAATGATAAATTTTCTGATAGTAATTTTATATTAAATGATAAACAGGGATATTATCTTTGAAAAAAAGAAACAAAATAGCAATTGATTTATTTACAAGCAAGTATCGAAAAAGGATTATTAAACCAAAAAAAGGTAAAGGAAGTTTCAAAAGAAAAAAAAAATAATTTAACTTATTCTCGCTCCAATTATCTGAATCACTTTTGAAGACATTTCTGTACCTTTATTTAAGCTTTCTTTTATCGTCTTCTTATTTAAATATCCGTGTAGAAAGCCACCTGCAAACAAATCTCCTGCACCAGTCAGATCTTTAACGCTTAGATTTTTTTTAGCTGTACATTCAGTTACTTCCTCACTATTTATTGCAATAGAACCTTTTTCTCCTCTAGTAATAATTACTAATTTTTTTATTTTCTTTGCAAACTCAATCACTTCCTCAAATTTTTTAGCATCGGTCAAAGCCATTATTTCTTGCTCATTTGCAAAAGTAATATCTAATTTTGATTTAACTAATCGTAAAAAATGAGGCTTATGCCTTTCTACACAAAACAAATCAGATAGAGACATTGCAACTTTATTAGCACCATCTATTGCTTTTTCAAAAGCTTTTTGTGGATCACCCTTGTCCCATAGATATCCTTCGAGAAATAAAATTTCACTTCTTTTGACAGCGTCAATATCAATGTCATCTTTATTAATTTTACCTGCAGTGCCTAAAAAAGTTATCATTGTTCTTTCGGAGTCTGGTGTGATCAAAATTAGACAAGTACCAGTTGGTATTGTTTCCCTTTTTTTTGAGTAAAAATATTTGACATGTTCTTTTTTTAAACCTTCTTCATATTTTGCACCAAGCTCATCATCACTTACCTTACCTATAAAGCCTACTTCGTTACCTAATTGAGCAAGACCGACAATAGAATTAGCAACTGATCCTCCAGCGATAGTTTGCTCAATTTTGAGATTCGAAAGAAGTTTCTTGAATTCATTTTCATCAACTAATTTCATAGTACTTTTTGTCAACGAATTTTGTCTTAGATAATCTTCTTCTACTTTACAGATAACATCTACAATAGCGTTTCCTATACCTAAAATTTTCATTATCTTATTAAGCTTTTTTAGTTTTAATTGCTCTTTTTCTATTTGGATAACAGCTTTTACAAATTTTACAAGTTATTCCATAACAATCTCTAGCTTTACAAAATTCACGTCCGTACCAAATAATTTGTAAATGTAGTTTATTCCAATATTTTTTTGGAAATATTTTTTTTAAATCCTTTTCCGTTCGAACTACATTCTTACCATTTGTAAGCCCCCATCTTTGAGCTAATCTATGTATATGAGTATCAACCGGAAAAGCAGGATAGCCGAAACCTTGGGACATGACTACACTAGCTGTTTTATGTCCAACACCTGGAAGTTGCTCAAGCTCTTCATATGTTTTAGGAACTTTTCCATCATATTTTTCAATTAACGTCTTAGATAAATAAAAAATACTTTTAGCTTTAACGCGAAAAATTCCGATTTTTTTTATTAAATTTTCAATTCTTTTCCTTCCTAACTCAACAAAATGTTGGGGTTTATTATATTTTGGATAAATTTTTTTTGTAACATTATTAACGTTTACGTCGGTGCATTGTGCTGAAAGGAGCACTGATACTAAAAGAGTAAATGTATTTTTATAATTGAGTGGAATAGGAACTTTTGGATAGGTTTTGTTTAAAATCTTAATAATGATCTTAGATTTTTTTTTATTATTCACTTAAAGTTTAAAAGATCTCTCATTGAATAAAGACCTGGCTTTTTATTAAACAACCATTGAGCAGCGGTAAGCGCACCATCAGAATATAAAGATCTATCAAAAGACTCATGATTTAGGGTTATTACTTCTTTCCCACTTGAAAAAGCTACTTCATGTTCACCAATTACTTCTCCTTTTCTAATTGAGTTAAAGTTTATCTTGATCCCGTAGGGGAATAATTTTTTATTTAAGTATTTTCTGCCAATCATTTTATAAAAATCTTTATTTTTACCCTTAGCAATTCCTCTACCTAACATTAAAGCTGTGCCTGATGGATAATCTTTTTTATGTCTGTGGTGTACTTCATAGATTTTGCTTAAAAAATCTTTACTTAAAGATTTTGACGCTATTTCAGTAAGGTATGTTAATAGATTTACACCTAAGCTCATATTACCAGCTTTTAAAATTGGAATTTTTTTTGAAAATTTTTTAATTAAATTTTCTTCTTTTTTTGTAAACCCAGTTGTTCCAATTACAACTTTCTTTTTTTGTTTAACAGCAATTTTAAGAATTTCTAAAGTACATTTTGGCACTGTAAAATCAATAATCATACTAGCTTTTTTAAATGCATTTATTGAATTGATACTTGGTCTGATTCCTGAAATCTTTTTATTAATTTTTCTATTTTCAGTTAAAGAAACAAGTTTGAAATTTCTATTATTATTGGCTGATTTAATGAGCTGCTTGCCCATCCTTCCCATGCATCCTGAAATTGCTAAATTAATTTTTTTCATTATCCAATTAAATAAATAACTACAATAATTACTAGTACAATTATAGTCCAGATAGATAAATTATTAAAAAATTGCTTTAACTTATTATTGGTGGATAAAAAACCAGGTAAGATTAAAGCTAGCACTGCAATAAGAAATATTGCAGACATTATTTGATCAGTTTCCATTTTAAATTAAGTATTTCGCCAGAACTTTTTGGCTTTTTCAAAAAAGCTTTTAATAACTGGGTCTGGTTTATTTGACTCAATTTCGTTAAATTCTTCTAATATTTCTTTTTGTCTTTTAGAAAGTGCTGAAGGCACTTGAGTGACAACTCTAATATAAAGATCACCAAAAATACTTCTTCTAAGAATCGGCATGCCTTTACCCTTTAGCCTAAATTGTTTACCATGTTGAGTACCAGCAGGAATTTTAATTTTTGATTTTCCACCATCAATAGAAGGAACTTCTACTGAAGTGCCTAATGCAGCATCAGAAAAACTGATAGGAAGCTCATAGTATAAATTCTCATCAGATCTTTTAAAAATATTATGATTATCTATTGAAATGAACAAGTATAAATCTCCACTTGATCCACCTTTAGATCCTGCTTCACCTTTACCTGATAACCTAATTCTTGTTCCATCGTCTACACCTTTGGGAATTTTAACAGTTACATTTTCATTAGCTTGAGCTTTTCCATTACCACTACAAACATTACATGGAGTACCAATCATTTCTCCGTAACCACTACATTGCGGACATGTTTGTTGAACTGTAAAGAAACCTTGATTTGTTCGCACCTTTCCTCGACCGGAACAATAATCACATCTTATTGGTTTAGAGCCTTTTGCTGCCCCACTACCTGAGCAAGATTTACAGGTTTTATAAGTTGTATACCTTACATTTTTTTCAGTTCCCCTATAAGCATCCTCTAAACTGATACTCACATCGTATCTTAAATCATTACCTCTATTGCTAGTTCTTCTCGAGGAACTACCGCCAAAGTCACTAAAGAAATCTTCAAAAATATCGGAGAAAGAAGAATTATCAAATCCACCAAAACCTTGAAATCCGCCTCCACCGCCTCCTTCAAAAGCAGCATGACCGAACTGATCATAGTTTGCCTTTCTTTTTTCGTCCGAAAGAATGTGATAGGCCTCACTTGCTTCTTTGAACTTATCTTCAGAGGCTTTGTCACCTTTAGTTTTATCTGGATGGAACTTTAAAGCTAATTTTCTGTAAGCTTTTTTAATATCGTCTTTTGAAGCACCTTTTGGGATACCTAAGACATCATAACAATCTCTTTTAGCCACAGGACGTCTCCTTTTTTATCTTAGGCGCTTTTTTCTTTATCTTCTTTTACGTCTTCAAAATCTGCATCAACTACGTTATCTTTTTCACCAGGTTTAGCCTCTTTTGAACTACCACCAGATCCTTTATCTTTGTCATTTGGTTTTTGTTGGCTTTTATAAACTGCTTCACCTAATTTCATAGAAACTTGAATTAAACTTTGTGTTTTTTTCTTTATGTCATCAATATCTGTTCCTTCTAAAGATTTTTTAAGATCAGCTATTCCATTTTCAATAGCTTTTTTTTCTTCAGCTGAAACTTTATCACCGTGTTCTTTTAAACTTTTTTCTGTTGAAAAAACTAAACTATCTGCTTGATTTCTTGCATCCACTGACTCTCTTTTCTTTTTATCAGCTTCTTTATTAGCCTCAGCATCTTTGACCATTTTTTGAATTTCTTCATCGGACAAACCACCAGAGGCTTGTATTTGAATTTTTTGCTCTTTTCCTGTTCCTTTATCTTTTGCTGACACGCTCACTATTCCATTTGCATCAATATCAAATGTTACCTCTATTTGAGGTGTTCCTCTTGGTGCTGGAGGTATACCAACTAATTCAAAGTTACCTAAAATTTTATTATCTGCTGCCATTTCTCTTTCACCTTGTAACACTCTTATCGAAACTGCAGGCTGATTGTCCTCGGCTGTTGAAAAAACTTGGCTTTTCTTCGTAGGAATAGTTGTATTTTTTTCAATTAATTTTGTTGAAACTCCACCTAAAGTTTCAATACCCAAAGAAAGAGGTGTAACATCTAAAAGTAAAACATCTTTTACATCACCTTGTAACACTCCACCTTGAATAGCTGCCCCCATCGCAACTACTTCGTCCGGGTTTACACTTTTGTTAGGTTCCTTACCAAAGAAATTTTTTACAGTTTCTATAATTTTGGGCATTCTAGTCATTCCACCTACAAGCACAACTTCATTTATTTCTGCTGCAGAGAAACCAGAGTCTTTCAAAGCAGTTTTACATGGTTCTAAAGTTCTTTCGACTAAACTTTGAACTAAAGCCTCTAATTTAGCTCTAGTAAATTTAAGATTAAGATGTTTGGGACCAGTTTTATCGGCTGTTATAAATGGTAAGTTTATTTCTGTTTGAGCTGCAGACGATAATTCAATTTTAGCTTTCTCAGCAGCCTCTTTTAATCTTTGTAGCGCAAGCTTGTCTAATTTTAAATCAATACCGTTATCTTTTTTAAATTCAGTAGCTAGATATTCAACTATTGAGTCATCAAAATCTTCTCCACCTAGAAAAGTGTCACCGTTAGTTGATTTTACCTCAAATACTCCATCTCCAATTTCTAATATTGATATATCAAAAGTTCCACCCCCTAAATCATAAACAGCAATTTTTTTTGCACCTTTTTTGTCTAAACCATAAGCTAATGATGCAGCAGTTGGTTCATTAATAATTCTTAGTACCTCCAAACCTGCGATTTTACCAGCATCTTTAGTGGCTTGTCTTTGAGAATCATTAAAATAAGCAGGAACAGTTATAACTGCTTTTGTAACTGCTTGCCCCAAATATTTTTCCGCTGTCTGTTTCATTTTTTGTAAAACAAAAGCTGAAATTTGTGCGGGTGAATATTTTTTTCCTTTTCCTTCAACCCAAGCATCTCCATTATCTGATTTTACTATTTTATAAGGTACTTTAGAGATATCTTTTTGAACTGACGGTCCATCAAATTTTCTTCCAATAAGTCTCTTTACAGCAAAAATTGTGTCGCCAGCATTTGTAACTGCTTGTCTTTTCGCAGGTTGCCCTACTAATTTTTCCTCTTTTTCTAAAAAAGCAACAACAGAAGGAGTTGTTCTTGCGCCTTCAGTGTTTTCTAAAACCTTAGCTTGTGAACCATCCATGATAGCTACACATGAATTAGTTGTTCCTAAATCTATTCCAATAACTTTACTCATTAATAATATTCCTATCTTAGGTTTATGTGGGTGCTCTTTTGCTTTCTACAAGGCCGAATTTTCAATTTTTTTGCTATTTTTCCTCATTTTTTGATTTTTTTTTTGCCACACCCACTAATGCCGGTCTTAACAACCTTTCACCCAACATGTAGCCAGCTTGAATTTCTTGTAAAATTATCCCATTTTCAGCTTTATCATCTTCTATCTCAGTCATCGCTTGGTGAAGGTTAGGATCAAATTTTTTATTTTTTGTTGAAATTTTTTTGATATTATTTTTCTCAAATATAGAAACTAGATCATTTTCAATAATTGTAATATTTTCTAAAAATTTATTTAAATCTTTATTATCCCTAAGAACATTGTCATTCTTAATAGCAGCTTTTGCTCTTTCTAAATTATCTAAAATTGCTAAACTTTCTTTTGCAAAATTAAATGAACCAAATTCAAATGCATCTTTAATTTCTTTCTCAAAACGTCTTCGCTGATTTTCTATTTCCGCTAAAGATCTTAATAATTTATCCTCAGTATCTTTAAGCTTTTCCTCTATACTAATGTCTTTTTTGGAGTTTTCATTAGACTCTTTGAAGGATTTATTATCGTGATTTGTTTTTTTTTCATTTTTTTCAGACATTTGATTGCTATATAGTAATTATTTTTAAAATTACTAGCTTTATATGAAAAAAATTTTAATTGGCACACATAATCAAGGAAAATTTAGAGAAATTGCGCATTTGATTTCTAAAAAAATAAAAAAAATTTCTCCAATTGTGCTTAAAATTTCAAGTCCTAAAGAGACTGGAAAAACATTTAATGCTAACTCTAAACTTAAAGCTAATTACTTTGCAAAATTTGTAAATTTTCCAGTCATTTCAGATGACTCAGGGCTTTGTATCAAATCACTTAATTATAAACCCGGAATATATTCAGCAAGACTTGCTAAAAAGCATGGTAGTTTTACAAAAGCAATGAGGGTTTTATTAAAAAAAATGAAAAATAAAAAAGATAGATCTGCTTACTTTATATGTTCTTTAACTTTTAAAAACACAAAAAAGAAATCAGTTACTGTTACTGGTAAAATAAATGGTACAATATCAAAAAAAATAATTGGAAAAAATGGTTTTGGTTATGATCCAATATTTATACCTAAATTATACAAAAAAACTTTTGGTCAAATACCTCAATCAAAGAAAATGCTTATTGATCATAGATATTTGGCGTTTAAAAAATTAAAAAAAAAAATTAAAATTTAATAAACTTATTATTCTCAGTTTTGTAAATATTTAGTTCCTGCGTTACTGTTTTGTTCTTGAAACTGAATGTTCCTATTTTACCTTTTATTTTACTACTAAAATTAAAATCATTTATTGAATTGATTTTTCCAACTTTTTTCCAGGTATAATAGATCAAACCTAAAGCATCATATGCAAGTATTGTAATTTCATTCGGATAAGATGAATATTTTTCATAATATATTTTATTGTATTTAGTAAATTCTTTGTAACTTATCGAAGGATAATAGATTGTTTTTATTGTATTTTCGTAGAATATACTTTCATCAAACCATTGATTCACAGTTGTAAATAAAACATTTTTTTGGTTAACATCTGTATAAACTAAAGATGTTAAAACGCTTTTTAGATTGTTTCCAAAATCGATGATTATAACAGAGTCAAAGTTGACATTTCCTAAAGTATAGAGTTGTTCAAGTCTTTCCAATTCTTTAGTTGATTGTTCATCGTCTTTATCCTCGAACATTTTTTTTCGCAATTCAAGATTTCTTTTTCTTTGCGTATAATTAGTTAAATTCTCTATTTCACCGGTGAGGATCTTTGGATCAGGGCTATATTGAAATATTTTAGTTTTTTTTAAATCAAATTTTTTTAATTTACTCTCTACAAATTTTGCGTATTGATTTTTGGGAAAAAGGATCACAGTTTTTTTCTTTTTTTGTTTTTTTAAAAAATCAAACAAAGCGATCAATTGAGACTCTAAACTTATTCCAATACTAATAATATTATTAGTAAAATCCGGAGACATATTTGATGGTGAAATAAAAATTAAATCATTATATTTCTTTACCTCATTAAAATCCTTATTATCTATAGGTCCAATTACGATATTCGCTCCTTCAGATTTAATATCTTGAATTGCTTTGTTGAGTTTTTCTTTATCATTCAAACCCGAGTCTTTAGGAATTATAAAAACCTTATCATCACCTATTTCCTCTAAAGCTAATTGCAAGGAATACATTAAAGAATTTCCTAAATCTTTATATTCCCCCGTCAAAGGAGCGAGTAAACCAATTTTAAGGGATTGGTTATTCTCTTTACTAAAAACATTAGAATTAAAAAATATTATTATGTAATATATAAAAATAAGAATTACTTTTTTCATTTTATGAATTTATCATTAAACACTTTATACATTGTTTCAACTCCAATTGGAAATTTGGATGATATTACTTTACGTGCTATTAAAGTATTAGAAAATTCAGACATTATCTTATGCGAAGATACAAGGCGATCATTAAAGTTACTAAACCATCTTAAAATTGAAAAAAAATTAGTTTCCTACCATAAATTTAATGAAAAAAAACAAACTACATTAATGATAGAATACATTAAACGAGGCAAAATTTTGTCTTTAATTTCTGATGCTGGAACCCCAATGCTCTCAGATCCGGGAAAAATTCTTTTAAACGAATGTATAAAAAATAAAATAAATGTTACACCAGTTCCGGGAGCTTCATCCATAACTGCAGCAATGAGCGTCTCTGGATTTGATGATAAATTTTTGTTTTATGGTTTTTTACCTAAAACTGATAACGAACTTGAAAAAGTATTTAAAAAATTATCTAATTTCGATTTTTGCCAAGTATTTTTCGTCCCGGCGCAAAAAATAAACTTTTATTTAAAAAAAATTAAAATGTACTACCCGTCAAGAAATTTGATTATCGCAAAAGAAATGACAAAATTACACGAAAATTTTTATAGACATGAGGTGAAAAGTCTAAAGACACTTAAAATACCTTTTAAAGGTGAAATTACACTTATTCTATCAATGGGCAAGATAAAATATCAATCTTTAAATAAGACTAAAATTGTTAATAAAGTTAAAAAATTTTTAAAAAAATATAGCTTAAAAGATACTGTTGAATTAATTATGGAAACTGAAAAAGTAAGTAAAAAAGAAATTTACCAATTGTGTTTAAATGTCAAAAACAAAAGTAATATTTAGTGTATTTTTAATATTTGTCTTAGTAGGCTGTTCATCAGTTGGAAGATTTGGAACGGGTGTTGACATAACTTTTGATCCTAGAACTATAGGGATGCAAATAGATGATACTATAATGCAAAAAAATTTATCAGCACGTCTTGCATTGAAAGAGAAAAAATATTTCCTCACTATCCAATCAGAGGTTATAGATGGAAGAATTTTTTTATCAGGAAAAGTAGACAGACCTGAAGAAAAAATAAAAATAACAAAAATAGCCTGGGAAACAAAAGGAGTTCGTTCGGTAAAAAATGCAATTACCATTAGAGGTCAAAGTAATTTTAAATCAACTGCAAAAGATATTTTAATAACAAGTCAACTCCGATCTGCTCTAATTTTTAATAAGAAAACTAAATCAAGAAATTACACGTTAGAGACAATTAATAGAAATATTTATATTTTTGGTATCGCAATGGACCAAGAAGAAAAAAAAGAAGTAGTCAATGAAGCTAACAAAATTTATGATGTTAAAGAAGTTTTCCCTTCAATTTATCTAGCTAATGAACTTAGTAGAAATAAACTTTAATTATTGTAATCAATTACGTCAGATGAGTACGCCGCAATTGAAGCTAAGTTTAAAATTTCAGAGGTGCTGGCTCTCAAAGGCGCTACCTCGATTGGTGAACCTAAACCAATTAAAAGGGGTCCAATGAGTTTTCCGCCCCCAAAGACCTTCATAAGTTTTGTAGAAATTGCTGCACTGTGAAGTGCAGGCATGATTAAAATATTCGCATTTCCAACAATCTTTGAAAAAGGATAAATCTCTTGATAAATAGGATTTAATGCTACATCAGGTTGCATCTCCCCATCAAAATCAAAATCTACTTTTTCTTTTTTTAATAATTCAATAGCATTTCTAACGTGTTTGGTATTTTTTGAAATTGGCTTTCCAAAAGTTGAATGAGATAAGAAAGCTACCTTTGGATCAAAACCAAATAATCTAGCAACTCTCACACATGATTTTGAGACTTTAACTAATCTTTCTGGAGATGGAAAATCTTGAACATTTGTATCCGCAACGAGTATTGTTTTTCCTTTCAAAGTAATCATAGTCATACCAAAAATTTCTTCTCCTGGTCGAGGATCTGTCACTTTTTTTAATTTTTCAATTGAAGCTGCATAATGCCTTATATTTCCCGTCACCATTGCATCTGCATCTTTACATGCAATCATAGACGCACCCCAAGCAATCCGATCGTTTCTTACCAATCGATCCACATCTCTTTCTAATTGCCCTTCTCTTTGAAGTCTTCTGTAAAGGTGTTTTGTATACTTCGCTCTTTTTTCTTTGTCTGTAGAGTTAACAACTTCTATTTTATAATTCTCATCAAGCCCTATGTTTTTAAGTTGTTCCTTTATTCTTTTTTCAGCCCCTATTAAAATAGGAGTGCCCAATTTGTTTCTTCCAAACTCTATAGCTGCTTTAAGCATATTTTCATCTTCCCCTTCAGCAAAAATTACTCTTTTAGGATTTTTTCTTACTTTTGCATTAATACCTTGCATTAATGACATTGTTGGATCAAGCCTGTTAGTTAGTTCATCTTTATATATTTCCAAGTCTTTAATATTTTTTCTTGCCACTCCACTCTTCATTGCAGCATCAGCTACTGCAGCAGGAATTACACTGATTAATCTTGGATCAAAAGTTGAAGGTATTATATATTCTTTACCATATCTTGGTCGATCCCCTCCATATGCGGAAACAACTTCATCAGGAACATTTTCGCGTGCAAGAAGAGCTATAGCTTTCGCGGCTGCTATTTTCATTTCTTCATTTATTTCTTTAGCTCTAACATCGAGAGCTCCTCTGAAAATATATGGAAAGCCAATCAAATTATTAACTTGATTAGGATAATCAGATCTTCCAGTTGCAATTATTGCGTCAGACCTTACTTCTTGAATTAATTCAGGTTTTATTTCTGGATCAGGATTTGCACAAGCAAAAATAATTGGGTTTTTTGCCATTGATTTAATCATATTTTTTGAAACAACGTCTTTGGCTGACAAACCTAAGAAAACGTCTGCGCCTTTTATTGCTTCGTCTAAAGTTCTTAGTTTAGTATCAGTTGCAAATGCTGATTTAAACTGATCAATGTTTTTACGTCCTTTATAAATAACCCCTTTGCTATCACACATTATAATATTTTCATTTTTAACTCCTGAACTTTTAAATAAGTTTGCACAAGCTTGAGCCGAAGCCCCAGCACCGTTAACAACAATTTTTACTTTATCAATTTTCTTTTTTGAAATATTTAGAGCATTAATAAGAGCAGCAGTAGTAATAATCGCAGTTCCGTGTTGATCGTCATGAAAAATAGGAATATCTAAAAGTTCTTTCAACTTTTGTTCGATTATAAAACAATCTGGAGCAGCAATATCCTCTAGGTTTATCCCTCCAAAAGTCCCTCCAATATTTTTAATTGTTTCTATAATTGATTCAGGATTGTTATTATTAATTTCAATATCTATCGAATCTATATCTGCAAATCTTTTAAATAACACAGATTTTCCTTCCATAACAGGTTTTGATGCTAAAGACCCAAGATTTCCTAGACCTAAGATTGCGGATCCATTACTTATGACCGCAACTAAATTCCCTTTACTTGTGTAGTCGTAAGCAAGATCCGGGTTTTTTGCAATTTCTTTAACTGGTGCTGCTACACCTGGAGAATATGCTAGTGAGAGATCTCTTTTAGTTGTGAGAGGTTTACTTGAACTTATCTCAATTTTGCCTGACTTTCCCTTTATATGAAAATCAAGTGCTTCTTTATCTGAATAATGATCGATCTCTGTTTTCTTTGGCATTTTATTTTATGAGTATGTAATATAAAGAAAATTAATTCACTATAAATTTATGGCTTAATTTAGATTTCTATGAACTTACTATCTTCAGCTTCTATATTCAGTTTTTTTACAATAATTAGTAGGATTTTAGGCTACTTAAGAGACATATTAATAGCAATATTTTTAGGAGCTTCAATTTCTGCTGATGCCTTCTTTGTCGCCTTTAGATTACCTAATACTTTCAGACGACTTTTTGCTGAAGGAACTTTCAATGCTGCCTTCATTCCTAGTTACACTTCTGCTCATTTGAAAAGCCGGAAAGAAGGAAAAAAATTTGCTGATGATGTTTTAAGTCTCCTTTTATTAATTTTACTTTTCATAGTCACACTTGTTGAAATATTTACTCCTTATTTGGTTTATTTAATCGCTCCAGGATTTGTAGATGATAATATTAAGTTCAATCTAGCGGTAGAGTTTACTAGAATTATTTTCCCCTTTTTATTATTTGTAAGTTTATCTTCATTTTTTTCAGGTATTCTAAATTCAAATGATAAATTTGCAGCCGCTGCTGCTGCACCAATCATTTTGAATATAATTTTGATAATTAGTATTTTAATTTCATATTTTCAGAGTTTAAATATTGCTAAACATCTGTCCTATGGTGTCACGCTTGCAGGAGTTTTGCAGTTGATATTCTTAATTTTTTTCACCTTGAAGTTTTATAAACCAAATATTAAATTTAATTTTAAAATTACCAGTAAAGTAAAATTTTTCTTCAAAAAACTTTTACCAAGTGTCTTCTCATCTGGCGTTACACAAATTAATATTTTGGTAGGTACAATTATTGCTTCATTTCAGTCTGGAGCAGTTTCTTACTTGTACTATGCAGATAGAGTGTATCAAATCAATCTAGCTATTGCGGGAATAGCTGTAGGAACTGTTTCATTACCTGTGCTATCAAAAGCATTTCAATCGAAAAATTACTCTAAAATTGCAAACATACAGAATAAGTCTTTACAATTATCTTTACTATTATCAGTACCTGCCAGTTTAGGATTAATTATTGCTTCAGAAGAAATAGTTAATGGACTGTTTGGATATGGATCTTTTACCAATAAAGATGTTGAAATGACCTCAGACGCTTTGATGTTTTTTGGTTATGGAGTTATTGCATTTGCTTTAGTAAAAATTTTAGCTAATTTCTTCTTTGCAAGAGATAACACCACAACGCCATTTTACATTTCCTCATTTATTGTTTTTTTAAATGTAATAATAAGTATTAGTTTTTTTAGTAAAATTGGATTTTTAATTATTCCCATCGCAACCTCTATTTCAACTTGGATAGGAGTATTAATATTTCTATATTTATTAGTGAAAAATAATTATTTATTTTTACAAAAAAAACTGTTTTATAACACTTTAAAAATTCTTATTTCATCTTCAATTATGGCTTCCGTGCTCTTTTACTTTTTAAATAAATACTCAAGCTATTTTGAATATACAAGCTCATTAAAATCAGTTTATTTATTAATTATTGTAGGTTTCGTGGGAACTATTTATTTGTTATCTTGTTATATGTTTGGATTATTAAAAATAAAAAACTATAAAACAAATTAGATGATTAAAAAAAAATTAGTATTTTCTGGAGTACAACCAACTGGTAATTTACATTTAGGTAATTACCTTGGAGCTTTAAAAAATTTTGTTGCACTTCAAAAAGAAATGAAATGTATTTACTGTGTTGTAGATTTACATGCTATTACTACTTTTCAAAAACCTAATGATCTACAAAATAATGTTTTAGAAACTGTTGCCAGTTTCATATCCACAGGACTAGATCCAAATAAAAGTATAATATTCAATCAATCGTCGGTACCAGGACATACTGAATTAGCTTGGATTTTAAATTGTGTTTCAAGAATTGGTTGGTTAAATAGGATGACACAGTTTAAGGATAAAGCTGGCTCTGATAAAGAAAAAGCAAGTGTTGGATTATATATTTATCCTAATCTCATGGCAGCTGACATTTTACTTTATAAATCAACTCATGTACCAGTCGGAGCAGACCAAAAACAACACTTAGAACTCTCAAGGGATATTGCTCAAAAATTTAATAACGATTTTAATTGTAAAGATTTTTTTCCAATTCCTGAGCCTTTAATTCCAAAGAAAGTATCAAGGGTAATGAGCTTAAGAGATGGTACAAAAAAAATGAGTAAGTCAGAAGAATCAGATCTTTCAAGAATCAATTTGAAAGATAACGCAGATGAAATAATAAAAAAAATTAAAAGAGCTAAATCTGACTCCGAGCCTATTCCAGAAAATTTGAGCAATTTAGAAAAAAAACCTGAAGCTTTTAATTTAATAAATATTTATGCTGAAATGACTAAAAAAAATTTAGAAGCTGTGCTTAACGATGTAGCAGGCAAGGAGTATTCATTTTTAAAAACAAAGTTATCAGAGGTCCTTATCAGTGAGATAGTTCCAATAGGCAAAGAAATTAGAAAACTTTTAGAGGATAAGGCTCACTTGATGCAAATTTTGAAAAAAGGCAAAGAAAAAGCCAATATTATTGCTGAGGAAAACTTAAAAAATATACGTGAAAAAGTGGGACTGATATAATATAAATTTCTCATGATACAAACTGAAACTACACCGAACCCAAATTCACTTAAATTTCTCTCAGAGAAAGTTATTTCTGCTATTGGAACGGAAGAGTTTCAAAAAAAAAAATCAAAAGATTTAACAAATTCATTTGTTAAGGAACTTTTAGAATTTAAAGGTGTTGAGCTAGTCCTTTTATCTAAGAATTTTCTATCAGTAAAAAAAAATGACGATGTTACATGGAATGAATTAAAACCCATGGTCATTTCTCATTTAAACCACTATTTTGAAAATAATGACGAGCCGATTTTAAAAGAAAACATAAAATCTAAAGTTAACAATAATGAAAACGATGAAACAGTAAAAAAAATAATTGATGTTTTAGATACCAAAATTAGGCCCGCAGTGGCAAGGGATGGCGGAGACATAAAGTTCAAATCTTTTGAAAATGGTGTCGTTAAAGTGGAATTACAAGGAAGCTGTTCTGGCTGCCCAAGTTCTCTTATGACATTGAAACAAGGAGTTCAAAATCTTTTGAAACATTATGTTAAAGAGGTAAACTCCGTAGAGGCAAATTAAATTATGAAAAAAAAATTAAGTTATAGAGATAAATTATTAGAATTAGCCTACATCTATAACGTAAAAGAGATACAAGACTATACTAAAAACAAAAAAAACTTAACGACTGGCCAAATAGAATTAATTTTAAAAAAAAATAAGATCGTTATTCCAAAAGAATTTAAAACAAATTTTTTTAAAGAAAATTTTGTTAAACCTGTAACAAAATTAAAATCAGATATTATTAATTATAAAGAAGAAAAAATTAAAGATAAAAATAGATTTTTTAGAAGAGTCGAAAACTATAAATACGATACATCTAGAAAACTTAATCACGGTGTAAACAATTTGTGGAAGGGTGCTGGATCTGCTGGAATAAACTTTTTAAATGTTTTACCTAAATTAGGAACCACAGTTAAAAACTTTTTTGGTAATCTTTTCACTGATGTATTTAATTCAATTTATAATCAACAAATTGATCAAAAAAGTGCAAGAAATGTAATTGTAGGCTTTTTTATAATTATTGGAGTCACGACTGCTATTTACTCTGGTTACAACGCTTACAAAAATTACGATTTTTCAAGCAAAAAAATAGAAACAAAAAAACCAGAACCTAAAATTAAAAAAGAAACAAAAAAACCAGAACCTAAAATTAAAAAAGAAACAAAAAAACCAGAACCTAAAATTAAAAAAGAAACAAAAAAACCAGAACCTAAAATAAAAAACGAAACAAAAAAACCAGAACCTAAAATAAAAAAGGAAACTAAAAAACCTGAGCTTAAAGTAAAAAGAAACAATGTTGCGGAAGTAATTTTACCTGATTTAAATCTTAAAACAGAGACAGTTATTCAACTGTTTAAAGATGTAGATTATGATCTTAGAACCGTAAGAAATGAAAAACTAGTAAAACCTATTTACTTTACACAGTTTCCAAGAGATCTAGACAACTTACAAAGCGTGCAACTAAAAAAAGAGACATTTATTAAAATTGTACTCCCTCTAATAGTTGCTGAAAATGAAAAAATACTCGACGACAGAGAAAAACTTAAAACATTAATAGAGAAAAAATTTACTACTGATACTGAAAAACAATGGTTAAGACAAAAACTTTTGGAGTACAAAGTTAAGAAAAGTGATCTAAAAGAATTATTATTTAGGATGGATATGATACCTGTTTCTATTGCTCTCGCACAAGCGGCTAAAGAAAGTGGTTGGGGAACGTCAAGATTTGCTTTAGAGGGTAATGCTATTTTTGGTCAATGGACTTGGGATGGTCAAGGAATAGCTCCATTGAAGAGAGATGGAGACAAAAATCATAAAATTTTAAAGTTTCCAATCTTACGTGCATCAGTTAAAGCTTATAAAAATAACTTAAATACACATAAAAGTTATTTAAAATTCAGAGAGAAAAGAAATGAATTAAGAGAAAAGGATAAAAATATAACTGGCTTAGCTTTAACAAGCACACTCAAAAATTATGCTCAAACAGGATCTGAATATACGAAGATATTAAATCAAATAATTACTCAAAATAGATTGTCAGATTTCGAATTAGTAAGATTAGTCAACTCTGTTAAGCAAATTGAATTAAACTCCTAATTTATCTCTCACTAATTACGTATTGAACACCTAGCCATCTCCAAAAGCCATTACTTTCTTTTAGTGAGCAATTAATCCTTCCTCTTTCACCTAAAAATTTTTCAGCTATTTTAATTTCTAAAGTATTTTTTTCACTAAAAAGTATTTTAGAATTTCTCCATTTATTTCCTTCATTTGAGAAACAATTTAATTGTTGAAGATTTTTAATATTATCATGAAATTTTACGATTATTTTTGGCGGATTTTTTTCCTGTATTAAATATCTATCTTCCGGA
>CABZFF010000005.1 GCA_902524945.1 uncultured Pelagibacteraceae bacterium
AAAACTCAAAAATTTTATTTGCTGACGTCAATTCAAAAGAAAAATTAAAAACCGAAGATCTTAAAAATTTTAAATCTTTTTGTATTTTGATTGGTCCCGAGGGTGATTTCTCTCCAGTGGAACGTCAGTTAATCTTACAAAATAGAGCGGTAAAACCTTTTACTCTATCTAGAAACATTCTAAGGTCTGATACCGCTGCAATAAGCGCTATTTCACTAGTAAATTTTATCAATAACTTTCATTAATTGTCGCATTAATTGAAATTGTGAAATCATCTAAAAGCTATATAAAAACCCATGATTAAAAAAATTGCTTATACACTTTTCTTAACCTGGCCAACAGCGCTTTTAGCTAATGAGCCAAAAGATTGGCAATTAGGTTTCCAAAAATCAGCATCAAAGAGTATGGATGATATTGTCTGGTTTCACGATTATATGCTTGTACCAATAATTACAGCTATCACTGCTTTTGTTTTATTTTTACTTTTGTATGTTTGTGTTAGATACAGAGCTTCTAAGAATCAAGTTCCATCTACTACAAGTCATAACACATTAATCGAGGTTATTTGGACATTAGTTCCTTGTTTAATTTTGATCGTTATGGCAGTTCCTTCATTTAAAGTTTTATATTCACAAGATGAAATACCTAAAGCAGACGTTACTATCAAAGCTATAGGATATCAGTGGTATTGGGGGTATGAATACCCTGATGAAAATATAATCTTCGACTCTTATATGATTGATGAAAAAGACTTAAAAGAAAATCAACCTAGATTATTAGCGGTTGACAATGCAGTTTACGTTCCAGTCAACAAAGTTGTGAAAGTTATGATAACTGCAAATGATGTTTTACATGCATGGGCACTCCCATCTTTTGGAGTTAAAAGAGATGCAATACCCGGAAGAATAAATGAGACATGGTTTAAAGCAGACCGTACTGGAACTTTTTACGGTCAGTGTTCTGAATTATGTGGAATTAAACATGCTTTTATGCCTATCACAGTAATCGTTGTGTCTGAGGATGAGTACAATAAATGGTTAGAGGAAGCTAAAGTAAAATTTGCCAAAGAAGAGAATAATAATATTATTAAGGTAGCAAAAAAAATTAAGGAGATAAATTAATGTCAGCAACAACTGCAGATCACGAACATCACCATAATCCAACAGGTTGGAAGAGATGGGCTTACTCAACTAATCATAAAGACATCGGAACAATGTATCTTATCTTCGCAATTATTGCCGGCATAATTGGATCCGCATTTTCAGTTTTAATGAGAATGGAATTAATGCACCCAGGAGATGGAATTCTTGGAGGCGATTATCATTTATATAATGTTTTAGTAACTGGTCACGGTCTGATCATGATTTTCTTTATGGTAATGCCAGCGATGATCGGTGGTTTTGGTAATTGGTTTGTTCCAATTATGATAGGTGCGCCAGATATGGCATTTCCAAGGATGAATAATATTTCTTTTTGGTTATTACCAGTCGCTTTAATTTTATTATTAGTATCGATTTTTGTTGATGGCCCTCCAGGTGCAAAAGGAGTTGGGGGAGGTTGGACAATTTATCCACCTTTATCATCAAAAACTGGTCAACCAGGTCCTGCTATGGATTTAGCTATTTTGAGTTTACATGTCGCCGGTGCTTCATCAATTTTAGGAGCGATAAATTTTATCACGACAATTTTAAATATGAGAACACCTGGTATGACTTTACACAAAATGCCTTTATTCTCTTGGTCAATTCTAGTGACAGCATTTTTACTTTTATTATCTTTACCAGTGTTAGCAGGTGCTATAACAATGCTTTTAACAGATAGAAATTTCGGAACTGCATTCTTTGAAGCTCAAACAGGTGGAGATCCAGTTTTGTTCCAACACTTATTTTGGTTCTTTGGACATCCTGAAGTTTACATATTAATATTGCCAGGATTTGGAATGATAAGCCATATTGTTTCAACTTTTTCAAGGAAGCCTGTGTTTGGTTATTTAGGAATGGCTTATGCCATGGTAGCTATTGGAGTTGTAGGTTTTGTCGTATGGGCTCACCATATGTATACAGTGGGTTTAGACACAGATACAAAGGCCTATTTCTTAGCAGCAACTATGATTATTGCAGTCCCAACTGGTATTAAGATTTTTTCTTGGATAGCAACTATGTGGGGTGGCTCTATAAGTTTCCAGACCCCAATGCTTTGGGCTATTGGTTTTATTTTTCTATTCACTTTAGGAGGTGTAACTGGAGTTGTCTTGGCAAATGCAGGTGTTGATACCGCGCTTCATGACACTTATTATGTTGTAGCGCATTTCCATTATGTATTATCGATGGGTGCTGTATACGCGATCTTTGCAGGATTTTATTATTGGTTTAGCAAAATGACAGGTTATGAATACTCAGAATTTCTAGGAAAACTACATTTTTGGTTAACGTTCATAGGTGTCAATTTAATATTCTTTCCGCAACATTTTTTAGGATTAGCAGGAATGCCAAGAAGATATGCTGATTATCCAGACGCGTTTGCTGGTTGGAATTATATTTCTTCCATTGGTTCATATATATCTATCATCGGCTTAGCGGTATTTTTATTAAATCTATTGTACGCTTTTATGAAAAAGAAAAAAGCGGAGCAAAATCCATGGGGAGAAGGAGCAACTACTCTAGAATGGACAGTGTCATCACCGCCACCATTCCATACTTTTGAAGAGCTACCTAAAGTAAAGTAAATTGAACCAGATAAGTATAAAAACTAGAAACTCTAAACTTGGTTTAGCCTTAGACCTAGCTTCATTTTTTAATTTAATGAAACCGAGAGTAATGTCTTTAGTTTTATTTACTTGTATGGTTGGTTTATTAATAGCTCCAATTAATGTGAGTTTTACTTCTGCTTGTATTTCTCTCTTAGCGGTAGCTATAGGTTCAGGCGCGGCTGGAGCACTTAATATGTGGTATGAGTCCGATTTAGATGCTTTGATGAGTAGAACTTGTTTAAGACCAATCCCAACTGGAAAAATAAAAAAAGATCAAGCTTTATATTTTGGTATTATTTTATCAGCCTTGTCGGTAATTATAATTTATTTTTCTGCTAACTTAATTTCTTCAATTTTATTAGCATCAACAATTGCTTTCTATTTTTTCGTTTATACAATTTGGTTAAAAAGGAAAACACCGCAAAATATTGTTATAGGTGGTGCTGCTGGAGCATTACCGCCCGTTATTGGATGGACTATAGCAACTGGAAACATTTCTCTAGAGCCGCTAATATTATTTTTAATTATCTTCTTATGGACACCGTCACATTTTTGGGCGTTAAGTTTATATAAATCAGGAGATTATAAAAAAGCAAAAATTCCAATGCTTCCAATAATTTCTGGAGTTAAGACAACAAAAATAAATATTCTTGTCTATGCTTTGATTATGTCACCAGCGATTGTAGCTCCATACTTTTTCAATTTTGCTAGTATATTTTATTTAATTGTATCTTCAGTAATGACTACTTATTATGTCTATCTATGTTTTAATTTATATAAATCTCAAATAGCTAAGGTTTCAAACAAAATTGCAAGAAAAGTATTTATTTATTCAATTTTTTATTTATTTTCTATTTTTTTAATTTTATTAATTGATAATATTCTAAAATAACATGATGGATAAAAAGAAAAAAAATTTGATTACTGCTTTGATATTAATTTTATTTATGATTTTTTTATTTTCACTAACTTTTTACAATATTGGGATTTACAATAGGGAAATATAATGAATATTAGCAAAAAAAACTTAACACCAATCGCTTTGGTATCAATATTTTTACTTATGCTAGGTTTATCTTTTGCGGCGGTTCCGCTATATGATTTATTCTGCAGAGTAACAGGATTCGGTGGAACTACCCAAAACGCTACTAACAAAGAAGTTCCAAAAATTATAGTAAATCAAGACTATAAGATGAGATTTGATACAAACATTAATAGCACTTTAGATTGGAAATTTTACCCTGAGACGAATACTTTAAACCTAAAACCAGGTGAAGTTCATACTGTTAAGTTTAATGTTGAAAATCCTAGTAATGAAATTTCTTCAGGGTCAGCAACATTTAATGTGTCTCCATCATCATTTGGCATTTATTTAAATAAGATAGGTTGTTTTTGTTTTGAAAAACAAACTTTACAACCAGGTGAAAAAAAAGAGTTTGTATTAACTTTTTTCTTGGATCCTAAAGTAGTTGATGATAATAAAACTAAAAATATGTCAGATGTAACTTTGTCTTTTACTTTTTTTTCATCTGGCTATTATGAAAAGAGTAACACATAATGTCAGCAGAAAAACCAAAACACGATTATCATTTAGTTGACCCAAGTCCTTGGCCAATTTATGTTTCATTCGCAACTTTAGTCTTAGCTTTTGGAGCAGTTTATTACTTTCACTCTAAAGCTCTTTGGTTATTATTAATCGGTTTTGCTTTAGTAGTTTATGGCGCATTCATGTGGTGGAGAGATGTTATAGAAGAAGCAGAACATCAGGGCCATCATACCCCTGTAGTCCAAATTGGACACAGGTATGGTATGACGTTATTTATTGCTTCTGAAGTAATGTTTTTTGTTGCATGGTTCTGGGCTTTTTTCAATGCAAGTTTATTCCCTCCAGAATCTATAGGAGGTTTATGGCCACCAGCAGATATTAAAACTTTTGACCCATGGGATATACCACTAATCAACACTTTAATTTTATTGTTATCAGGAACCACTGTCACTTGGGCGCATCATGCAATGTTAGAAAATGACAGAAAAGGATTGGTAAATGGATTAATCGCAACAGTATTTTTAGGATTTATTTTTTCTTGTTTTCAAGCTTATGAGTATCATCACGCAACATTTACTTTAGATGGTGGAATTTATGGTTCCACATTTTATATGTCGACTGGTTTTCATGGCTTTCATGTAATAGTAGGAACTGTTTTTCTTGCAGTTTGTTTGTTTCGATCAATGAGAGGACACTCGACGCCTCAACACCATTTTGGATTTGAAGCTGCAGCATGGTACTGGCATTTTGTTGACGTAGTTTGGTTATTCCTATTTGCTGCTATCTATATTTGGGGAAGTTAATCTCAAATTGAAAAAAGCATTTTTATTTCAACTATTCGTAATTCTATTTGTAACAATATTTTGTGCCTTAGGAACTTGGCAACTTTATAGATTGCAATGGAAATTAGAGCTTATAAGCGAAATAACTTTTGGATTAGACTCAAAACCAATAGAATACTCTAATTTAATTAAGAAAAATTATCAGAGAGTTAGCGCTAAAGGAAAATTTAATTATGATAAGCAAATTTACCTTTATAGTTTGAACGATAGTGGAAAACCTGGTTACGATGTAGTTACTCCTTTCAGAACAGACAAAAATCAAAATGTTTTAATTAATAGAGGATGGATTAAAAAAGAACTTAAAGGCAGTCCAAACATAAATTTTAAAGCAGAAACTGATAAAGAGATAATTGGTCTTTTAAGAGAAATATATAAACCAAGTATGTTTAAACCAGACAACGATATTTCAAATAATATTTGGTTTTCATTAAATTTAAAAGATTTAAAAGAAGCTACGGGAGAGCAATTCAACGAATTTGTAATTTTTTTAGAGGATAATAAGGCCAAGGCACCACTTCCTAAAAAGATTAGTATAGATGTGCCAAATAATCACCTTAAATATGCTATAACGTGGTATGCAATATCAATCTCTATAATTTTTTATTATTTATATTTTAGAATAAAAAAATGAATTATTTTAGCACTAGGAACAAATCTTTAAAATTTAGTTTTAAAGATATTTTCTTAAGAGGTCTCGCACCAGGTGGAGGACTGTTTTTACCTAATGAAATAAAGAAATATAATCAAGAAGAACTTAATAGTTTAAGTCAGTTAAGTTATAATGATCTTGCAACAGAAATTATTTTTAATTTTTGTTCAGATGAAATTAAAAAAGAAGAACTTAATTCACTAATTCAAAAATCTTACAGTAGTTTTAAAGAAAAAGAAGTCGTAAATATAAAAAAAATTGGAAATTTAAATCTTCTTGAACTTTATCATGGTCCCACTTTAGCTTTTAAAGATATCGCAATGCAAGTAATTGGAAATATGTATGACTATTTAGAAGTTGCCAAAGATAAAACTGTAAATATCGTAGTCGCTACATCAGGAGATACTGGTTCAGCAGCTATAGCAGCATTAAGTAATAGAAAAAATATAAATCTTTTTGTTCTACATCCGCATAATAAAATTTCTAATATTCAACGAAAAATAATGACAACTATTGGAGGGGCAAATATTTACAATATAGCTATAGAGGGTTCATTTGATGATTGTCAAAAAATTGTTAAACAGCTTTTCAACGAAGATAGTTTTAGAACAAAAATAAACATGTCTGGTGTAAATTCTATTAATTGGGCAAGAATTGTTTGTCAGATTGTTTATTATTTCTACTCATTCTTCAAATTAAAAAAAAATAATATAAGCTTTTCTGTGCCAACTGGAAATTTTGGAGATATTTATGCTGGATATGTAGCAAAAAAAATGGGCTTACCAATTAATAAACTTATAGTTGCTACAAATAAAAATGATATTTTACAAAGAGTCATTAATACAGGTGAATATAAACCTGATACAGTGAAAGCAACCATAACACCAAGTATGGATATCCAGGTTGCCAGTAATTTTGAGAGACTGCTTTATTATATATTAGATGAAAGCGATAGTAAGGTAGGGTCACTAATGAGTGATCTATCATCAAAAAGTTTATTTAGCTTAGAAAAAAAAGAAGTGGATAAAATTAAAAAAGATTTTGAAGCAGTAAAAGTTACAGATGAAGAGACAATATCTGTAATCGATGAAATATATAAAGAGCATAAATTCATCATTGATCCTCATACTGCTACTGGTGTAGGAGCAGTAAAAAAAAGTTTTAAAAATTTAGTAGATGTAGTTGTTCTTGGTACAGCACATCCTTTTAAATTCAGCGACACAATAAAAAAAGTAATAGGTAAAAATTTAGACTCACCTGAACATCTAAAATTGAATATGGATAAAAAGGAAACATTTGATATTATTGGGAATTCAAATTCAGAAGTTAAAAATTATATTTTGGACAAAATACAATGAGAATAAAAATAGGAGACAAACTACCTAACTCGGAATTATTTTATCTTGATCAAAATAATGATGTAAAAAAAATTGGCATATTGGATCTTTGTAAAGGCAAGACTATTATTTTAGGTATGCCTGGTGCTTTCACAAAAACTTGTTCAGCTCTCCATCTTCCTGGATATATAAAAAATTATGATCTAGCTAATAAAAAAGGAATTTCTAAAATTGTTTGTGTTGCTGTGAATGATCCTAATGTAATGAAGGCCTGGGGTGAAAATCAAAATTCTGGAAGTAAAATTTTCATGGCCGGTGATCCCTTTCTTAAATTTACAAAAGCTATCGGGGCAGAAGTAGATAAATCAGAAAAAGGATTAGGAATTAGATCTAATCGCTACACTATGTTGGTGGAGAATGGTGAAGTTAAAAAAGTAGAGGAAGAAAAAGAAACAGCTACTTGTGAATTATCTTCAGCTGAAAGTTTTTTAAAATCTATTTAGTTTTCGAAACTGCCAATTCATCAACAAGATTATTATATTTATTGCCAGCGTGCGCCTTAATCCACTTCCAGGTAACTTTATGTTTTAGACAAGCATTATCCAATTTAATCCAAAGATCTTTATTTTTAACTGGTTTTTTGTTTGAGCTTTTCCAATTATTAACTTTCCACTTTTTAATCCAATCAGTTATTCCATCTTTCACATATTTTGAGTCAGTAAAAATTGTAATGTCTGATTTCTTTTTTATTTTTTTTAATGCCATAATTGTAGCCATTAATTCCATCCTATTATTAGTTGTATTACTTTCACTTCCAGAAATACTTGATTGATTAGAATCGTCTAATATGATTGCTGCCCAACCTCCTTTCCCAGGATTTCCAGAGCAAGCACCATCAGTGTAAATTTTTAATTTCATTAAAAAAAATAATCCTCATGGTTTTTTACATTCTTGTGAAATTCTAATCTTTTTAAATACTCCATTGGATCTTTAATCTTTACTATTGCTCCTTCTACTTTATTTAATGTATCGAATACTCGAGTTAGCAAGAATCTCAAAGCAGCGCCTTGAGATAAAACCTTAATATTATTCAATTCTTCTTGAGACAATTTTCTTACAGATGTATATCCATCGATAAAATTCTTTGCTTTAGTAACGTTAAAACTTAAATTATTTTTTAGACCGTCAAAACATAAAGCGTTAAAGCAAATAGCGATTTCAAACGCAAAAAAATCCTCACATGAAAAATAAAAGTCAATCAAACCACTAAATTCTTCTTGAATAAAAAAAATATTATCATGAAATAAATCTGCATGAATTATTCCTCTTGGGAGATTTTTTGGCCAGCTTTTTTCAACATCATTAAGATTTTCCTCAATTAATCTTGGCAGATCTTTATGAATATTTTCACATTTATCTTTGACTGAATTAAATAATTTTCTCCATGAATTTATGGATAGGTCATTTTGTCGTTTTAATTTTAAATTTTTTGTGAGTTTGTGCATTTTAGCTATTTCAGATCCGATTGATTTACAATTGGCTGGAGATAAATTTTTTTTTGCCTTTCCCTCAAGAAATGACACGATCATTAATTTCTTCCCCCCAAAATTCGAAATAGTTTCATTGTTATTATTAGAAATAGGAGCAGGGCATTTAAAGCTAGCTTTATTTAATGATAACATTAGATCAGAAAAAAAAGGAAGATCAGCAGATTTAACTCTCTTTTCATAAATAGTTAATATAAATTTTTTTTTATTAACTGATAAAAAATAGTTTGTATTTTCAATACCATCCTTGATTCCTTTGAATGAGTCCAACTTACCTAAACTATAATTAGATAAAATTTCCTCAATCTTTTTTTGATTTAACTTTGTATAGACAGCCATTAATTGAGTTCTTTCGGCAATTTAAATATAACCTTTTCTTCCGCAACTATTACTTCCTCAATAGATACATTTCTGTCTTTTCTTAAATTTTTCAATAAATGTTGAACAAGTTTTTCCGGTGCAGATGCTCCAGAAGATATTCCGATCGTTTCAGAATTTTCTATTTCATTATAAGGAATTTCTTTTTCAGAATGCATTAAATGAGAATTATTACAACCCGCTTTTTTTGCAACTTCAACTAATCTCACAGAATTAGAAGAGTTACGACTACCCACTACAAAAAATATATCACACTTGGAAGCTATCTCTTTTACTGCCATCTGTCTGTTTGTAGTTGCGTAACATATATCCTCTTTAATAGGGCCTTTAATTTTTGGAAACTTATTTTTAAGAGCTTCAATTATTTCAGCTGTATCATCTACTGACAATGTTGTTTGAGTAATATATGCAAGAGGTTTTTTAAAATTGTTTTCTTTTAGAAGATCAACATCATTTTTTGTCTCGATTAGTTTTATTGATCCTTTTGGAAGCTGACCCATTGTGCCAACAACTTCAGGGTGATTTTTGTGTCCGATTAATAATATATCGAAACCATTTTTATTTAATTGTTCCGACTCTCTATGAACTTTTGAAACTAATGGGCAAGTTGCATCTACAAAGGATAAATTTTTTAATTTAGCCTCTTCCGGGACTGACTTTGGCACTCCATGAGCTGAGAAAATTACAGGTCTACTAGCGTCATCTACATCAGATAATTCATCAACGAAAATTGCACCTTTTTCTTTTAACTCTTCAACAACCTGTTTATTATGCACTATTTCATGGCGAACATATACTGGAGCTCCAAACTTGCTGATAGATTTTTCAACTATTTCAATTGCTCTTTTAACACCAGCACAAAATCCTCTTGGTGACGCTAAATAAATTTTAAGTTCTTTTTTCATATTTTTCTAAAAGATATTCTAACAATATATGCGGAAAAGTAAGTGACGCCAAACCAATAAATATTACCTTATAAATAGCCTCGTCAAGCTTATAAAAATTATTTAAAAAATATATTGCAAATAAAAATATTACTGCAGTTACAAAAGTTAAAGGGATGGCTTTAATTACAAATTTTTTAAGTCCCGGCTTGAAAGATCTATCTAACTCAAAAATAAGAGTAATCGAATGTCTAATTGAGTGAAGAAAACAAAAATAAACAGTGAAAGCTAAAATAGGCGACAAAAAAAGATTTAGTATGATTAAAGAAATGAAGTCCATGATCATGACACCTTTTAGATTTATATTTTCTTTTTTTGAAATGTAAACAGATGATAAAAAACCAAGACATAACATTCCAATTAAAAATTCATTACTAAAAAATCCTGCCTCAAAAACTTTAAAATTTAAAATTCTAAATATTTCATTAGTTTCTTCTCTCTTAAATAATAGTGGAGCCATAATTACTGTTGATCCTTTTAAGAAGAATAAGCATTCAGATATGAATAATTTTTTTCTAAAAAAAAATACTGTATCTTCTTTTCCAAAATGATAGGCGGCCACAATTAAAAATAGTAATAAAATTGTGTTAGGAAATATCAACCAGAATATTATTATCAATGATGATATCAATACATAGGCAAGATAAAATGATACAGATTGTTTGTATCCAAATAATTTCAAAAGCTTTTTTCCTTTGATATTATCTAATGCACCGTGAGAAATTCCCAAAATTAAAATTAAAAACAAGCAAAATACAACCGGTTCAAAATTGAACATTAGATAGAGAGGACTTATCAAAATACAAAAATAAAAAAATATAATTGAGTGCTTAAAGTTAATATTTTCCATTAATTAAACAATGCTTTTAAAAAAATTAATTTTGGCATTTTGCTTATAATATTTATGTCTTCAATAATATTACTTTTATTTGATAAAAATTTTATAATTGTATTTGAAGAAGTTTTAAACATATTAAAAAAAATTTTAGGCATCTTTTCGGGATATTTTTCTAATACTCTTAGAAATACTTTATCTAAAAATTGATATTTTTTTCCTATGGAGAATATTTTTGCTTTATTTATATTGTCAATGTTTTTTACAATATAACGACTATGTTCTTGAATGTTCAAAAAAGTGTAACCTGTACTTAATCGAGTCATCCCTCCAGCTGATCCAATGTTGATTATCTTATTATTATTACTTAATGATGGAGAAAAGAGTGGTATAGCTCCTTTTTCAGTAAAATTAATTTTATAGTTCTTTATACCCAGATTATTCTCAATATAATTTTCTAACTGAAGGTCATAATCTCTCAGACTCTGATCCTCTAAATCTGATAACCAAGTAGTTTCAATTAAAGCCTTATTTTTGCTGAATGGCAATGTGTAGAAAAAATGTACATCTTTTCTCTGATCACAATTAAAATCCATTAAGTTTATTATTTCTTCATCAAAAATATTCTTAGGTGTCTCTATCTCGATACCTTGAAAGTGTTGCCATAACTCAGATTTATCAAGTTCTTTTTCAAAAATACTATTAAAAATAATTGAATTTTCTGAATTGACATCGTTTAGTTTTCTGAAAAAACTAATATTGGAATTTGTGGAGAGTTTAGAATTTACTTTTTTATAAAATTTTCCACTATCGATACTTTGGTAAGGAAATTTTTTATTTTTTAATTCATTAGAATTTTCAGCAGTATTAATTGTAAAATTATACCAACTTTTAATTACACAATCTTCAAAATTATGATCAAATACTTTCCAGAAAGACCAAGTTTTATCTCTCTTGTACTCTTCACGGGTTTCAATTATTGCTAAAGTTTTCTCCTTTAACTTATCATTTATTTCAAGCTCATAGGCCAAAGATAAACCCGCGCACCCACCTCCAATGATAATATAATCAAATTCTTTCATTCAAATTAATTTCTTGTTCTAAAATATTATGATTTAATTGATTGTCGTAATTTAAATTTTTCATGAATAATAACTTAATAAAGTCAATAATAGATAAAAAAGTCTGAATTATCTTTTCAAATACAGGAACATAGATTTTGCCGGCATTATTATAATTATCTATGTTATTTTGTTTGAGAATGTAGTCACCTATTTTTCTATAAACTCGTCTTGCGACAATAACTGAAAATCTTGATTTAACTGGTATGCTACTAATAGATGTAAATGATTTTTCGTAAAATGCTTGAGACTCATTTATAATAGCTCGAATTGATGAAAAATCGTGTTCAATATATTGTCTATTACGCGCTTTATCCTCACAAACATCTCTAGCAATATTAGTAAGCTGCATTGCTATACCAAGATCAATCGCACCTTTTAGAGCCTGCTTATTTTTTACTTTCATTATTTTTGACATCATTAATCCAACTGTTCCGGCAACTCTGTAAGAATAAACTAGTAAATCTTTTTTCGAATTAATAACTACTTTTTCCTCCAAGTCTGTTTCAACTCCATCAAATAAATCTATTACTATTTGATAAGAAATACCTTCACTATAAATTAGTGACCACATATCTTTTATAATTTGATTATCTAGATTTTTATTCTCAAAATCTTTTTTAAATTTTAAGAAAATTTCTTTCTTTACGCTTAGATTATTATCATCATCAACTATATCGTCTAATGTTCTACAGAAATTGTATAGAGATGAACATTTATCTAATGTTTTACTTGAAAGAAAAAAACTTGCCCAATAAAAAGATTTAGCGTGTTTTTTTAATAAATTACTTTTCATTAAAATAAATTATCTAATACTTTTGCCGATGATAGAACTCCGGGCATTCCAGCGCCTGGATGTGTACCAGCACCTACAAAGTATAAATTTTTATATATTTCAGATTGATTATGAAATCTGAAATAAGCCGACTGAGAAAATTTTGGTTGAATTGAAAATCCAGATCCATAAAGAGTTGCAAGATCTATTTCGAAGTAGTCAGGTGTTAAATAAAAATCACTTACCACATTCTCTTTAATACCGGGTAAAACAGTTTTATCCATTTTATTTAAAACTAAATCTTTAAATTTATCACCTTCCTCGATCCAATTAACTTTAGATAAATTATTTGGGACTGGAACTAATACATAAAAAGCATCTTGGCCTTCTGGAGCCATATTAGGATCTGTTGCAGATGGTCGGTGTAAGTAATAGCTTATGTCATCAGAAAGTATTTTTTTTTCAAAAATTTTATCAAGATGTTTTTCATAAGCTTCTCCAAAGTAAATTGTATGATGAGCAACATCCCTATATTTTTTTTTAGATCCAAAATAATAAACAAATAATCCCATCGAATAATCCATTCTTTTCATTTTTTGTTTAAACAAAAAATCATAATCCTCTTTTGATTTTATCAAATTGTTGTAAACATTTGGGGGATCTGAGTTACAAATTACATAGTCGCTATTAATTATTTTTGAATTATTGATTTTAACACCCTTAACCTTTTTGTTTTCTGTAAGTATTTCAGTAACTTCAGCATTTTTAATAATTTTGATATTTTCTTCATTCATAAGTTTTTCTAAAGCTTTAACGACGCTTCCTGTTCCTCCCATTGAGTAATGAATTCCCCATTCTTTCTCTAAATATAAAATTAACGTATATATCGAAGTAGTACTAAAAGGATTTCCACCAACTAAAAGAGGGTGCATACTAAATACTCTTCTTAATTTTTCATCAGATATATAGTTCGAAACTAAACTATAAACTGACTTATAACTTTTTAATTTTAATAAAGATGGAATTTGCTTCATCATAAAGACCAAATTATTAAAGGGTTTGTCAGATAAATCCGTAAAACCTTTGTCGAAGATTTTTTTAGTAAAATTCACTAAATTTTTATATCCCTCATAATCAGCAGGGTTAAATTTTTTAACTTGTTCTTCCATAGATTTATCATCACCATTGTAATCAAATGTATCCCCATTACTAAATACAAATCTGTACCATAAATCTAAAGGCACTATTTCTACGTAGTCAGAAATATTTTTATTAAATAGTGAAAACAATTCTTTAAATAGGTAAGGTGCGGTTATTACTGTTGGACCTCCGTCGTAAATAAACTGATCTTTTTTAAAAACTCTTGCTCGACCGCCTAGATCAGGATGTTTTTCTAATAAAGTAACTTTGTGGCCTTTAGCTTTTAATCTAAGCGCAGCAGCCAATCCTCCAAAACCTGAACCAATAATAGTTGTTTTTTTCGCCATATGTTTATGGCTTATACTAACTGGATTTTTTCTTAAGTGCTAATTTTGTTTCTTCGATACTAGAGATGTAAATCTTATCTAATTTGCTTTTATCTAGAGAGTTTTTAATCAATTTTTCCACAGATTCTAAGGCTATTTTAACTGATGCGTTTTTAATATCCTTTTCAGCTTGATTTTTGAGTTGTCTAATTCTCTCTTCAGCATTTTTCTTTCTATTTTCCATTAATTTATGAAATTCTTCATTAGTTTTAATGACATTTTTTTCAGCTTCTTCATTAGCTTTATCTATCATTTCTTTAACCTCTTTTTTTGAATTACTTATTTTTTTTTCATGCTCTATTAAAATATTTTTAGCATCTTCTTTGAGTTTTTCAGCTTCATGAATTTGATTTTTAATACTTGAAATATTTTGTTCAAGAGTTTCTTTAACTTTTTGAGGAATTTTAAAATAAATTAATATTCCCAAAAAAATAAAAAAAGAAATAGTTACCCAAAAAGTTGCATCTAATATCATAAATATCTATAAATATTTTTTTTTGAAATTTCTTCTACGGTTGCTTTAATACTACTTTCATTAAGTTTTTCACCAGATATATTTTCAATAATGTTCGATGCGATATTTTCTGAAATATTTTGAATTGAAGTAATTGAGTTCTTCTTTATTTCTAAAATCTCCTTTTGAGCTTTTGAAATTTCTTTTCCAATTTCATTCTCCATGCTTTCTTTTTTTGATTGAATATCTTTATTTAAAATATTTTTTGACTCGAAATGTATTTTTAAAACATCTTTTTTTGCATCATCTAAAATTTTTTCATACTCTTTAAGTTTTGTTTCAGATTGTTCTTTAAATTTATTAGCGTTCTCTAAATCTTCTTTTATTTTATTATCTCTGTTATCTAAATTATCTTTTATTTTTGGTAAGTAAAATTTTGATATAAAGAAGTAAAGTATTGAAAAAACTAAAACTAGCCAAAATGCTTGGGAAGCCCAATAAGTTGGATCCAGCTGAGGCATACCAGCCTCAGCTGCATACAAATCTAAATTTATAGCTACAAAAACTATAAAAAAACTTAATAAACTTTTCATATTTAATTTACTAAAATGCAAATAAAATAATTAAAGCTACAACTAGTCCGAATAATCCTGTTGCTTCAGCTAAAGCAAATCCTAACAATAAGTTAGGGAATTGTTTTTGAGCTGCAGACGGATTTCTCATTGCTCCAGATAAGTAATTACCGAAAATAATTCCGATACCTACTCCAGCTCCAGCCAATGCGATTGCAGCAAGTCCTGCTCCAATCATTTTTGCCGCTTCTAACTCCATTTTTTCCTCCTTTATTTTATCAATGGTGTAAATTTAATGCATCATTTAAGTAGATGCAGGTTAATATTGCAAAGACATAAGCTTGTAAAAATGCTACTAAAATTTCTAAGCCTGTTAGTGCAACTGAAAAACTAAGTGGTAACCATCCACCTAATATACCTAAACTTACTACAAAACCACCAAACACTTTTAACATGGTATGACCCGCCATCATATTTGCAAATAGTCGAACTGATAAACTTACCGGCCTGCTTAGATAGGATATAATCTCAATGATAGTTATTAATGGCAAAAGTACAGCTGGGACACCACTAGGAACAAAAATACTAAAATATTTAAATCCATGTTTAATGAAACCAATAATTGTTACAGCTACAAAAATAAACAAAGCCATTATTAATGTAACAATAATGTGACTAGTTACCGTGAAAGAGTAAGGAAGCATACCAACCATGTTACAAAATAATACGAACATGAAGAGGCAAAAAATAAAAGGGAAATAAGGCTTTGCTTTTGAACCAGCGGTATCACTTATCATTTTAGCTACAAAAGTGTAAAATAATTCTGCGATAAGCTGTAATTTGTCGGGAATAATCTTTTTTTCTTTAGATCCAAAAAACAAAAATAATAAAATAATTGAGGCACTAATTACCATAAATAAACTTGCATTAGTAAAGGATAAATCAACACCAGCAATTTTTATTTCTGGCCCTATTTTGTGGACAGTGAATTGTTGCATGGGGTTATTTGCCATAAAAACCTTTTATTTTTCTTTCTGCATTCTGTTGGCTGCCCTAATCACATTTAACATGCCAGCTGCTGCTCCCAAAAAAAAGAAAATTATTATTAACCAAGGTTTAGTATCAAACCAGCTATCAAAAATAAACCCAATAATTGTCCCAACTATTACTGCAGCGACTAATTCTGTGCCCAATTTAAAAGCATTTCCCATAAATGACCCTCGTTTTTCTTTATCATCAGAAATATCTTTTTTTATCTTGGATTTTGCAATTTTTAGGCGAGTTTTAAAGTCCTCAGGTACAGTCATATTTTTTTGTTATTTAAGCAACTAACTCTTCGGCTCTTTGTAAATCAACAGATACTAGTTGGCTAACTCCTTGTTCAGCCATGGTAACACCATATAATCTGTCCATCCTAGACATCGTCAAAGCGTGGTGTGTAATTATTATGAATTTAGTATTTGTTATTTTAGTAAGATCGTCCAATAATGAACAGAATCTTGTAACGTTTGCATCGTCTAAAGGAGCATCCACTTCATCTAAAACACAAATCGGTGAGGGATTTACTAAAAAAACTGCAAATATTAAAGACATTGCAGTTAAAGCTTGTTCTCCACCAGAGAGTAACGTTATAGATTGCAATCTTTTTCCTGGAGGAGAAACAAACATTTCTAAACCGGCTTCAAGGGGATCTTCGGAGTCTACTAATTCAATTTTTGCAGTTCCACCATTAAATAACTTTGTATAAACCTCATTAAATTTTCTATTAACTTTTGAATAAGCCTCAAGCAAACGTTCTCTTCCTTTTTGATTAAGCTCATCAATACTTGTTTTTAACTTTACTATAGCTGAATAAAGATCTGCTCTATCGTCTTCCATTTTTTTTATTTCTGTCTCATATTTTTTTGTTTCTTCATCAGCTCTTAAATTTACTGAACCTAGCGACTCCCTCTGTTTTTTTGTTTTTTCAATTTTTTCTGTTTGCTCCTCTATACTAGGAAAATTCTCTATCTCAACGTCACTTAAATCAGATTGTGGTAAAATTGAGGTTTCATTTTCAATATTTAGTTCATTTTTGACGGAATACAAAAGATCTCTTTTTCTATTTTCAATTCCTTCAACAGTAGCTTCATTTCTTGCTTTATTTTCTTTAAGATCTGTAATTTTAAGTTGAATTTCCCTTAAGTTCTCGTTTATTGCACTATATTTTTTTTCAGCTTCTACCAATTCCTTCTCAATTTCCTCATTTCTTTTTTTTATATTTTCAAGATTTTGTAAATTTTGACCTTTTGAAGTAGCTATTCTTTCCGGGTTTTTTTGATTTTCATAAATTTCTGACTTTAGCTTATCTTTTCTTTGGTTAAGCTCAGAGACCATTTTTTCTGAATTAGCTTTTAGATTTCTCCAATTTTCTAACTCAATATCAATATTTTTAATTCGTTCTTTCCTCTTAATAGAATCACTCTCTATTGATTTATTTTTACCATATTTTTCTGCATATTCTTCTTGAGATAAAGTTATTTTTTTAACAAGTTTTTTTAATTCTTTGAAAGTTTCTTTAGAGAGTTTTTTATTATTATCTATATCTTCTTCAATTTGGTCTAACATTATATCTAAATTATTTTGTAATTTATTAAGTTCATTTTTAGATATTTGAAGTTCTTTTGAAGAATTTGTTTCTACTTTAAATAATTTATTTTCTGTGTTTAGCAGATCCTCTTTTTCTCTTAAAATTCTTTTTTCATTTAGGTCAGCATCAAGTGAAATACTTTTTTCTCTTTCTAAATCAGACTCAACAGTTTTAATTGATTTTTCTAACTTATCTTGAAGAGATTTAACTCTAGTTTCTTCCTCTACAAGATTTGTCATGTCTAAATTTAGTTTCTGCAGTGTTGCGACACTTTCAATTTTTTTATCTCTTAGAGGGGCTAGCTTTTTATTTTCTTCATCTAGCAAAGCATTATTGTGATTGTAATCGATATTTATTGCACTTATTTCATCTTCAAGTTCACTTAGTTTTTCTTGTATCTTCTTTTTATCTTTTTCAATTTCTTTGATCTTTAAAAAATATAAACCTGCCTCTATTTTTTTAATTTGACTAGAAATTTCTTTATATCTCGTTGCTTCCTCGGCTTGTTTTTTTAAATTATCTAATTGCTTTTGTTGTTGTCTTCTTAATTCATCTGCTTTTTTGAGATTATTCTCGGCAGCATTTAACCTTGTTTCAGCTTCTTGTCTTCTCGCATGAATGCCAGAGATTCCAGCAGCCTCCTCTAATATAGATTTTCTTTCAATTGGTTTTGCTGTTACAAGTTGGCCAATTTTACCTTGACTTATTAAAGACGGAGAGTGAGCACCAGTGGAGAGATCAGCAAATAAAGTTTGAATGTCTCTAGCCCTTACCTCTTTATCATTAATAAAATATTTTGAACCTTTGTCTTTCTCTATTTTTCTTTTTATAGTTATTTCATCAAAATCGTTGTATTGAGTCGGTCCATTTTTTTCTAAATTATCTAGAAGCAAAGAAACCTCAGAAATATTTTTTGAAGGACGATTAGATGTACCAGAAAAAATTACATCTTCCATTCCCGACCCTCTCATACTTTTTGCAGAATTTTCCCCCATGCACCACCTAAGAGCTTCAACAATATTTGATTTACCGCATCCATTAGGTCCTACAATTCCAGTTAAACCTTTTTCTATTAAGACAGTAGTCTTTTCTGAAAAAGATTTAAATCCTGTCATTTCTAAACTTTTAAATTTCATTTAAAGATTTTTTTCTAAAACTTTTTTAAATTCTTTATAATCAATCGCTCCCAAGTATCTCTTTTCATTAATAAATATTGTAGGCGTAGATTCTATTTTATACTTCTTTTGAGCTTCAATCCTTAGATTTAAAATTTCGTCTTGAGATTGATCATTTTTAAGGCATTTATTCATTTCTTCCTCTTCTAAATCAATTTCTAACCCAATTTTTTTAATTGAGTCGTTAATCATATTTATATCAGACCCAACTGCCCACGATCTTTGTTTCTCATAAATTTTACCTAAAAATTGAAATCTTTTACTGTTATCAACATGACATCTTAAAATTATTTCAGCATTCAGAGCCGCAAGATCAAGAGGAAACGGGTGATGCTCAAATCTAATCGTACCATTTTCAATAAAGTCTTTTTTTAGTTGATAGTAAATTTTTGAATGAAAATTAGCGCAAGCTGGACATGTTAATGAAGAAAAAACTTTAACAACAACCTTGGCATCATTTTGTCCTTCACTAATGATTTTGCTTTCAACTTCTACAGAAAATATAAAAAAAGATAAAAATAACGTTTTATATACTATTTTACTGATTCTTTTCATTGCAAGCCTTTAAAAAATTATATAGAGAATTTTTAACCTGATTATTATCTATTTTTTTTATTTTCTCGTCTATTTGTTTTAAATCTTTTATATCAGGTAAAATTTTTTTTTGTTTAATGATTTTGTTTGAGACTACTTTAAGATTTACTTCTTTTATACAGTTATATCCGAAAAAACTATTGATCTTTTCTATAATTTCATTTTTTCCATACTCAACATCAAGCTCTTTTCCATGTGTCACATTTAGAACTAGTATTCCATCTTTCATATCTTTTCCCATTTTCACGGTTAAAGGATAGCAGGCATCAGATATTTCCTTGCTTACCATTTTAGTCCAATTATCAACTATATTAGAATAGTTATAACCGCCTTTTTTTAAATGCTTCCTTAGCGTCTTAGGAATTGAGCTTGAAAAAGGCCTCAAGCCTTGTATGTAAGTATGCGTTTTATTATTATTTTTGTTATGCATTTAAATTCGACTTTATCAAAAAAAATTTTAGCTTGGTATGATAATAGCAAAAGAAATCTACCATGGCGTGTTGGCAAAAAGTCCCCTAAAAAGCTATATTATAGACTATTGAGCGAGTTTATGCTCCAACAAACACAAGTAAAAACTGTTATTCCATATTTTAATAAATTTATAAAAAAATTTAAAACAATTGAAGATTTGTCCAAAAGCAACGAAAGAGAAATTTTGAAAATGTGGGAAGGTCTTGGTTATTATAGAAGAGCAAGAAATCTTTTAGCATCTTCTAAATTTCTTGTAAAAAATTATAATTCTAAATTACCAACCTCTTTAGTTCAAATTAAAAAACTTCCTGGAGTAGGGGAATATACTGCAAATGCCTTGTTAGGTTTGGTTTATAATGAACCAAGAATTGCAGTAGATGGAAATGTGAAAAGAGTGTTTTCAAGAAATTTAAACATTGAGGAAAAAAATATAGATTTTGAAAAATTAATTGAAACAAATAAAAAAAAACTTTTCAATATTAAACGAAATGCTGATTTAATTGAGGCTTTTATGGAATTTGGTGCATTAATATGTAAACCAAAAGACCCAAATTGTCTTACTTGCTGTTTGAATAAAATTTGTAAATATTTTAATTCTGATAAAAAAATTAAGAACGTAAGAGGTAAAATGATCAAAAATAAAAACTATGACATTTTTTGCTATATAAATAAAAAAAAACAAATCGCTCTTACAAAAAACAATCAAATCAGTTTTTTGAAAAACTTCAGTCTACCAGAGATTAAAGAAGCTAATGGTTTTGTCAAAGACCAAAATTGGAAATTTTTAAAAAATTATAAAAATTCAATTTCAAACCTAAAATTAAACATCAATCTCTATTATAAATTTTCAAATAGGCTCCCACCAGATTATAATTGGTATTCTCTTAAAGAGAACAAAGAATTCTTACCAAGTTTTACAAAAAAAATTTTAAGACAACTATCAACTTTATTTTAATGAAAAAAAAAATAGCAATAATTGGTGCTGGTATAGCAGGTTTAACTCTTGCTAATCTGATAAAAAAAAATTCCGACCATGAATTTATGTTATATGAAAAACAAGAAAGTTTATCTCTTGACGAAGGATATGGAATTCAACTCTCCACAAATAGTGTAAAAATTTTAAATATTATCGGGTTTAGTAAAATTGATAATAATAAAATTTTTCACCCAACAGGAGTTGATTTTTATAATATTCAAAATAAAAAAATATGTGAATTAGATCTAACTCAATTTAATACAAAAGAAAATAAGTATACTACTTTAAAAAGAACAACACTGATTGAATTTTTGAAGGACGACGTATACACACAACATTTAAGATTTGGAAAAAAAATTAAAGAAGTTTCTGAATTAAAGGGAAAAGTTCTTATAAAATTTGATGATAATACTAATGATCTTGTAGACTTAGTTGTTGGCGCAGATGGTATTTTTTCTAATACCAGATCTTTTTTCGAAAAGAAAAAAAATGAGCCAAAATTTAAAAAAGCTGTAGCTGTAAGAACAATACTTAAAACAAAATCTGAACTAGAGATTAATGAGGAAAAGATAAGTCTCTTAATGGGAAAAAACTGTCATATTGTGATTTACCCATTAAACAAGAATAAAGAAATTAATCTTGTTTGTATAATAAGAGAAAAAAAATATGATCCAGAAAACATTAAGTCATTAATAAATAAAGTTGTTACACAGAATTCTCGTTTTGAAAAAGTTTTTAATGGAGACTTAAAATCTTGGCCCTTATATTTTACTCCTCAAATACTTCCATCGACAAATAACAAAGTTTTTTATATTGGAGATGCATTCAATGGTTTTTTACCAACTTTAGCTCAAGGGGCAGGACAATCTATAGAAAGTGCTTATGAATTATTTAATTTAATTCAAGAAAACAAAGCAGATATTCAGAATGCTTATTTTCAAGAGAGATCAAAAAGAGCGAAAATTGTGAGAAGGAGATCGAATATTAATTTTTTTGCTTTTCATTTTTCAAGCTCAATTATGCAAGCATTAAGAAACTTTTTCATGAAGTTTCTTGTAAAAAGAAAAAATTTTATTAGTTCTTATTTAGGAACAATTTATAATAACTAAACAACAAATTATTTTGATTGAATTTTTTAGTCTTTTAAATTGAAGAGATTGAAGATTTTATCGACTACGCCATCTCTCAATTTATCACTTTAATGGTATTTAATTTACCTAATTAATATTTGAAACTAATCTTTGTCTAAGGCTATCAATCAAAACTATCGAATTCCCAATTTTGTAATACCAATATGTCCATCCATTGTAACTTTCAGTGCCGTTTATTTCTGCAGCTATTTTATGAATTGAACCCTCAGATTTTTTGTATTTGATGCTTCCATCTACCATTATTTTAGCATTAATTTTTTTCTTAGAGTCAAATAAAGAAGTTCCTGGTTTGATTAAACCTAATTCAATAAGCGAACCAAAAGGTATTCTTGGTTTTGTTTTATTATTTTCAATAGTATCCAAATAATTATCTTCAATGATTTTTGTTTGACTAATTCTATCTAATGCTGCCTTAAAATATTTTTTGTCTCTCTCTATCCCATAATAATTTCTACCTAATTTTTTAGATACGACAGCAGTAGTTCCTGTACCTAAGAAAGGATCAAACACAGTGTCACCTTTATTAGTAGTTGCTAATATAATTCTATGAAGAAGAGCCTCTGGCTTTTGCGTAGAATGTATTTTTTTTCCATTTTTCTTTAGCCTCTCTTTTCCACTACAAATAGGCAATGTCCAGTCTGATCTCATCTGTAAATCATCGTTTAAACATTTAAGAGATTGATAATTAAAAGTATATTTTGACTTTTTACTTTTTGATGCCCAAATAAGAGTCTCGTGAGCATTAGTAAATCTTGTTCCCCTGAAATTTGGCATTGGATTATTTTTCCTCCAAATAACATCGTTAAGCAACCAATAACCTAAATTTTGTAAGTGGTATCCCAATCGAAAAATATTATGATACGAACCAATTACCCAAATAGATCCGTTATCTTTTAAAATTCTCTTGCATTCTTTTAACCAAGATTCGCAAAATTCATCGTAATGTTTGAAACTATTAAATTGATCCCATTTATCGGTAACACTATTTACTTTGCTTGAATCTGGACGGGTTAATTTTTCACCAATCTGCATGTTGTAAGGTGGATCAGCAAAAACTAAATCAAAAGTTTTGTCCGGAATTTTTTTTAATTCCTCTAAACAATCACCATTAATAACTTTGTTAGAAAATTTTAACATTTTCTAGATTCAACTTTAAATTGAATCAAGGGTCAAACGATTTTAGAAAAAAAATGAGTCTTTTTGTGTTTGAGATTCTTAACTCGACAACATCTTGTGTATCGGTTTAAAACCTTTTCTATGGTGTGATGTTACACCAAATTTTTTTAAACCCTCAAGATGAGCTTTAGTTCCATAGCCAAAATTTCTTTCCCATTCATAATTAGAATACTCTTCAGACAGTTTTATCATAAATCTATCTCGATAAACTTTTGCAATTATTGAAGCTGCACTTATAACTTTAACTTTTTCATCTCCATTTATAATTGTTTTGTAATTTTTGAGGCCTTCAGGCGCAAAATTTCCGTCTATTAAAGTAAAACCAGGTTTGACTTTAAGCCTTTCAATTGCCCTTCTCATGGAAAGCAGTGATGCTTGTAAAATATTTAAATTTAAAATTTCTTCCACAGATGCAATACCTATTGCAAAATGGGAATTATCTTTAATATGCTTTGAGATTTCCACTCTTTTTTTAAATGATATTTTCTTTGAATCTTTTAAAAGTTTTAAGTTTATACCTTTTTTAAAAACAACCGCAGCTGAAACAACAGGGCCCGCAAGACACCCTCTACCAACTTCATCGACTCCAGCTGTAATTAAATCTTTCAATTAAATTTTCAATTTTGTTTTTTTATCTCTTATCATCTTTAAATCAATCCAAGCCATTTTTTTTTGTGCTGGCTGCCTCATTAAAAAAGCTGGATGGAAAGTGATAATTACAGAGGTTTTGAAACTTCCAAATTTTTTTTCAATCCATTTTCCTCTCATTTTTGAAATATTAATTTCGTTACCTATCAATGCATTCATTGCAGTGCTTCCTAATAAAACTAAAATTTTTGGCTGTATGATTTCAATATGTTTTGAAATAAATGGAAGATATCTTTTGATTTCATTATCAGTTGGCCTTCTATTATCAGGGGGTCGGAAATTAATAATATTTGAAATGTAAACCTTATTTCTGTTCAAATCTATTGCTGAAAGCATTTTATCTAACAATTGTCCTGCTCTCCCCACAAAAGGTAATCCTTCCTCATCTTCATTTGCACCAGGCGCTTCGCCCACAAGCATAATTTTTGATTTTGGATTTCCGTCACAAAAAACAATGTTTTTAGCATTTTTTTTTAAATCACAATTTTTAAGATTTTGGATAGATTTCTTTAACAGATCTAAGTTTTTAACTTTATCCTCTGTTAATTCAAAATTGTCTCTCCTATATCTATTGATTGCCTTATTATTATAAATTAAATTATGATTTATTAAGTTGTAGAATTTAATCAATTTAATCGAATTTTTTTTAAACATTTTATGACAATTATAAAAAAACTATTTAAGATTACATCACTAAGCTTTTTTGTCATTATTTTAATTTTTTTTTCCACACTTCAAGCTAAAAACTATGATAAATATGAGAAAGCAAAGTACATCTCAGACTATATTTCGGGTACCATTCTTTTTAATCAGAGCAACTATGATGACTCATATAAATACTTAAAAAAACTTGATGGACTTGAGAAAAATCATCCAGCTTATTCATCAAAATATATTTATTCTCTCATAAATTCTGGAAATTTTAATCAAGCTTTAAATTTTTCAAAAAAAATTAGTAAGTCCCAAAAAGGCAACTTTGAGAGCGATTTAATTATTGGTTTATACTATTTAAAAAACTCAAAGTTTGATACTTCGAAAAAATATTTCTTAAGCGCCAAGAATAGAAATTCTAGATCTATACTGGATTATTATATTGCTAAAACCTTATACATTTGGTCAGACTTAAATAAAGATGATTTAGTATCGGCTAAATCTAAATTAAATCAATTAGATGAACGGTTTCAAAGTTTAAAAAAAATACAGAATGTTTTTATCAATTGTTATTTTGAAAGCACAAATACAAAAACACTTTTTGAGGAACTCACCACAGATCAAAAAACAGATTTCTCAAGGTATAATTATTTTTTTGCTCAATATATGTATAATGCAAATAAAAAAAAAGCAGCTAGAGATATTTTAGAAAAATCTCTTATTAGATTTCCGAGAAATTTATTGATTAATCAATATAAAATTGATTTAGATAACTCAGAAAATAATCTTAAATTCGATTGCAAAAAAGAAAAAGACGTTATAGCTGAGATTTTTTATATTGCAGCTAACGCTTTATCATCTCAATCTATGTATTCATTATCAAATTTTTATTTAAATCTATCTAAGTATCTAAACAAAGAATTTCATGCATTTAATGTTTTACTAGCTGAAAACTTTTATAAGATAGAAGATTTTCCAAAAGCAAAAAAAATTTATAATGAACTGAATAATTATGGCAGTGCTTTTAAATGGCACTCGAGTAAATTAGTTTCAAGAATTTTAATTATTGAAAACAACAAAGTTGAGTCTCTTAAATATTTAGAAAAAGCTTATAATTCATTACCAGTAAAAGGAATTTATCAAACTTTCGATTATGCTGAATTTTTAAAAAATAATGAAGAATTCGCCAAGGCAATAAAATATTATTCTAAAATTTTAGATAAAATTGAGGAGAGTCATCCACTTTTTCCTGAAGTTACTGATGGCAGAGGGGTGTCTTACGAAAGAGTAGGTGAGTGGGAGAACGCAGAGAAAGATCTTATTGCTTCTTTAAAAGTAAGTCCTAATCAAGCATACGTTATAAATTATCTTGCATATTCTTGGATTGAGCAAGGTATTAAAATTGAAAAATCTTTAGAAATGCTAGAAAAGGCAAATAAATTAAAATCAAACGATCCATTTATAATTGACTCGCTTGGATGGGCTCTTTTTAAATTGAAGCGTTATAAAGAAGCAAAAGATTATTTGCAATTAGCAGTGATGTTAATGCCAGCAGATCCAATTGTTAATGATCATTTTGGAGATGTCCTTTGGCAAAATGGTAACGAAATCCAAGCTAGATATTATTGGAACTACGTTTTGAGTCTTGAAAAGGCTGAAAAAGATTTAAAAGCAAAAATCGAACAAAAATTAATAAAAGGCCTTTAAAAGTATGGTCTTAAAGTCTTACGCAAAAATAAATTTAACATTATCAGTCAATAAAAGACTTAAAAGTGGACTTCATAGTATTCAGTCAGTTTTTTGTCTAATTAACTTACATGACAAAATATTTTTAAAAAAAAACAAAAATAAACATTTTGACCAAGTTTCTTTCACTGGTCCTTTTTCTAAAGAAATTAACAAATCTAATAATTCGGTCAAAAAAGTGCTTAAAGTAATGAGAAAAAATAAAATTATCCATGATTATTATTCTGTAAAAGTAAATAAAAAAATCCCAGTCTTTGGTGGCCTAGGTGGAGGCACAAGTAATGCTGCAACACTATTGAAGCACTTTACAAAAAAAAGTTTAAATAAAAAGATATTAAGTAAAATTACAAAAGAAGTTGGTACCGATTTAGGACTTTTTTTTCATAATCAGGGATATCAAAAAAATTTGAGATCTATAATTAATTTAAAAAAAAGACATAATTTTCATTTGTTATTGATCTTTCCCCATATAAGAAGCTCCACCAAAAGTGTATATGCCAAAGTTAAAAATTACTCAAAATTGAAAAAACCTTTTAATAAAAGTCTAACTTTGAGAAAAAATTTCATTGAGCTTCTAATAAATTCTAAAAATGACTTGCAATCTATTGTTGAAAAAAAGCATAAAATTTTGAGAAAATTACTACTAAATATTAAACAATTAAAAGGATGTCATTTTTCAAGAATGACAGGCTCAGGATCTACTTGTTATGGTTTGTTTGTTAATAAAAATAGTTCATTGGTCGCACTTAAAAAATTAAGAAAGAAATACCCTAAATTTTGGTTCTCGATTGCAAAAACTATTTAAATTTATTTAATTATGATATATCTGTCATTTGTAATTGGGGCATAGCCAAGCGGTAAGGCAGCGGTTTTTGATACCGCCATCCTAGGTTCGAATCCTAGTGCCCCAGCCATAGATTTATGCTTAATCTAAGTTTTAATTTTTTAAAAATTATCAAGGGTTTTATTTTTCCATTTTACAGAGACAAAGATTTAAAATTTATTTTCAAAAAATTACAAGAAGGTATTCCTGGAGATAAAGTAACAGCAAGATTTGTAGGTGGATGTGTGAGGAAGCATCTCTCAAATGAAAAAATAGATGATATAGATATTGCAACAATTTTAACAACAGATCAGATCAAAGAAAAATTTAAAAATACAAATCTAAAAGTTATTGATACAGGAGTTAAACATGGAACTGTCACCATTGTGTCCGAAAACCACAAAGTTGAATTAACAACATTAAGAAAAGATATCAAAACAGATGGAAGACACGCAGAGGTAGAACATACTGACAATTGGCAACAAGACTCTGAGAGAAGAGATTTTTCAATTAATGCAATTTATATGGATATTAATGGAAAACTTTATGATCCACAAATGGGCACAGTTGATCTTAAAAATAAAAATATCAAGTTTATTGGAGATCCACAAAAAAGAATAGAAGAAGATTATTTAAGAATTTTAAGATTTATAAGATTTAAAGTTATGTATGATATCGTAGTTGAACCCACAACAAGTAATGCTATTAAACAAAATCTAGATGGTATCAAAAATATCTCTAAAGAGAGAATTTTAATTGAATTATTTAAAATTTTAGATCTTAAAAATTTTTTAACAATTAACAAAAGTAGTAATTTGAAGGAAATATTTTCAATGATATTCCCTGAATTCTTGTATCTTAAAAGATTAGAAAGACTTAAAAAAATATATCAATACTCAGAAGTAAACGTAGATATTTTGCTAGCAGTTATGTTAATCGATGAAAAAGATAATCATGAATATTTTATTCACAAATATAATGCATCTAATAAGACCAAGGAGACCTTAGAACAATTTAAAAAAAATTTAATAAAACTCAAAAATGACAAAGAATTTTTTGAAAAAAATTTAATTAAAAATATTTATTTTAATGGGAAAAATCATTTAATAGCTCTTAATTTGATAAACTTTTCAATAAATTCAAAAGTTAAAATAAACGATTTTAAAAAAACTCTTAATAAAATTTTAAAAATTAAAGTACCTATATTTCCAATAGATGGCGAGACCCTTATACAAAAAGGGATGCAGGAGGGACAGAAGTTAGGAAATGTTTTAAAAACTTTAGAGAAAGAGTGGATTAATAATAATTTTAAAATTTCAAATGAAAGGGTCGAAGAGATAATAAAAGTAAATTCAAATTAAATGTATTCAACATCAAGAATTTCAAAGTTTCTCTCCCCAGATGGTGTTGCTACACTTATCATTTCACCCTTATTTTTTCCTATAAGAGCTTTCCCTATTGGACTTTTAAAAAAAATTAAATTCTTTTTTATATCTGCTTCATCCTGGCCTACTAATCTATAAGAAATCTTTTTATCTGTTTCTAAATCTTGAACTTTTACGGTTGATCCAAAAATAACTTTTCCATCATTTTCTATTTTATTGACATCAATTACATTCGCTCTCGCAATAATATCATTAATTGCAATTACCCGGCTTTCGATTAATGCTTGTTGCTCTTTTGCTGCATGATATTCAGCATTCTCTTTTAAATCTCCATGAGATCTTGCTTCAGCTATCGCCTCTACAATTTTTGGCCTTTGAACATTTTTTAAATCATCTAATTCCTCTTTTAAATTTTGAAGACCATTTACTGTAATTGGTTCTTTTTCCATAACTATTTCCACTTTGCTTCAGGAGGAAGTGACATTAATATTGACTCTATATTTCCCCCTGAGTTTAATCCAAATCTTGTGCCTCTATCATACAAAAGATTGAACTCCACGTATCTTCCCCGTTTGAAAAACTGCTTTTCTTTGTCTTTTTTTGTCCATTTAAATTTTTCTTTTCTCTTTATAATTTTTTTTGAAATATCTATAAAAGAAAGACCAAGTTCTCTTATAAATTTAAAGTTTTTAATCCAATCTTTAGTTTCATAGTCAAAAAAAATACCACCAATACCTCTAGCTTCTTTTCTATGTGGTAAATAAAAATATTCATCACACCATTTTTTGTATTTTTTATAATTTTTTTTATTTTGGACACATACTTTTTTTAATTCATCATGTATCATTTTTTTTTCTTTTATATCTTTATAGCTTGGTGTTGCATCCATCCCTCCACCAAACCACTCTTTAGAAGTTACTATAAATCTAGTGTTGAAATGTATTGCAGGCGTTTTAGGGTTTCTCATATGAGCTACCACAGAAACTCCTGATGCCCAATATTTACCTTTCTTTTCAGCACCTAATATTTTTGATCTGAATTGTCTAGGAAAAATTCCTGAAACAGTAGATTTATTGACTCCAACTTTATCAAATATTTTCCCATTTGATAACAGAAATGAAGTTCCCCCACCTTCTTTTTTTTTGTTTTTATTCCAATCTTTTTTCGAGAATTTTACTTTATTATTTTCAAGATATTCAAATTCTTTACAAATTTGAGTTTGTAGATATGAAAACCAGCTATCAGCCATTTTTTTTCTAAAATCAGATGTAATCATTTAAGTAAATTATTTTGCCTCAAAGCTTCTGTGGCCACTATCGCAACACTCATTGCAACATTTAGTGATCTAGTTTTTTTGTTCATAGGAATTTTTATTTTATTTTTAAACATTTGATGTATCTCCTCTGGAACCCCGGCACTTTCCCTTCCAAATAAAAGCATGTCATCTTTTTTAAATTTAAACGTATGATATGATTTTTTTGCCTTGGTTGTCATTAAAACTATTCTTGATTTTTCAAATTTTTTTCTAAATGTCTCGAAGTCATTGTACCGATTAATCATACTTAAACTTAAGTAATCCATAACTACTTTTTTAAACCTATTGTCGTTTAAATTAAAACCACATGGTTCTATCAAGTGAATTTTCAAATTTAAGCAAGCACCCAGTCTGATTATTGCTGCAGTATTTTGAGGGATATCAGGTTTGTAAAGTACTATGTGCATTATTTAAGCCTAATTTATGTGTCATTCTGACCCTAGAAATCTAAAAATATGGTTTTATTTAATAATTATAATATAAGCACTAACATAAATGAGCAAAGAAGAAAAAAAAGTTAAAAGACGAGATTTTTTATTTACAGCTAGTTACGCAGTTGGAGCTGTAGGAATCGGGGCAGTAATTTGGCCGATGATTGACCAGATGAACCCAGATAAGGCACAAAAAGCATTGGCAACTACAGAAGTTGATATAAGCCAAATAGAACCTGGTAAATCGATAACTGTTTTATGGAGAGGAAAACCCGTTTTTTTAAAGAGAAGAACTCCGGAAGAAATAAAGGAGGCCAGGGCAGTTAGCTTGGACGATTTGCCCGATCCTCAAAAGGACGAAGAAAGAGTAAAAGAAGGGAAAGATGAGTGGTTAGTAATGCTAGGTGTTTGTACTCATCTGGGGTGCGTACCTTTAAAAGACAAAGGTGATTACAACGGATGGTTTTGTCCATGTCATGGTTCTCATTATGATGTATCTGGCAGGGTTAGAAAAGGTCCCGCACCAACTAATATGGAGATACCTAAATTTGAGTTTGTGGATAATAACACTATTAAGATTGGATAAAAAATAATTATGAGCGAACATGAATACGTACCTAAGTCAAAAGCTGCTAAATGGTTTAATGATCGTTTACCATTATTAACTCTAGGTGCGCACTTAACTGATTACCCAACTCCAAAAAACTTAAATTATTGGTGGACGTTTGGTGGAATTTTAACTTTTTGTTTGATAACTCAAATTGTTACGGGAATTGTTCTAGCAATGCATTACGTAGCACACGCAGATTTAGCATTTGGAAGTGTTGAACATATAATGAGAAATGTTAATTATGGTTGGTTGATTAGATATATCCATAGCAATGGAGCCTCTATGTTTTTCTTAGCAGTTTATATTCATATATTTAGATCTCTATTTTATGGCTCATATAAGTCACCAAGAGAAATAATTTGGATATTGGGATTATTAATCTATTTACTTATGATGGCAGCTGCTTTCTTAGGTTACGTTTTACCTTGGGGCCAAATGAGTTTTTGGGGAGCAACGGTAATAACTAATTTGTTTAGTGCTATACCTTTAGTAGGAGAGAGTATAACTACTTGGTTGTGGGGAGCATACTCAGTCGACAATCCTACTTTGAATAGATTTTTCAGCTTGCACTACTTATTTCCCTTTTTAATTCTTGGATTAGTTGTTTTACATATCTGGGCGTTACACATACCCGGAAATAATAATCCTGTTGGAATTGATATAAAGAAACCATCTAAAGATACTGTTCCTTTTCATCCCTACATTACAATTAAGGATGCATTTGCGTTATTAATGTTCATGATTATATTTGCGGGTTTTGTATTTTTCTCACCAAATATTTTGGGCCACTCTGATAATTATATACCAGCCAATCCATTAGTTACCCCCGCCCATATTGTTCCTGAGTGGTATTTATTACCATTCTACGCAATTTTAAGATCAGTACCAGATAAATTGGGTGGTGTTATATTAATGTTTAGTGCAATATTTATTTTGTTCGTGCTGCCTTGGTTGGATACCTCAAAAGTAAGATCTGCAGTTTTTAGACCTATTTATAGACAGTTTTTCTGGATACTAGTTATTGACGTTTTAATGTTAGGTTATGTCGGTGCTATGCCAGCAGAAGGAATTTATTTAGTCTTAGCTAGAGTAGGGACAATATATTATTTCCTTCATTTTATAGTTGTGTTACCTGTTGTAGGATTGCTCGAGAAAACCGACCCGATCCCAATGAGTATATCCGAGCCTGTAATTACTGGTGGAGCTGAGCCGTCTCTTGCGCGGAAATTAAATGAAAAAGTTTAATATAATTATATACAAAATAATTATAACATTATTATTAACTACCGGATCTCTAAACAGCGCTGAAATGACTGATCCAATTAAGGTGGATTGGAGCTTTAAAGGTATAACTGGAACGTTTGATAGAGCATCATTACAGAGAGGCTTTCAAGTATATAAAGAAGTTTGCTCATCGTGTCATTCTATGCAATATCTTAGTTACCGAAATCTCGGAGAGCCCGGTGGTCCAGAATTTACAGAGGCAGAGGTAAAAGCTATTGCGGCAAGTTTTGAGGTTACTGATGGACCAGACAACCAGGGTGAAATGTTCACTAGACCTGGAAGGCCGTCCGATATGTTTGTAAGTCCTCATCCTAATAAGGAGGCAGCAGCTGCTGCAAACGGCGGAGCGTATCCACCTGATATGTCTGTTCTAGTTAAAGCTAGAAAAGGAGGAGCTAATTACATTTATTCAGTTCTTGTTGGTTATGAAGACCCTCCTCCAGGTGTAACTCTTGATGATGGTGTTTACTATAATAAGTATATGATTGGTAATAAGATTAAAATGCCAAATAATTTAATGGATGGTTTAGTTGAATATGCAGACGGCACGGAATCTACTGTTGATCAAATGGCCAAAGATGTAACAACTTTTTTGGCTTGGGCTGCTGAGCCAGAACTTGAGGAGAGACATAAAACTGGTGTTAAAGTAATTATTTATTTAGTACTTTTAACAATTCTTGTTTATTTAAGCATGAAAAAAATATGGTCAAGGATTGACTCTGAAGTATAAAACATCACCATCTTTTATAATATAATCTTTACCTTCGATTCTGAGCTTTCCATTTTCTTTACATTTTTCTGCACTACCATATTTGATAAAGTCTTCACATGTAACCGCCTCCGCCCTGATAAAGTTTTTTTCAAAATCGGTATGAATGACACTAGCTGCTTTTGGAGCAGGGGTATTTTTTTTTACTGTCCAGGCTCTACTTTCCTCTGGCCCAGAGGTAAAAAAAGTATCTAATTTTAAAAGATCATAGCCTTCTTTAATAAGTTTATTCAAACCTGTTTTGTTAAGACCAATATCTTGCATAAATGTTTCTTTTTCATCTTTATCCAAACCCGTGAGCTGATCTTCTATATCAGCACAAATATTGATTATTTTCTCGTTGGAAAATTTATCTTTGACCTGATGAGTATAATTATTTCCTTTAATCAAACTTTCTTCATCTACATTACAGACTATAATTTTAGGTTTGATACTTAGTAAGCCAATACTTGATAGGAGTTTTTCCTCCTCAAAACTACTGATTTTTGCTTCCTCTCCTTTATTCAAAGTATTTAATTTTTCATTAAAAATTTTAATTTCTTTTTCGCTGAGAAGTTTTCTTTTACTCTTTTCTAATTTTTTTTGAATAATATCTAAATCTGAGAAAATAATTTCAGTTTTAATTGTTTCAAGATCAGCTGCGGGGTCAATTTTAGAATTAACGTGAGTAATTTTTTCGGAGTCAAAGCATCTTACTAGATGTATAATTGCGTCAACTTCTCTTATATGGGAAAGGAATTTATTACCTAAGCCCTCGCCTTTTGATGCACCCTTCACTAATCCTGCAATGTCTACAAATGTGATATTAGTATAAATTTTTTTTTTGGAATTAGATAATTTTGCTAATTGATCTAACCTTTCATCAATAACATCCACGACTCCTATATTTGGATCAATAGTACAAAAAGGAAAATTAGCTGCCTCAGCATTTTTTGAGGCTGTTAAGGCATTGAATAAAGTTGACTTACCAACATTTGGAAGCCCAACTATTCCACATTTAAATCCCATTAAGATTTTGATTAACTTTGCTTGAAAAAAGATCTATTTTTTTGTCAATTAGGGTTGGTATTTGTTTTACAATATTTTCAGTAATTTCTTTTATCCGCTCTTCTTCATCCTCTTTAAAATCTTCTAGCACATGATTATTAACTTTCCTCTTTTGTTTTGGGTGCCCAATTCCTATTCTTACTCTTGAGTAATCTTTACCAATAAATTTGTCGATTGACTCAATCCCATTGTGCCCAGCACTACTTCCTCCAAATTTAGCTTTAATCTTTCCAAAATCGATATCCATATCGTCATGGAACACAATTACATCTTTAGCATCAATTTTAAAGTAATCTATAAGCTCTTTAATTGCTGTACCCGAGTTATTCATAAATGTTAATGGCTTAATTGCGTAAATTTTTTTTTCATCAATATTACCAGTGGTTAATAAACCTTTGAACTTTGGTTTTTGTTTAGAAAGTTTAAAATGAGAATTTATAGCATCAATTATTTTAAAACCAATATTATGTCTTGTGTTAGTGTAATTAGATCCTGGATTTCCTAATCCAACAAGTAAAAGCATATTAATTATTTTTTTTCAGCAGGTTTCTTTTCAGCAGATTTCTTCTCAGCAGGTTTCTTCTCATCAGATTTTTTATCTGAGGCTGTAACTTTTCCTTTGTCATCTTTTTTAACTGCATCTCCTTCTTTTGTAGCTGCTTCGGATCCCTCAACTGGAGTTTCTCCCTCCACACCTTCAGAAGCAGTTTCTTCTGCTGGTTTCTCAGGCTCTTTGATTACTGTGGGAGCCGCAACAGTAGCTACGACAAAATCACGATCTACTATAGTTGGTTCAACACTTTCAGGAAGTTTTACAGAGGAAATTTTAATACTAGTTCCAATATCTGTTCCAGCAAGGTCCACTATAATTTCATTCGGTATCTGCTCGGCAGGACATTTTAACTCTACTTTCCTTCTTACAATGTTAAGCACACCACCCCTTTTTAAACCTGGTGAATCTGGATGATTAATGAATTTAACAGGGATTTCTAAAATAATTTTTTTTCCAGATATAATCCTCATAAAGTCAATATGAATTGGTTCTTCAGAAATAACGTTAAATGCAACATCTCTCGGTATTACTCTTTCTTTTTTACCTTCAATTTCGAGCTCTAACACTTTTGATAAAAACGTTTCTGAATTGATAATACTGGAGAAATCTCTTTTACTTACAGATATATTTTGATTAGGATTTTTACCACCATATATAATAGCTGGAATTAAACCATCAGCTCGTAATTTATTGTTGGAGCCAGAGGTTAGGTTCTTTCTTAAATTTGCTTTTAGATTGCTCATAAAATTATTAAAATGCGTATATAACGTAAGTTCTTTACTAAAACAAGTGTTAATTGAATAAATCTGATACCGAATTTGAGTTGGCTATCCTTTTAATTGCTTCTGACATTAGTGAGGCAATAGATAACACCTCAATTTTATTATTATCTTTAATTTTTTTAGCATTTTCAATAGTGTCAGTGATTATTAATTTTTTAATTTTTGAATTTTTAATTTTTTTTACAGCATCTCCACTTAAAACAGCGTGAGTAATAAAAACATAGACTTCATTCGCTCCATTTTTTTTCAAAGCGTCAACAGCATTAACAATAGTTCCTCCGCTATCTATTATGTCATCTACAATTATACAAGTTTTGTTTTTCACGTCTCCTATAATATTCATCACTTCCGATTTGCCTGGAGCCGGTCTCCTTTTATCAATAATTGCTAAATCAGCTTTTATTCTTGTGGCTAAAGCTCTAGTTCTAGCAACTCCACCGACATCTGGTGAAACACAAATTAAATTTTTTGAACTTAATTTTTTTTTTATATACTTTGCAAAAAGAGGAGCGGTGTACAAATTATCAACTGGCATATCAAAAAATCCTTGAATTTGTCCAGCGTGAAGGTCTACAGTTACTACTCTAGTTGCCCCTGCATTTGAAATTAAATTTGCAACAACTTTTGCTGAAATTGATGTCCTTGGTGCTACCTTTCTATCTTGTCTTGCATATCCAAAGTAAGGAATTACCGCTGTAATAGTTTTTGCTGAAGATCTCTTTAACGCGTCTATTACTAACAAAAGTTCCATAATATTATCATTTGCAGGATTAGATGTAGATTGAATAACAAAAACACTATTTCCTCTTATGTTTTCATTTACTTCAATATAGATTTCGCCATCGGCAAAACTTCTTATATTAGTATTTATTAACTTGAGTTTAAGATTCTTCGAAATATCTTTGCTGAGCTTAAGATTGCTAGTTCCAGATAAGATTTTCATGAAATGTGACTATATATACAATTATTTTACCAAGTTTTCAAATTTAATCTAAATTAATCTTATCACAGATATACACCTACCATAGTCCTTCTGTTTAAGAATTGTAGACCTTCTATAGCTAAAAAAGTTATTTTTTTCCCTAAAAGTATCACGATTTACGTGATCGAAGTTTACTCTCTGCTCAAGAAGTTTATCAGCTACAAATTTTCTTAAATTAAACAATTTTTTGTGCTTATTCTTATAAGTAAAATATTTTTTATTTTTTTTTGATTTTGAGATAAATTTATAATAAAATTTTAAATCAATTTCATAGTTTTTATTACCAATACATGGCCCAACACTTGCAACAATATTACAATTAGGATTTATCTTTTTAATTTTACTAATAGTATTTTTGATAATTCCTAAAAAAGCTCCTTTCCAACCAGCATGAATACATCCAATAATTTTTTTCTCTTTCTCGTAAAGTAAAATTGGGACACAATCTGCAGTTACTACACCTAATCCAATCCCTTTCATTTGAGTAATAATTGCATCTGAAAAAATTCTTTTTTTACAATTGATTTTATCAATCTTAGTAACTTTATTGCTATGGGTTTGGTGCATTAAAATGAGTTTACTGCTTTTCATTTTCATCTTTTTTTTTATAAATTCAATATTTCTTAAGATATTTTTTTTGTTATCTCTTGAGCCTCTACCACAGTTTAATCCTTTATAAAGACCTTTTGAAAACCCACCTTTTCTTGAAAAAAAACAGTGTTTTAATTCTTTAAATTTTATAAGTTTACTAGAGTAATACATTAATTGAATCCAAAAAAATTGCTTTTTTTAAACTTATAAGCCAAAATTACTTTGAATAAATTACCCATCAGTCCTGGGCTTAGCAATCTTTTTAATCGAAGATAAAGGTTAGTTTTATCCTTAAAATTCATATTATTCGCAATTATTTCAGCTCGTTTTATTATTCCTAATTTACTCAAAAATTTTTTTTGAGAGATAACTTCTTTAACTTTTAAATTATTTTTAACAAAAAATTCATTTAATAAAGAAAAGTTTACATGCGATGTAACGTCTGCTTTTCCCAAATTATTTAATAGATTGTTTTTTTTATGCTTAATTACTGATTGCAAAGTATCTAAATTATTGGAAAAAATATAACCATAATCAATAATCAAGATACATCCATTCAACCTTTTTATTACATTAATAACATTTTTAAGTTCCCTCAAACCTAATTTAGGGAATTCAATAAATTCTAATTTTTTTAATGTTTTGTAGGAATTAACAATTTTAATATCTTCTTTATCAGCTTCTTTATATGTATCAATTATTTTAAAGTTTTCTTTATAAGTATAATATTTTTCAAATAAAAGATTTTTTTTTCTTTTAAATTGTTTAATTGGAATAGCATCAAAAAATTCATTTCCAAAAAAAATTATTGGCCCGTTTTTAATTTTTTTAAAATCATTTACCCACTTTATGTTACTATTATTTATATTTTTTTTCTGGATTTTTTTCAAAAAATTACTTTTCTCATATAAGTAAATTTGTTTCGCCAAATCAAATTGAGGAAATTTTTTAGAAATTTTTACAAGTATTTTGGTTAAACTACCATCGCCAGGTCCAAGCTCCACGATATTTATTTGTTTTGGTTTTCCTAAGTTCTCCCATGCAGCAATAATCCAAACTGAAATCATCTCTGAAAATAAATTAGAAATACCTGGTGCAGTTATAAAGTCTCCGTTTTTACCGAAGGGAAGCTTAGATGAGTAATAACCAATTTTCTTGTCATAAAGAACATTTCTAAAAAATTTATCAACAGGTAAAAACTTTTTTTTTTTAAAAAATTTTAAATGAGACTTCATCTTTTTATTAATAAAATCATTATTAATCCAAATAGAATCATAAGTGAACTTAAAATTGTTCCCATTGAAAATATATTAAAAAAATATCCTAAATGTAAATCGGGCTCTCTAAATATTTCAGATACAATTCTAAAAATTCCATAAAAAATTAAAAATATCGAAGAACAAAGACCAGTAACATAATTTTTTTTAAAAATTAATGCTCTTAAAATTAAGTATAAAACAATTCCCTCTAGAAATGCCTCATACAACTGGGAAGGATGTCTAGGCATTAAGTCAATATTTGGAAATATTACGCTCCAAGATACATTACTGACTTTTCCAACAAGCTCACTATTAATAAAATTTGCAATTCTTCCAAAAAAAATCCCTATTGGAGAAACGCAAGCAATAATATCTAGTAAAAATAAAGGCTGAATTTTCCTCTTTATTGAGAATAAGTAAGTGCCAAAAATTATCCCTAATAACGCACCATGAAAAGACATTCCACCCTCCCAAATTTTTATAATCGAAAAAGGGTTTTCTAAATAATAAATTGGATTATAAAAAATTATATACCCAATCCTACCACCAACAATTATTGATAAAATCAAATAACTGATTAAATTATCAAATTCATTCAAATTAAATTTATTTCCAATAACCTGAAATTTTTTAAAAATAATTTTTTTACCATACCACCATCCAATTAAAATCCCAAAAATATAAGCTAAGGAGTACCAACGGATCGATATAAACCCTAAGTCAACTAGTATAGGGTCTAAAGTATGGACGAACATAACATCTTATAACATATTTGAAATTAACATGCCTTTCAAATAAGATACATTATGGGAAAATCTGAAAAAATTTTAAAATCTTTATCTGAACTAATCGAAAATGGTATTTTAACCTCTAAAGATATTAGAAAAGAAATAACGAATGATTTTAAATTTAAAAAGGACAAAATAATTAATAAATTAGACCTCGTTTCAAGAGAAGAATTTGAAGTTTTGAAAAAAATTGTACAAAAACAAGATTTAGTAATTAAAAATCTACAAAAATCAAAAAAAACTAAAACTAAAAAGGCAAAGAAACTCTGACTTGTAGACCCTTTAGATGATTTTTATTTAATTGAATATTTCCACCGTGAGAATTAATTATATCTTCTACAATTGCAAGACCAAGACCAACTCCAGATTTATTCAAGCTTCTGCTTTTATCAAGTCTAAAAAAAGGTTTAAAAACGTTTTTGTACTGGTCTTCTGATATTCCTGGTCCATCATCGTCGATTATAATTACAACGCGATTTGTAGTTTTTTGAACATTTAAAACTACATTTTTTCCGTAAGTTAATCCATTATGTATTATATTTTCAAAACATCTTTTTAAGGCTGAATATCTTCCTATTAAATTGATGTTCTCAAAAGACTTTATTTGTAAATTTTTATTAGAAAAATTTTCATCTATTTGTTTTAATAAATCATTCAAATTTATATTTGAGGTTTTTTCCTGAGCTTGTGATTTTGCAAATTGCAAATAATCATTTAACATTTTTTCCATCTCATCTATATCTTTGGACATTTTATCAGATAAATCTTTCTGATTAATCATAGCGAGTTGTAATTTTAACCTTGTAAGAGGTGTACGCAAGTCGTGACTAATACCTGATAACATTTCAGATCTTTGATTTAAATGACGGTTTATTCGTTTTATCATTCTATCAAATTCATATGCAGCTTTTCTTATCTCTAACGCTCCTGATGGTCTAAAATCATTTACGTAGTCACCCTTACCAAATCTTTCCGCGGCTTTTGCTAATTTTACTAGTGGCCGCGTTTGATTCTTCAGAAATATTAATGCTACTATAATCAAAATTATCGAGGGTAAAGTTGTCCATAGAACGAATAATCTTATAGAGGATGTAGACACCATTTCTTTGGGAACCAGGAATTGAATTACCTCGTTTTCAGACTTTATTTGAATTTCAACAGCGTTTTTAAATTTAGTTGTGCTGAACCAATAATTGTTATTACCAAAAGATGATTTTAATTCTCTTCGCAAAGATCTATCCATTGGACTAAATTTTCTCTCACCTGAGTAATTTGGTAAATTACTTTTACTTATACCTATTTCAAAATTAAAATTGTTTTTATAACTATCTGTAAAAAAATCTAAATTTTTTTTATCATTTTGATAAACTTCCTCCACAGTTTTTAATTGTGCAACAAGAGATCTAATAATATTTTTGTTTGTTTTGATCCAAATACTATCAAAAAAGACAATAGTTATTAAAATTTGTAAAATAATAGTTGGTGCAGCTACAATAATAAGCGCTCTATAAAAAAGCCGTTTAGGTAAAATATTTTTTTTAAATTTATTCAATCCAGAGAACATATCCTGACCCTCTTATAGTTTGTAAAAATTTTGGATTTTTTGGATTTAACTCCAACTTTTGTCTAAGTCTCGTGACCATAACATCTATTGAACGCTCTTGTGAAATTCCAGATATTTTTCCTATTTCTTCTCTTGAAAATGTTCTGCCAGGATTTGATAGCATCTCTATTAGAATTTTTTTCTCGGAATTATTTATTTTTTTAATTTTGTTATTGATATGTATTTTCATTTTATTCAAATCCACTTCTGCAGGACCAACTAAGTGTTTTGCGTTTAAATCAAGTTTAGAATTATTTTTGATTATATTCTTAATTCTTAAAAGTAATTCTTTTGGCTCAAATGGTTTTCCAATGTAATCATCTGCTCCAATTTCTAATCCTTTAATTCTACTCTCAACCTCACCTTTAGCAGTAAGCAAAATAATCGGTATATTCATCTCTTTTTTAATATCTTTAGTTAGCTCGTAACCATTTTTTCCAGGCATCATTACATCAAGTATTATGATATCGAATTTAAAGTATTCTAACTTGATTTTGGCTTGCTCAGCGTCTTCTGCGGTTGATATAACATAATTGTTTTCAGTAAGATAATCTTTTAAAAGATCCCTTATTCTATTATCATCATCTACAATTAATATGTGTATTTTTTTATTTACCATTGATTATCTTTTTTAAAACGTCTTTAAATTTTATGACAGAGTCTGAACTGGAATTTTTTAAAGCATTAAATATTCTTTTTTTTTGAGAATTATAAACTGTTTCAAAGAATATCTTTCCCTCTCTATCTAGAAATAAATTTTTTTTTCTAGTATCATTTTCATCTTGAAGCTGCTTTATCATTTTAGTTTTAATAAGGTCTCTCAAAACCCTGTTTAAGCTTTGTTTTGTGACTTTGAGTTTAAAAATTAATTCCCCTAAATTAATTCCAGGATTTCTCTCAATTAAATTCAATGCTCTTAAATGTGCTGGACCAAAAAATTTTTTGGACAAAATTTCTCTTGGATCAGATGAAGTTTCTCTGTAAGCATAATATAGAAGCTGAATAAACTCTTTAATTTGATCATCTTTTAAATAGAGTAAATCTTTCATAATGGTAAGTTATATTGACTTATCCTTTCAAGGAATATACTTTTTTATAGTAAAAAAATCTATATATTTACTTGAAATGGAAAGCATACCTTACGATAAAAGATCGGGAAAAATCTGGTTCAACGGCAATACCGTTGATTGGAAAGATGCTAACATCCATATTTTAAATCACGGTTTACACTACGCGAGTTGTGTTTTTGAAGGTGAGCGTGTTTATGACGGAGAAATTTTTAAACTTGAGGAGCACACAGAGAGATTGTTCTATTCTGCAAAAAGAATGGGTATAGAAGTTCCTTACAGTCAAAAAGAGATTAATGAAGCTTGCAAAAATATAGTAAATATTCAGAAAGTTAAAAACGGATATGTAAGACCTTTAATTTGGAGAGGCAGCGAAATGATGGCAATATCAGCACAAAAAAACAAAATACATGTTGCAATAGCTACTTGGGAGTGGGGTTCATATTTTGACCCTAAATTAAAGTTAAATGGTATTAAGCTAAATATTTCTAGTTGGAGACGACCTGCACCAAATACTATTCCATGGGATACAAAAGCAGCAGGTTTATATATGATATGTACACTTTCAAAACATGAGGCAGAGGCCAACGGTTTTACCGACTCTCTTATGCTTGATCATGAAGGATATATTGCTGAAGCTACTGGCGCTAACGTTTTTTTTAAAAATAAGTCTAATGAATTACACACGCCAATTCCCGACTCATTTTTAGATGGTATTACAAGACGTGAGGTTATTAAAATTGCTAAGTCAAAAGGAATTAAGATTATTGAGAGAAAAATAAGGCCTGAGGAGATGAAAGAGTTCATTGGATGTTTTTTGACAGGTACTGCGGCAGAAGTGACACCAGTTTCACAAATAAATGAGTATAAATTTAAAGTTTGTAATGTAATTTCTGATCTGAACGATGCATATCAAAATCTAGTAAGAAAAGACTCTGCAGCTTAACTCTTACTATCTTCATTTATAGCGTGGTCGATACCTTTTAAGAGATAACCGTAACCGGTATATAAAGTCAAGAAAGCTGACAACCATAAAAGAATAATACCAACTGTTTGTGCATTATAGTCTTGAAAGTTAATAATCTTATTTCCAATATCCCCAGTTAACAAAATTGCAATTGAAGTCATTTGTATAAAAGTTTTTAATTTAGATAAACTTGTCACCTGCATTATAATTTTCCCTTTAGCTAAAAATTCTCTAAGCCCAGATACCAAAATTTCTCTAGTCAAAATAATTACAGCTGCGATAACTTCATAGTTTTTTATTGTTTCATTCATCACTAGTAAGATCAGTGCTGCTGCTACCAAAATTTTATCTGCAATTGGATCTAATAATTCTCCCAACTTTGACTCTTCTTTAAAAAATCTCGCTAATAAGCCATCCAAATAGTCAGTAAAACTTGCAAGAACAAATAAAAAGAAAGGTATTAAATCTCCAAAAAAACCTGGAATAAAAAAAGTAACAACAAAAACTGGAACAATTATTATTCTACCGATAGTGAGTATATTTGGTATCTTTAATTTCATTTATTCGTGGAAATAATCATATATTTTCTTTGCTATATTGTCTTCTATTCCTTCGACTGATTTTAAATCGTCGAAGCTTGCAGACTCAACAGCGCGCGCAGACCCAAAATGATTTAATAAAGCTCTTTTCCTTTGTTTTCCAATCCCTTGGATTTGATCTAACAAAGATTTGCTAAGATTTTGCTTTCTTTTAGCTCTGTGGGTACTTATCGCAAATCTATGAGCCTCATCTCTAAGTCTTTGAATAAAAAATAATAATGGATCATTTCTTTCTAAAATATATTCTTTACTTTTATAATAGATTTTTTCCTCTCCAGCATTTCTTCTTTTACCTTTTGCTATGGCCAAAATTGGTAAATCGTGCAATCCTAATTCATTAAGAACTTCTCTAGAAACTGAATATTGTCCTTTTCCACCGTCTATCATTATTAAATCTGGCAATGACAGTGAACCAGATTTTTCCTTAATAGCTTTAGAAAATCTTCTAAATAAAACTTCTTTCATCATCCCATAATCATCATTTTTTACTTTTTCATCTTTAATATTGAATTTCCTGTATCTTTTCTTAACAAAACCCTCATTACTGAAACAAATTAATGATCCGATAGAGTCCGTTCCCTGAATGTGGCTATTATCGTAAACTTCTATCAATTCTATATTGTTATTAATATTAAACTTAGATGCTAACTCTTCGATAAGATTATTGTTAGTATCTGATTGAACGAGTTTTTGTTTCAAAGCTTGTTTGGCGTTTTTCTCCGCAAGATTAGAGATACTTAACTCATTTTTACCTTTTGCTAACTTAATAATAATATCTTTTTTATCCTTCTCAGAAAAAGTTTTTTCAATAAGTTTTTTGTCTTTGACCTCACAGTTAGTTAATATCAGCCTAGGAATAGTTTTATTTTCATAAAATTGCGATATAAAAGAACTTAATATATCTTCAACACTGTCATCTGGATCATGCTTTGGATAGAAAGCCTGATTACCCCAGTTTTGTTTTGACCTGAAAAAAAACACTTGCACACATGTTTTTCCAGTCTCTTTATAAATACTAATAACATCAGCTTCTGTTAAGTTTGTTTGATTTATTTTTTGAGAAGTTTGTATTTGAGTTAATGCTTTTATTCTATCTCTAGCTATAGCTGCTTTCTCATAATCCAATTCTTTACTAGCTTTTTCCATTTCTTTGGATAAATTTTTCTGAATTCTTCTAGATTTACCTGAAATAAAATCAATAGCGTCGGCTACTGTGGAATCGTAATCTTTTTCATTTATATGTCCAACACACGGAGCTGAGCATCTTTTAATTTGGTAAAGGATACACGGCCTTTCTCTATTTTTAAAAACAGTGTCATCACAAACACGTAAAAGAAAAATTTTTTGTAAAATTTTTATTGTCCAATTAGCAGATCCAATTGATGCAAAAGGACCAAAATAGTATCCAGTTTTTGATTTTTTCCCTCTTAATTTTGTAAGTTGTGGCCACTTATCTTTATTACCAATATAAATATAAGGAAAAGATTTGTCATCACGCAAAAGAATGTTGTAACGAGGTTTATGTTTTTTTATTAAATTTGCTTCTAATAGAAGAGCCTCGCTCTCATTACTTGTGGTAGTAGTTTCAAGGTTATGTGTGAGTGAGAGCATTCTCTCGGTTCTAATTGGAAGGTTTGACTCAGTGACATAACTTTTAAGTCTATTTGGTATGTTTTTAGCTTTCCCAATATAAAGGATTTCACCAGTGGAACTAATCATTTTATAAACACCAGGGTTATTTGGTATTAGCGGTATTTTTTCCTTAATTACTTTTTTTCCCAATTCTAAACTATTCATCATACTTTTGATTTTGATACTTCGATACCAACAGATTTAGTTTTTTTCAAGATATCTAACTTCTCTATCTTAAGATTTATCTTTTTAACAAGTTTATTTTTAAATATCATATTAAAAATATTTTCTGCTAGATCTTCGAGTAGTTCGTGATGTCTTAAATATGAAATTTTTTCAATTTTATCGACTATTTCTTCATAATTGAGTATTGAATTTAAATCTTTACTATTAGGAAGTACATATGGATTAGTTAAAATTTCAATATTAAATTTTACTCTTTGCTTCTTTTTTTTTTCAAAATTATGTATCCCTATCGAAATATTTAAAATTAAATCTTTTATAATTACTTTTCTTTTATATTTAAATTTTTCTTTCTTTTTGAATTTAATTATTTTCATTCTTTTGTATTAATAATATCTGGTGTTTGCCAAGCAAGTCTTTGTCCGCTATCGATATTTATTATTTCTCCTGTTATACTTTTATTTTCAATAAAAAACCTTACCCCGTTACATATGTTATCTAGGTCTACTTTTTTCCTTAAGGGTGTAGATTTCCATTGTTTTTTGAAATGGGCTTCGGATTGTCTTTTGTTTTTTAAAGTTGGCCCAGGTGAGATACCATTCACTCTTATATTAGGCGCTAATTTCATAGCTGATGTTTTTGTGAAAGTGGCCAATGAAGATTTACTTAAAGTGTATGAGAAAAAAAAAGGAGTTAATTTTTCAACTCTTTGATCAATTATATTAATGATACATCCTTCTTTATTTTTAACTAGCTTTTTAAAACTTTGTGTTAAGATTGCTGGTGCTTTTAAATTTATATTTATATGTTTTAAAAATGATTTTTCGGAAAAATTCTCAAGATTATCATTTTCAAAAATAGAAGCATTATTAATTAAACAATCTAATCCTTTCATAGTTTTATGGGCTTTTTTTATTAAAATTTGTGTTTGTTTTAAATTATTTAAATCAGCTTTGAACAAATATGCTTCAGCCCCAAGTTCCTCTAATTCTTTTTTTAATTTTAAGGCGCTACTTTTAGATTTATTATAGTGAATACCTATTTTTGTTTGAAAGTTAACTAAACTCTTTGCGATTGCAGACCCTATTCTTGTTGCTGCACCAGTGATTATTATTTTTTTGGCTTCCATTTTTTTATCGCTTTTCTTGGTTTAGTGCCCGGCATACCCATAGTTGATCTACCTTTTGGGTATACCTTACTTTTTAAATTATATTGGGAAATTTTCGGATTTAAAGTAATTTCAAGTTCACTCGCCTCTAATTTTCTCATTTCGTCTCTTAGTTTAGCTGCCTCTTCGAATTCTAAATTAGATGCAGCTTCTTTCATTTTTCTATTCAAAGCTTTCAGATGTTTTTTTAAGTTTCCGCCTACATTTGAGCCCTCACTAATTTTTACGTAATCTTTTTCGTAAACGGACTCTAAGATATCACTTATCTCTTTTTTAACTGACTGAGCAGTTATTCCATTTTTCTTGTTATATTCTAATTGTTTATCTCTTCTCCTTTCTGTTTCCTTAATGGCTTTTTCAATACTCTTCGTGACTTTATCAGCATATAAAATTACTTTACCATCAACATTTCGCGCTGCTCTTCCAATTGTTTGAATTAAAGAAGTTTCAGATCTTAAAAATCCCTCTTTATCAGCATCTAAAATTGCTACCAAAGCACATTCGGGAATATCTAATCCTTCTCTCAACAAATTAATTCCTACAAGAATATCAAACACTCCCATTCTCAAATCTCTCATGATCTCAATTCTTTCAAGAGTATCAATGTCAGAGTGCATATATCTTATTTTAAGACCATTTTCGTGGAGGTACTCAGTAAGATCTTCAGCCATTTTTTTTGTCAGCGTAGTAGCAAGAACTCTATATCCTTTTTTTACAATCTCTTTTGCTTCGTGCATAAGATCATCTACTTGAGTTTTAGCTGGCCTTATTTCAACTGGTGGGTCTATTAAACCTGTTGGTCTAATGATTTGATCAATATATTTATTACTTGTTTGTTTTAGCTCCCAAGGTCCTGGAGTAGCAGAGACAAAAACAGTTTGTGTTCTCATTAAATCCCACTCTTCGAATTTTAAAGGTCTATTATCCATACATGATGGAAGTCTAAACCCATACTCGGCTAACGTACTTTTCCTTGTACGGTCACCTTTATACATTCCATTTAATTGAGGGACTGTTACGTGACTTTCGTCTACAAATATAATTGCATTATCTGGAAAATACTCAAACAGAGTAGGAGGTGGTTCACCAGCTTTTCTTCCTGATAAAAATCTTGAATAATTTTCTATTCCTGCACAAGTTCCGGTAGCTTCAATCATTTCAAGATCAAATTTAGTTCGTTCTCTTAATCTTTGTTCCTCTAAAAGTTTATTATTTTCTCTATGTTTTTTTAAAGTCTCAGCTAACTCAGATTTTATTTGTCTGATTGCTTGCTCGATAGTAGGCTTAGGAGTTATGTAATGGCTATTAGCGTAAATTTTTATAATTGAGTAATCATTTGTCTTATCTCCAGTAAGTGGGTCAAATTCTTCAATTTTTTCTAATTTATTTAAATTAAAGCTTATTCTCCATGCCCTATCTTCCAAGTGTGATGGAAAAATCTCTAAATTTTCTCCTCTTACCCTAAATGTCCCTCTAAAAAAATTTTGATCGTTTCTTTTATACTGTAAGTTTATAAATGCTCTAATTAAATCATCTCGCTCGTATTCATAGTTTTTCTTTAAAGTAATAGTCATTTTTGAGTACGCCTCTACAGAACCTAAACCATAAATACATGACACACTCGCAACAATAATTACATCATCTCTTTCTAGCAAAGATCTTGTCGCTGAGTGTCTCATACGATCAATTTGTTCATTTATTGAAGCCTCTTTTTCTATATAAGTATCAGATCTAGGAACGTATGCTTCTGGAGTGTAGTAATCGTAATAAGATACAAAATATTCAACAGCATTATCAGGAAAAAAACTTTTAAACTCTCCGTACAATTGGGCCGCTAAAGTTTTGTTTGGTGCTAGAATTAGAGCCGGCCTATTAGCTTTTTCGATAACTTTCGCCATTGTAAACGTTTTACCCGATCCTGTAACCCCTAAAAGCACTTGTTCTTGTTTATTATCTTTCAAGTTTTTTAATATTTGCTTAATAGCCTCTGGCTGGTCACCGCTAGGTTGAAAGTCACTCTTGATTTTAAAATTAATACCTCCCTCTAACTTCTTAATTTTTTTTGAGTTATTAACTTCTAGATCAGCTAATTTTTCTTGATAAGTATTTTGCATTTTGTGTTAATAATAAAATAATTATATTATAAATTTCAATGAGCATAGTTTCCAATAGTTTAAAACGTATAAAACCGTCGCCTACAATAGCAGTTACCTCAAAAGCTAGGGAAATGAGAGCTGCTGGAAAGGATGTTATCGGTTTAGGGGCTGGAGAGCCCGATTTTGATACTCCAGACAATATTAAAGAAGCGGCAATAGAGGCGATAAGAAAAGGGGATACAAAATATACTGCAGTGGATGGAACCCCAGCTCTAAAAAAAGCTATCCAAGCAAAATTTTCTAGAGAAAATCATTTATCATACGAGCTTGATCAAATTTCTGTTGGAACTGGTGGAAAGCAAGTTTTATATAATGCTTTTATGGCAACTATAAATAAAGGTGATGAGGTAATTATTCCAGCTCCTTATTGGGTTTCTTATCCCGACATTGTCTTGTTAGCTGGGGGAAAGCCCAAAATAATAAAATGTGATGAAAAAAATAATTTTAAATTAACACCTGAAAAATTAACAAAAGCAGTTTCAAAGAAAACTAAGTGGATAATTATAAACTCTCCGTCTAACCCTACTGGCTCTGGTTATACAAAAGAAGAGATTATAGCATTATCGAAGATTTTAATAAAATACAAAAATTTATATATTTTAAGCGATGATATTTACGAGCATATTACTTATGAAGGTTTTAAATTTTTTACAATTGCGCAAATTGATAAATTAAAAAGTAGAACTTTGACTATGAACGGAGTGAGCAAATCTTACTCGATGACTGGTTGGAGAATTGGTTATGCAGCCGGCCCAAAAGAAATAATTAAAGCGATGGCTAAAATTCAATCTCAATCAACTAGCAATCCTACATCTATAAGTCAGGCAGCTGCAGTAGAAGCTTTGAACGGTACACAAGACTTTATTTCAGAAAGATCAAATTCTTTTAAGGAAAGAAGAAATTTTGTTGTAGATAGTTTAAATAATATAAAAGGTATAAGCTGCTTAAGCCCTGAAGGAGCTTTTTATGTTTTTCCAAACTGTAAAAAGCTACTAAATAGGAAAACAAAACTGAAAACTGATAAAGATTTTGTAGAGAAACTGTTAGAAGAAGCTGAGGTAGCTGTGGTTCAAGGTTCTGCCTTTGGTTTAGACGGTTACTTTAGGATATCTTACGCTACTTCAATGGAAAATTTGAAAAAAGCAATGCAAAGAATTAAAAATTTTTGTGATAGCCTTAATTAGACTCAGATAGATATTTTTCAGCTTCAAGTGCTGACATACAACCCATCCCAGCAGCGGTAACAGCTTGTCTAAAAATTTTATCCTTTACATCTCCTGCAGCAAAAACTCCTGGAATATTTGTTTCAGTAGAGTCAGGTTTTGTAATTAAATACCCTTCTTTGTCCATATTAAGTTGATCTTTAAACAAAGATGTTGCTGGATCATGACCTATGGCAATAAATAAACCATCAACTTTAAGCTCTTTAACTTTATTATCTTTCACATTTTTAATTTTTAATGCATTAACAGTTTTCGGCTCTTTAGTGCCAATAACATCCTCAACTACAGTATCCCAAATAATTTCTATTTTCTTATTAGATTTTAATTTTGCTTGAAGCATTTTTTCTGCTCTAAGTTCGTTTCTCCTATGTATTAAATAAACCTTTGAAGCAAATTTAGTTAGAAACATTGCTTCTTCAACGGCGGCATTTCCCCCGCCAACTACAGCCACTTCTTTTTCTTTAAAGAAAAACCCGTCACAAGTAGCACATGCTGAAACTCCAAATCCTCTGAATTCTTGTTCAGATTTTAAATTTAACCATCTTGCTTGTGCTCCTGTTGAAATTATAAAACTATCTGCAGTGTAAACCTGACCACTATCACCTGTTGCTGTAAAAGGTTTTTTAGTTAAGTCAACTTTACTTATATGATCTTGTATCATCTCTGTGCCCACTGCTTCAGCCTGACCTTTCATTTCATCCATTAGCCATGGCCCCTGAATCACTTTTGAGTATCCAGGATAATTTTCAACATCTGTAGTGGTAGTTAATTGTCCTCCGGGTTGAGAACCATGAACAAGTATTGGTTTAAGCATAGCTCTAGCCGCATAAATAGCAGCTGTATAGCCGGCAGGACCTGATCCAAGAATTAACACTTTTGTATGTTTTGTTGATTTATTATTCATTATGTAAAGGTATATAGTAACTAATGTTAGAATTAAAAGCACTTCTTTTAACGCAAGGTATGCACGGCATGGTAAGTCAAGTAGAGGGATTAGCTAAAGCTTTAGGCCTAAGTTATAAACACCAAAAAATTGAATTAAAATCTTTTTGGAATTTAATTCCTCCTAAAATAAGCCCAATATCAGAAAATTTGGTAAAAAATAAATTCGTATGTGATTGTAAAATCATTATATCTTGTGGAAGAAAAAGTGTAATACCATCAATAGCTTTAAAAAAAAGATTAGGTAATCAAATTTTCAATATTCACATACAAGATCCTAAAGTTTCTTTTGAACACTTTGACCTTATAGTGAGTCCTGAGCATGATCGTTTGAGAGGTGAAAATATAATTAACACAACGGGCGCTATTCACTACATTACAAAAAAAGAAATTAACGATAATTTAAAGTATTTAGGAATTGAAAAAGATAAAAGAAAAGAATTAGTAGCATTTATTATTGGAGGACCAAACAAATATTATAATTATTCAGAAAAACAAATTCATGAACTTTTTAACAAAGTTAAAACATTATTTACTCCAGATAAATTTAAAATTATTATAATTCCTTCCTACAGAACACCTGAAAATATTTTAAAAATAGCATTTAATACCTTTAGCATTAATCATCATGTTGTAAAAAATATTGATAAAAAAGCTTATCTTTCTGCACTGGCAATCTCAAACTATATAGTTGTAACGTGCGACTCCACGTCAATGATTTCAGAGGCTGCGATGACTGGAAAACCTGTTTATATTGCCATGATGAAGTCTTTTAAGCCAACTGGAAGATTTAAAAAATTTTATTCACAATTGAAAGATTTAGGTATAACAAGAGAATTAGAAGATAGGGTTGAAAGTTGGAGTTACAATAGTTTAAATGAGGTAAATAGAATTGCTCCAATTGTAAAAGCAAAAATGAAAAAACATGGAATTATTTAAATCATTAGAAAAAAGAACTAAACTATTTAGTGATCCTTTTAAACATTTTGAAATCAACCAGCCGCTGACTCAAAATGCTATTGATGAGATCTGTAGTGCAGAGATAGCTGATCCCAGAAAACAAAATTTAAATTATGATGGAACAAGAGCTCTTGATGGAGGGGAGGGAGCCTTTCGAGCAGGAATTAAAGATGGTGGTAAAGCAAAAAAAATTAGATGTTATGTTACTAAAGAAAACTCTAATCAATTTCCAAATTTAACAAAATTTATAGAAGAATTAAGATCACCTGATGTTTATAAAAAGATTGGATCATTAATTGGAAAAGATTTGAGTAATTCTTATGTAAGGCTAGAGGTAATTTGTGATAGAGAAGGTTTTTGGTTAAAGCCTCACTGCGATATTGAAGAAAAATTAATGTCATCAATAGTTTTTGTTAATTTACATAATGAGTCAGAAAATTTAGGAACTGATTTTTATGATGCAAAATTGAACAAAGTTAAAACAGTTCCTTATAAACATAATTATGGATACTTCTTTACCAGCGGACCAAACACTTGGCATGGAATGGAAAAAAAAGAAATTAAAAAAGAGAGAAGATGTATTCAAATAAATTATGTTACATTTGAAACTGATTGGAAAGTTAAAAGTTAAAGATCTTGTAAAGAAGTAACGCTGATATCTTTCAATTTAAGAGATTTAATACCTTCCAAACAAACTTTTGCTGTTGACATATTCGTGCAATATGGAACTTTGTTAACTAACGTAGCCCTTCTTAAAGCTACCGCATCGCTCAACTGAGCTTCACTATTTCCGCCACCTGTATTAATTACTAATGCTATTTTTTTAGTATTTAGAATGTCAACAATATGAGGAGATCCCTGATTTACTTTATTAATTTTTTTGCACTTAATCCCATGTTTGCTAATATAATCGGCAGTACCTCCGGTTCCACAAAGTGTGAAATTTAATTTGATTAATTGTTTTGCTAATTGCACCCCCTCTTCTTTATGACTATTTTTCAAAGAAATAAAAGCTAAGCCTTTTTTAGGAAGAGAGTTTGAGGCTGCAATCTGACTTTTAGCAAAAGCCATCCCAAAATTTTTATCAAAACCCATAACTTCACCTGTTGATTTCATTTCCGGCCCAAGTAAAAGATCGCTGTTTGGAAATTTGTTAAATGGAAAGACCGCCTCTTTTACTGCAAACATATCTTTTGTTTTAGTTTTTAAATTGAAATTTGATAATTTTTCTCCTGCCATCACTCTAGAGGCTATTTTAGCAAGAGGTAAATTTTTCGCCTTTGAAACAAATGGAACGGTTCTACTAGCTCTTGGATTAACTTCTATCACATAAATCTGATCTTTTTTAATTGCATATTGAACATTCATGAGACCTTTTACTTTCAGAGCTAAGGCTAATTTTTTTGTTTGATTTTCAATTTCTTTAATTAAAAAAGGTTTTATTGATACCGGAGGTAAACTACATGCTGAGTCACCTGAGTGTATTCCTGCCTCTTCAATGTGTTGCATAATACCAGCTACGAAAACATTTTTACCATCCGATATTGCGTCAACATCAACCTCTATTGCATTATCAATAAACTTATCAATCAAAATCGGATTTTTTTCAGCAACTTTAAATGCTTCTCTTACAAAGTCTTTGAGTTGCCTTTTTTCATGAACAATTTCCATTGCTCTTCCACCTAAAACGTAAGATGGCCTTACCATTAGAGGCAAACCAATTTTATCAGCAATTTTTATTGCTTGAGGAAAAGTTCTAGCGATACCGCTTTCAGCTTGTTTTAAATTAAGTTTATTTAAAAGACTCCTAAATCTATCTCTGTCTTCTGCAAGATCGATTGATGAATATTGAGTACCTAAAATTGGAAGCTTATTTTCATATAAAAATTTTGCCAGTTTAATTGGAGTTTGTCCTCCAAATTGAGTAATGACACCTTTTACATTACCTTTTGATTTTTCTCTCTTTATTATATTGAAAACATATTCATCTATTAAAGGTTCAAAATAAAGTCTGTCACTTGTATCGTAATCTGTTGACACGGTTTCAGGATTACAATTAACCATGATTGTTTCATATTTAGCTTCTTTAAGAGCAAAACTAGCTTGGCAACAGCAATAATCAAATTCTATTCCTTGACCTATTCTATTAGGGCCTCCTCCAAGTATTATAATTTTATTTTTACTAGACGGGTCGGCTTCACATTCTGAATTATAAGAGAAATTTCTTTGATAAGTAGAATACATATACGGAGTGAAAGACTTAAATTCTGCAGCACAAGTATCGACCTTTTTATAAACGGGTAAAACATTCAAAGCAGTTCTTTTCTTTCTAATAAAAGACTCTGAAGTATTGGTAAGCTCAGATAATTTTTTGTCAGAGAACCCTATCGACTTTATATAATTAAATTCATTAAAATTTTTAGGAAGACCTTTTTTTTTTATTTTTAACTCATTATTTATAATTTCTTTTATTTGATTTAAAAACCAAGGGTCAATTTTCGATAGTTTATTTATATCCTTTAAATTAATTTTTTTTCTTATAGCCTCTCCAATAAGTAAAATCTTATTTGGAATATTTTCTTTAAGTTTTTGTCTAATTTGTTTCGTATTTAAATTAAATATTTGGTCTAAACCTGAAAAACCTGTCTCTAAAGATACCAAAGCTTTTTGAAAAGACTCTTTAAAATTTCTTCCTATAGCCATTGCTTCCCCCACCGATTTCATTGATGTTCCTAAAACTGCAGCTGAGGAGGAGAATTTTTCAAAAGTAAATCTTGGGATTTTAGTGACCACGTAGTCTATTGTGGGCTCAAAAGATGCAGGTGTAACCTTCGTAATTTCATTTTTTAATTCGTCTAAAGTGTAACCAACAGCTAACTTTGCTGCTACCTTTGCTATTGGAAACCCTGTGGCCTTAGAAGCTAGCGCTGATGATCTTGAAACCCTAGGGTTCATCTCAATGATTACCATTCTTCCATTTTTTGGATTTATTGCGAATTGAACATTTGACCCTCCTGTTTCCACACCAATTTTTCTCAGGCAAGCTATAGAGGCATTTCTCATTACTTGATACTCTTTGTCGGTCAAAGTTAGTGCTGGAGCGATAGTTACTGAGTCCCCAGTATGAATACCCATAGGATCTAAATTTTCTATTGAGCAAATGATTATGCAATTGTCATTTTTATCCCTGACAACCTCCATCTCAAATTCTTTCCAACCTTCTAAACACTCTTCAACTAAGACTTGATTTACAGGTGACTCGTGAAGCCCATTTTTTATTATCTTATAAAAATCTTTTTTATTTTTAGCGATACCACCTCCTAAACCCCCAAGAGTAAAAGCCGGTCTTATAATGGCTGGTAATCCGATTTGTTTTAATACTTTTGAAGATTGTTTAAAATTGTTTACTATTTTTGATTTGGGAAGATCTAAACCAATCTCTATCATATTTTTTCTGAACTTTTTTCTATCTTCAGCATTAGATATAGCTTTTGAATTAGCGCCTATAAGTTCAATTTTGTATTTTTTAAGAATACCTTTTTTTTCTGCCTCCATTGCTAAATTTAAAGCAGTTTGACCACCCATGGTTGGCAAGATCGCATCAGGTTTTTCTTTAATAAGAATTTTTTCAAGAACTTCTATTGTTATAGGTTCAATATAAGTTTTATCAGCAACATTTGGATCCGTCATAATTGTTGCTGGGTTTGAATTTATTAGAATTACTTTGAATCCTTCATCTTTTAAAGCTTTACAAGCTTGAGTGCCTGAATAATCAAACTCGCAAGCTTGCCCAATAATTATTGGCCCTGCACCAACAACTAAAATTTTTTTAATATCTTTTCTTTTTGGCATTTTTTTTCATACTCTTCACAAATTTATCAAATAAATAAACGCTATCCTGAGGACCAGGGTTGGACTCCGGATGATATTGAACTGAGAAAACGGGTTTATTTTTCAACTCGATACCCTCAATGCTGTTGTCAAACAAAGACTGGTGAGTAACTCTTATATTTTTAGGCATTCCTTTTTTTACTACTTCAAATCCATGATTCTGACTTGTGATTTCAACATTACCCTCAATCAAATTTTTAACAGGATGGTTAGCTCCTCTATGCCCTAATTTCATTTTTTCTGTCTTAGCACCGAGTGCTAAAGCTAGGATTTGATGGCCCAAACAGATTCCAAATAATGGTAACTTTTTTTTGATTAATTCTTGGATTGTCGGTATTGCATATTTCCCTGTCGCCGCAGGATCTCCGGGTCCATTTGATAAAAATATTCCATTAGGTTTGAGTTTTAGAATATTTTTTGCAGCTGTTTTGCATGGTACGATTGTAACTTTACAATTAAAATCTGAAAAATATCTTAAAATATTTTTCTTAATTCCATAATCTATGGCTACAACATGCAATATTTTTTTTTTATTTTTTAAATATCCATTTTCCTTTTTCCATGTTTTATAATCTTGCCACAAATAATTTTTCTTTGTAGTAACCATTTTTGCTAAATCTAGGTTTTTAAGGCCACTCCATTTATTAGTTATCTTAATTAGTTTTTTTATATTTAATTTATTTTTGTTATAAAAAGATATTGTCCCCTTAGGGGCACCTTTATCTCTAATTAAATTTGTTAAATTTCTAGTATCAATTCCAGTTATCCCAACAATCTTATTCTTTTTTAACCATTGATCTAAATGTTTTAAAGATCTGTAATTTGATGGATTAGTTATCTCCGTATTTATTATTACTCCTTTAGTCCAAATCTTATCTGACTCGTGATCTTCTTTATTTGTTCCAACATTTCCAACGTGCGGAAAGGTAAAATTTATAATCTGATCAGCGTAGGAAGGGTCGGATATAATTTCTTGGTAACCAGTAATAGAAGTATTAAAACATACTTCGCCAGTTGCAGTACCTTTGTAACCTAAACCTACACCTTTAAAAAATTTACCGTTTTGAAGAACTAAAATAGCAGTGGAATCGATCTTTTTAAGATTTTTTTTGGAGTTTATATTTTGACTAACTTTCTTCAAATACAACTCATGAGTTAAAGTAAAAAACTTATAAACATGATTTTGCGCAACATATGAAATAGAAACAAAATCGTCAACAAAGTTCTTTTTATTTTGTATTAAAATTGTGATTAAAATAAAAATCTTAATTATGTCTCTAAGAAAACAAATAGAAGATAAGCTAAACCAAGCTTTAAAAGCCAAAGATAAAAATATTTATCCAACATTAAGACTAATTGTTTCGGCTATTAAAGATGCTGAAATCGCTGGAAGGTCCAAAGGCCAAAAAGAAATAAAGGATAGTGAAATTATTTCACTTCTAAAAAAAATGATAAAGCAGAGAAACGAGTCAAGCGAAGTTTATGAGAAAGCTGGTCGGAAAGAGCTTCTTGAAAATGAAAAAAAAGAAATAGACGTTATTAACATTTTTTTGCCAAAACAATTAAGTGAAGACGAAACAAAAAAAATTTGTCAAGAAACAATCAAGTCAGTCGGCGCCTCATCAATGAAGGATATTGGAAAAATTATGGGAGTTTTGAAATCTAAATATGCAGACTCTTTAGATTTTTCAAAAGTAAGTGTGATCCTGAAAGAAATTTTGAATTAAAAATGAAATATCCTAAAGAATACTTGGATGAAATAAAATTAAGATTAAAAGTATCCCAAATAGTTGGAAAAACTGTTCAACTTAAAAAAAGAGGAAAAGAATTTATCGGTTTATCGCCTTTTAAAAATGAAAAAACACCTTCTTTTACTGTAAATGATGAAAAAGAATTTTATCATTGTTTTAGCACTGGTGAGCACGGTAATATTTTTGATTTTCTAATGAAAACACAATCAGTTGGTTTCGGAGAGGCAGTAAAAACTTTAGCTGCTGAGGCTGGTATGCAGCCTTATAGATTTACCAACTTTGATGAAAAAAAAGATTTAAGGTTCAATACATATAAAAAAATATTTCAAGAATACAAAGATAATTTTAATCAGCAGCTGTATAATGAAAATAATAAAGAGGCGCTAAATTATCTTTATAAAAGGGGATTAAATAAAAAAGCAATCGAAGAATTTCGCTTAGGGTTCGTTCCTTGGAAAAACAACTTTTATGAAAAATTATCAAAAAAATATTCAGAGGAAGAAATAAATTTAACAGGACTTTATTATAAAAGTGATAAAACAGGTAAATTTGTTGACCGATTTAACTCAAGAATAATTTTTCCAGTAAATAATATTTCTGGTGACACGATCGCTTTTGGCGGCAGAATAATAGTAGATGGTAAATTTGCTAAGTATATTAATTCTCCAGAGACAGAGTTTTATAAAAAAGGAAGTATGATTTTTAACCTAGATAAAGCAAAGTTTTTGAGATCTGAGAAAGATGAAGTTTTAATCGTTGAAGGCTACATGGATGCCGTTAGCGTTTATGCTTCGGGTATTAAAAATGTAATTTCAAATTCTGGTACTGCTTTTACAGAAAGACAAATTAATTTGGTCTGGAAATTTTTTTCTAATCCAATAATTTGTTTAGATGGAGACGAGAGCGGACAGAAAGCTGCAATAAGAATTGCAGAGAGATTATTCCCATTAATAAGTGAAAATAGTAAAGTTTATTTTTCGGTAATGCCGGAAGACAAAGACCCAGACGATTATATTAAAGAATATGGCAAGGAAAGTTTATTAAATCTTCTGAAAAAAAAAGAAATTATTCAATCTTTTATTTGGAACTACCACTTGAAAAAAATAGATCAAAATAATCCTTATGAAATTTCAAAATTTGAGAAAGAAATTAAAAAATTATCTTATTCTATAAAGGATGAAACATTAAAAAAATACGTTCTAGAAAGTTTTCTTGAAAAACTAAATAAACTAACGCCTATTCAAACCTCAAGCCAAAATTACAAATATTACCAATCAAGAAAAAAGAAAAATTTAAAAATTTTGAAGGAAACTCAAATTATTCATCAAAAAAAAGAAAATCTTTCAAAAATACAAATAATAGAATTTTCAATTTTGTTTTTAATTTTGAATTATTCAGAAATGATATTCAAAAAAATAAAAGATCTAAATAGTTTGAATTTTTTATCTGAAAAAAATGAAAATTTAAAAAACGATATAATTTTGTCAATTAGCGCTGGCGATGATAAAATTAAAATGAATACAAAAATTAATAATGACTACAAAACACTTATTGAAGAAATACGAGAAAACTCGAATATTCAATTAATTACTAAAGACAAAAACGATCAACAAATACTTGAGTTATTTGATGAGTTAGTTTTAGATCTGAGGGAACAAAATAATTTAAAAAAAATAGAATCTTTGGAAAAAAAATTAATAAATAATTTAGATGAAAACTCATACTCAGAATTGATGAGGCTTAAAAGTCAATTAAATAGGGAATAATAAGAGTATAGATTTTTTCAAGTTTACTATTATATATAATCTACTTTTCTTTTATGGCTGAAAAACTAATTACTAAATCTTTTGAGAGACTCTTTGATAAAGGCAAACACAGAGGATTCATAACCTATGAAGAACTTGGTAAATCTTTAGGAAAAAGAAATGGTACTAACGAAAACGTCGAAAAAGCTTTCATAATTCTTGCTGATGAAAAAATAACTTTAGTAGAAAAAAAATCCCAATTCCAATCGAATAAAAAAAAGGAAACCACTACCACTTCCGAGGAAAAAAGTTCTGATAAAAGCGATGATCCTATTAGAATGTATCTACGAGAAATGGGCGGTGTGGAATTGCTTTCTCGAGAGGGTGAAATAGCGATCGCAAAAAGAATTGAAGCAGGGAAAGATGTAATGATTAATGCGCTTACACAAAGTCCTATTGTTGGAAAGAAAATATTCGAATGGAAAGATCAAATTGAAAATAATCAACTTTTAGTAAGGGACATAATCGACATTGACTCTACTTATGAAGATTTTGAGTCATCGGAAGAAGAAGGTGATATTAAAGTAAAAAAAACTAAAACTAAAGATGAAAAAATTAAAGGGGATGAAGATAAAAAAGATGAAGAAAATTCTCAGACAGAAGAAGATGAATTTAATGTTTCTCTTGCTAAAATGGAAGAAGAAATAAAACCTAAAATTATTAAAATTTTAGAATCCTTAAATAAAAATTATTCAAAATTAAAAAAATACCAAGTAGAAAAGTTAGAATGTTTATTGAATTCAAAAGAATTATCAGTATCAAAAAATAAAAATTTTAAAAAAATTCAAGAAATATTAGTCGATAACTTTAAGAATTTGCAATTAGCCCCACATGTCGTTGAGGAGCTAGTTCAGTCTCATTACAAAGAAAATAAAAAAATAGTTTCTTTAGAGGGAGTTCTTCTAAGATTAGCTATGGATAATAAAATTTCTCGTGAAGAATTTTTAAAATATTATTTAGGAAATGAAATTAATCCAAAATTTGAGTCATTTTTAAAAGAAAATCCATTGTGGAAGGCTTTTTTCAAAAAATATAAAAAAGATTTTACTGAAATAAAAGAAAGGTTAGTAGAGTTTAGTAAAAAAATAGGTTTATCAGTTGGAGAATTTAAAAAATTAGTTAGCAGGATACAAAAAGGAGAGAGGGAGTCAAGAATTGCTAAAAAAGAGATGGTAGAAGCCAATTTGAGATTAGTTATCTCTATAGCAAAAAAATATACTAACAGAGGTTTGCAATTTTTAGATCTTATCCAAGAAGGAAATATAGGGTTAATGAAAGCCGTGGACAAATTTGAATATAGAAGGGGCTATAAATTTTCAACATATGCTACATGGTGGATAAGACAAGCAATCACAAGATCTATAGCTGACCAAGCAAGAACAATTAGAATCCCTGTGCATATGATTGAAACTATAAATAAAATTGTTCGAACTCAAAGACAGATAATGAGTGAATTCGGTAGAGAACCTACTCCAGAAGAATTAGCAAAAAAATTAGCGATGCCTTTAGAAAAAGTCAGAAAAGTATTAAAGATAGCAAAAGAGCCAGTCTCTCTAGAAACCCCAGTGGGAGACGAAGAGGATAGCAGTCTTGGAGATTTTATAGAAGATAAAAATGCTCTTCAACCTTTAGACACTGCAATACAATCAAATTTAAGTGAATCAACAACTAAAATTTTGGCTTCATTAACACCAAGAGAAGAAAGAGTATTAAGAATGCGATTTGGAATCGGAATGAATACTGATCACACTCTTGAAGAGGTGGGTCTACAGTTCTCAGTAACTAGAGAGAGAATAAGACAGATTGAAGCTAAAGCCCTAAGAAAACTAAAACACCCTAGTAGATCTAAACAACTAAAAAGTTTCCTAGAAAAATAATTTTTTGTGATATAAGAGAATATGAATGGGCCTGTAGCTCAGTTGGTTAGAGCAGTACACTCATAATGTATTGGTCCCAGGTTCGAGTCCTGGCGGGCCCACCATTAAGTAATTTTAATTTTTAAGAAATTCCTCAAGTTTATTAATCAAAAAATTTAAATCGTTGTTGTTAGAACTCAATATTGAGGCAAATTCCTCTTTTTGAGTTCTTGCTAAACTTAAACCCTCAACTATTAAATCTCTGATTAATGGTTTTTCAGGATTTTTTGTATAAATTCTCCAATCAATTTTTATATCAGGACTTCCATCATCTGGTTTTATGATTGAACTTACTATTGTGTAATTTGAGCTTTTTTGCTCTGCCTCAATTACTTCAAATCTACTAGATGAATAGTCAGTTAACCTAGAGGTAAGACTTTTTAGAAAATATTTTTCGAATGAACTTTGAAATTTTGTTAAATCGCTTTTACTTGAAGATTTTCTAATCTCTCCCAGGGTATATAGACTAAGAGCTTTTATATCGACATTTTCCAATGCTATTTTTTCAATAAATTTTGCTTTATCTTCACTAGGTATGCTTTTGTCAGATAAATTTTCAATTACTTCACCAACTAATTCAGTAATAAATTCTTTAGGGTCTGAGCTGTAAGCTAATGCTTTTGAGCTTAAAATTAAAAAAAAAGAAATAAAAAAAACAAATAATTTTTTCATTAATTAATTATCTACTTGTCTAAATTTCCCCATTCATCTTCTGCATTAATATTAGAATTTTTTATTTTATTTTCTCTATCCTGTAAATAAATACTTTTGATTGATGAATATAAGTCTATAGAATTTTTTTCTAAGTTATCAAAATTACTAATATTATCTGATCTAAAGTCAATCGCTGTTGTACCCTTCACTGAGAAATAATCAATTTCGTTTCCAGAGATATTAAATAACTCTTTTTCTCTTATAGTGATATGTGCAAATGGATCCACAAAACTATCAGCATAAAGTCCAACCGCGTCTCTTAAAGTAGTAGGACCTAGAATCGGTAAAACGAAATAACAACCTGCACCAATGCCGTAAGCACCGAGAGTTTGTCCTACATCTTCTTTATTAGCTTTTAGTCCAATTTTTTCTGCTGGATTGAAAATCCCTAAAACCCCTAGTGTTGAATTTATAAAAAAGCTTCCAACAGAGTGGCCAAGATCCTTAATATTACCCTGTAATATATTATTCGGAATAGTTAATAATGTGGAAATATTTGAAGTAAAATTTCCAGCTCCACTTTTAATTGCTTCAGGTAATTTATTGTAACCTTTAGCGACAGGTTCCATAATTGCATCGTCAAAAGCCATATTGAATTTAAATATAGGCCTGCTTACTTTTTCAAAACATTCCTCCGCAGCTTTTGCTTTACTAAATACGTTTGTAAGGAATATTGTGCAAATTGATAAAACTATGATTTTTTTTGGTATCATATTATTATGGTATATATATAATTTTAGCTTATATGCTATAAAAATTTAGCTAAAAAAAGTTTTAATTTGTTGCATTTTTAGCTTATTTTGAAAATCCTAATGAGGAAAAAAATAGAATATTCACCGAATTTTTCAAAAAAAAGTAGGAGAAAACAGGATATAAAATTTGTAATTATACATTACACTGGAATGCAATCTGAAATTGAATCTTTAAATCGTCTAAAAAATCCTAATTCTAAAGTAAGCTGTCATTATTTAATTAGTAGAAATGGTCGCATTATTCAACTAGTGAAAGACAACAAAATAGCATGGCATGCTGGTAAATCTAAGTGGAGTAAATTTAAAAATTTAAATAAATTTTCTATTGGTATTGAATTAGTTAATAAAGGATCTGAACATGGTTATGAAAACTTTACTAATTTACAAATAAATTACTTAATTAAATTGTGCAAAATACTTAAAAAAAAATATCAAATAAAAAAAGAAAATTTTTTAGGTCATTCTGATGTCTCTCCTTTAAGAAAGATTGATCCGGGGGAAAAGTTTCCATGGAAAAAACTAAGCAAAAATCAATTAGGAACATGGTATAACTTAAAAAAAGGAAAATTTGACTTTTCTAATAAATTTAAAATTAAGGAGCTTTTTTTTAAAAATTTACATAAAATTGGTTATAGATATATTGAAAATAAAATTAATAATAAAAAAAAATTCATGATCATTAAAGCTTTCCAGAGAAGATATCATCCTAAAGAAGTGTCGGGTAAAATCGATAGAAAAACCTATAAAATTAGCCATTTTTTAGCTAATATAAATAAATTTACTTGAATAATTTTAAAAAATTTAATATTAAGATTTTGCCAGATAATTGGATTGTCGCTGTTAGTATAGCTAACAGAGGAAAGTCCGGGCTCCATAAAGACACAGTGCCAGTTAACGGCTGGCGAGGGTGACCTTAGGGATAGTGCCACAGAGAAAAGACCGCCTTATCAAGGCAAGGGTGAAACGGTGAGGTAAGAGCTCACCGGTTTTTTGGTAACAAAAAACGCAAGGCAAACCCCACTGGGAGCAAGGTTAAATAGAGAGGACACTGTATTTATTACAAAAAACAGTCTTTAGTTAGTCCTCTGGGTTAACCGCATGAGCTTGAATGCGAGTTCAAGCCAAGATAAATGACATCTTCAATGACAGAACCCGGCTTATAAATTATCTGGCTAAAATTACTTAATCTTGTTCTACTTTTGTACTGATTTCTATTTTACATTCTTATTGACTATTTTTTAAAAACCCATACTATCCCAAATAATCCCATATTGGAGGGTAATTTGAATATATTAATAAAAAGAGAGTTTTTAAATAAATATGTTTCTATCGTGTTTCGAAAACAAATTAGACAAGAAAGGACGTGTGTCGGTGCCAGCAACGTTTAGGTCACACTTAAACTCTATGGGTTATAATGGTTTTATAAGCTACCCATCTTTTAGCAATCCAGCTCTTGAAGCTTGTTCTCAAGATAGAATAGAAAAATTGTCTAATACAATTGACTCTCTAAATCCATTTGATGAAAAAAGAGATTTTTTTGCTACTTCAGTATTATCTGAAAGTGAAAACCTTCAATTTGATACAGAAGGCAGAGTTTCGTTTTCAAATAAATTACTAAAACATGCAAACATAAAAAGTAATATTTTATTTGTAGGTCAAGGAAAAACATTTCAAATCTGGGAACCTGAAAACTTTGAAAAATTTAAAGCTGTTGCAAGAAAAAAAGCTTTTCAAAATAGATCTAACTTAAAATGGGAAAATAAACAGAAAGGGGAGTCGTCATGAGTATAAATGTTGGGGGAGGTGAACTGAGAGAATTAAAACCAAGAATACTTGTTATTGGCGTTGGAGGAGCAGGCGGAAATGCAATAAATGCAATGATCGAGTCCGGAATGCAGGGAGTGGAGTTTGTGGCTGTTAACACTGATGCTCAAGATTTAAAAATGAGCAAAGCAGATGCAAAAATTCAAATTGGGATGAATTTGACAAAAGGACTTGGTGCTGGAGCTAAAAATGATATTGGTCAAGCAGCAGCAGATGAGTCTATAAACGAAATTATAAACTATATTCAAGGTAGCAATATGGTTTTTATAGCATCGGGTATGGGTGGAGGGACTGGTACAGGTGCTTCACATGTAATTGCGAAAGCAGCTAGAGAAATGAATATTTTGACTGTGGGTGTAACTACACTGCCCTTTACTTACGAAGGACCTAAAAGAATGAGAAGGGCAGTAGCTGGTCTGGAAGAGTTAAAGAGACATTTAGATACAACAATAGTTGTTCCAAATCAAAATCTTTTTAAAATTGCAAATGAAACTACAGGATTTGAAGAGTCATTTAGTTTATCAAACGATGTTTTAAAACATGGCGTTCAAAGTATTACAGATCTAATGGTAAGACCAGGAATGATCAATTTAGATTTTGCAGACGTTGAAACTGTTATGAGCTCAAGTGGGAAAGCAATGATGGGAACTGGAGAGGCCGAAGGTGAAAATAGAGTAATGGCAGCTACAGAACTAGCATTAAATAACCCACTGATTGATGAATATACTTTACAGGGTGCAAAAGGTTTACTTGTCAATATAACCGGAGCTAGCGATATCAAATTATTTGAAGTTGACGCTGCTGTAAATAAAATTAGAGCTGAAGTCGATCCTGAGGCTGAATTAATATTTGGAGCTATAAAAGACGAGAATATGAATGGTAAAATTAGAGTGTCGATTGTAGCCACATCATTACAAGGTTCCAAAATACTTACAGAACCTAAACCAGTTTTAAACGTTGTAAATGGTTCAAGTGTCAGAAACAATGCTTTTAATGAAAACTTATTTTCTAAAAGTAACGTAGAGCAGCAAGTTTTTAATTCTATTGATGGCGCAACCGCATTAAAACTTGATGAAAGCTTCGAAATTAAAAATAACGAAGAACAAGAAGCCCTTATTAATAATTTTGAGCGTAATGAAGAAAACAAGATTGCTGAAGGAGCAGAAACAACAGAGTCAAAAATAAATATGAGCGACCAAATCTCTAACAATGTTTCCATAGAAAACACGACTTATATGGAAAACAATTCCGGGATAGATTTTGAAAATCAAACATTAGAAGACGTGAAATCTGATGAAAGTATGAATGATGAATATACTCCTAAACTTTTCTCGGAAGACCATCTTCAAGAGAATATTGAACCAAAAGATCAAGTTAATAGGATTGAAACAGAACAACTTTTTGATCAGGAAACAGGCGAAGATGAAGATTTTGAAATCCCGGCATTTTTAAGAAGACAAAAGTTTTAATGTTTAGTTTCAATTTAAATGAAAACTCAAAAATCATCACTGGAATTTTCCCATTTTCCAGTGATGCTGAGTGAAGTTATTAAAATTTCTTCCCCATCAAAAGGAGGAGTTATTATTGATTGCACTTTTGGCGGTGGGGGATATTCTAAAGCACTATTAAAATTTTCAAAAACTAAAGTTATAGGAATTGATAGAGACTTATCAGTTATTTCAATAGCAAAAAAATTAGAAAAAAAGTTTAACAATAGATTCAAATTTTTTCAAAGTAAATTTAGTCAACTAGAAAATATCATTAAAGAAGATATTGACATAATAATATTTGATTTAGGGCTTTCATCTATTCAGTTAAAAGACCTTAAAAGAGGTTTTTCATTTAAATCTAAAGATACTCTGGATATGACAATGGGACTCACGAACATTTCAGCACAAGATGTTGTTAACAATTTAAGTGAGACTCAACTCAAATTAATTATTAAAATTCTAGGTGAAGAAAAAGAAGCATCTAAAATTGCAAGGAATATAGTTAAAGCTAGATCTGAAAAAAAAATTACTAAAGTTTATGAGTTAGTAGAGATTATTGAAAAAAGTAAAAAGAAGAATTTTTCTACTAAAATAAATCCAAGTACCAAAACTTTCCAAGCATTGAGAATTTTTGTAAACAAAGAAATTACTGAATTAATTGAGGGTATAGCTGCTGCAACAAAACTTCTAAAACCTGGTGGCAAAATACTTGTAGTAAGTTTTCACTCAATTGAAGATAAAATTATAAAATATTTTTTTACAAATTTTTCAAAAAATAAATCAAAACCTTCGAGATATTTTCCTGAAATTAAAAATAGTGACTCAGAACTTTTTGAAAGGTATATAAACAAAGTTATTAAACCTTCAATACACGAATTAGAAAAAAACAATCCATCCCGATCTGCTAAATTAAGGTATGCGATAAGAAGCAAAAATAAATTTATCTATCCTGATGGTTTAATGCAAAAGTTTAGCAAATATTTAAAATTAGAGGCTATTAATGTTTAAAATAAAAATCTTTACATCAATTATTATTTTCTCTTTTTTATTAATTGGAACGTCGATTATTAAAAATCATACAAGGGAAATAGAGAGAAAAATTTATAAAATTAGCAAGTCTATCCAAAAAAAAGAGAGAGATCATAATGAGTCACAGCTTGATTTTTATTATTTAACCTCTCCCTCAAGCATTGAAAAAAAAATAGAACATATTGATAGCAATCAATACATTCCCATGGACTATTCAAATATATTTCTAAATATATTTGAATTCTTAGATATCGAAAAAAAAATAGTTAAACAAAGAAAACAAAAATGAAAAAAAAGAAAAAAAATAATAAAAATTTTGATCAAAAACAGTCAAGTTTTTATTTTGAGGATTATTTAGAAACTAATAAAAAAAATAAATTTTCACAAAAGAACAATCCATTTCAAGACAGAATCTATCTTCTTTTTTTTTTATTTTTTTCATTAATACTGATTTTCAGTATTAGAATTATTCATATTTCCTTAAATAAAATTCAAATATTCAATTACGAAACAACAAATCAGAAATATACACCATTACGAAGAGATATAATTGACAGAAACGGTATTTTAGTATCCAGAAACATTAAATCTTTTCATGCAGCAATTAACCCAAGATTAGTAAAAAATAAAGAAAATCTTGTTATTAAATTAAGATTAAACTTTCCTTATTTTCCCATTAAAAGAATAGAATATCAATTAAATCAAAATAAATATTTTTATTTAAAAAAAAGAATCACACAAAATGAAAAAGAAAAACTCTGGAGTTTAGGAGAAAAAGGGATAATTTTTGAACCTTTTCAATCAAGGATCTATCCCCACGCTAACTTGTATAGTCATATAATTGGACAGGTTGATTATGATAACTACGGTATCTCAGGTGTTGAAAAATATTTTGATAAAGAACTAAAAAAAAAAACCTTAATAAATCAACCCCTCGAGCTTACATTAGACACAAATATACAATATTTAATAAGTAAAGAACTAGATAAAGCATTAAAAACTTTTAATGCGACAGGAGGTGGCGCTTTACTTCTTGATGTAGAAAGCGGAGATATCTTATCATTAGTTTCACTGCCGAATTTTGACATAAATACTAGAGCCTCAATTAAAGATAAAAAATATATTAATAAAATTACCAAAGGCGTTTATGAGCTGGGTTCAATTTTTAAAACTTTTACAATCGCACTTGCTTTAGATCAGGACTTGGTATCTCCTCAAACTATAATAAAAGATATACCACAATCTATTAAATGCTCTAAATATGAAATTTCAGATATAAAAGATTTTCCAAAGGATTTATCTGTTGAAGAAATATTAGTAAGATCTTCAAATATTGGAACTTTATTAATAGCTAGAAAAATAGGTAAAGAAAAATTCAAAAAATTTATTGAAAATTCAAATTTACTTAGAAGCCCAGATTTACAATTAGAGGAAGTAGGGAACCCAATAAATTTCAATTGGAATAAATGTAAATTAGAGACCGTTTCATATGGGCATGGTATAACCACTACTCCACTTCAGGCAACTATAGTTTATGCTGCTTTATCCAATGGCGGTAACATTATTAAACCAACTCTTCTTAAAAAGAAAAATATATCAATTAAAAAAAGATTAATTTCAGAAAAAACAAGTAAAAAAATTAATAAAATTTTAAGAAAAGTTGTCACAGAAAAAGAGGGTACAGCGAGCCTTGCAGATATAGAAGGATATTACGTTGGAGGTAAAACTGGAACATCGCAAAATTATCAAAATAAAAATCAAAACTTAAACTCTTTTATTTCAATATTTCCAATTCAAAAGCCAAAGTATGCCTTACTAGTAATGTTAGAAAATCCGCAAATTGCCAAAGACTTAATTTATGATTACAGAGGTACTAAAATTAGAGGTTCCCGTAATGAATCTGGATGGAATTCCGTTTATGTTGCGGGCAAAATAATAAAAAAAATTGGACCAATTTTAGCCATAAAAAACAAAGATTTTAATCATCAACATGTTGTTAAAAAAGTTAATTAAAAACCTTTCTCCTGAAAAAAAAATAATTCAAATAAGAGGTTTGGCGATTGACAGTAAAAAAGTTAGAAAGGGATTTATTTTTTTTGCAATTAAAGGGCATAAATTTAATGGAGAAAAATTTATAAACGATGCTATTAAAAAAGGAGCCGTTGCGGTTGTATGTTCAAAAAATACTAGTTATAAAAAAATAAATGTTCCTACAATAAAAACATCAAACATTAGACATCTGTTAAGTGAAGTTTCGTCAAAGTTCTACAGAAAAAAACCAAAAAATATAATAGCAGTTACAGGTACAAATGGAAAAACATCTGTAGCGGAATTATTTTATCAAATCTTAAGTTTAAATAATATCCCAGTTGCTTCAATAGGAACACTTGGAGTCAAATATAAAAATAAAGTTATAAAATCGAAATTGACTACACCAGATACTATTTCAATTCATAAAATTCTGAATAAAATAAAAAAAAATAAAATTGATAATGTAATTTTAGAAGCATCTAGCCACGGATTACACCAAAATAGACTTGATCATTTAAAATTAAAGGCAGGAATTTTTACTAATTTTAGCCAGGATCATCTTGATTACCATAAAACTATGGGCTCATATTTAAGTGCAAAATTGATTTTATTTAAAAAAATTATTGATCAAAAAAAAACAATTATCTCTGATAAATTATTAAAAGAATTTTTAATTTTGAAGAAAATCTCAAAAATAAGAAATTTAAGATTAATAGATATAAATTTAACCAAAGAAAAATTAAAAAAAAAATTAAGTCTAAAATTAAATGAATTTCAAATGACAAATCTATCTATGGCAGTAGCAGCAGCAAAATTATGTAATTTAAAAGAAAAACAAATTTACAATTCATTAGATAAGATTAAAGATGTAGATGGTAGACTTGAACTTATCAAAACTTTTATAAATAATATTAAAGTTTATGTTGATTTTGCTCATACACCTGACGCTTTACTCAAATCATTGAAGGCTTTAAAAAAACTTAATGGAGACAACATATCAGTTGTTTTTGGCTGTGGGGGAGACAGAGATTTAAAGAAAAGACCCTTAATGGCTAAAATTGTTAGTTCAAACAGTAAAAAAATTTATGTAACTGATGACAATCCTAGAAATGAAAATCCAGAAAAAATTAGAAAAGAGATTATTGATAATTTATATAATAGAAATTTTTTTAATATCGGCAACAGAACTCAAGCAATTAAAAAAGCTATTTTAAAAGCAGAACCTAATGAGATTATTTTAGTAGCTGGAAAAGGTCATGAGACACAACAAATTTACAAAAAAAAAATTACATCAATTTCAGATAAAAAAATTGTAAAAGGACTTAAATTAAATTTAAAAAAGATAACAAATAAAAATCAAAACTTTCAACAGAATAGAAAAATTTTAAAAGAGATAAGTAATTTAAATGTCGATAATTTTCATGGAATTTCAATTGACTCTAGAAGTCTCAAAAAAAATAATCTTTTCCTAACCTTAAAGGGTAAAAAACTTGATGGAAGTTCATTCATTTCAAACGCATTAAAAAAAGGAGCAAAATATATAATTTCTTCAAAAAATTATAAAAAATTTAGTAGTAAAATTATTACAGTAGATAATGAAATTAAATTTTTAAATAGATTTGCTTCGAAAAAAAGAGATTACACAAAGGCTAAAATTTTTGCTATCACCGGAAGTGCTGGTAAAACTTCTCTTAAAAATCTTTTGAGTGATCTATTACAAAATTTTGGAGAGACTTTAAGTTCGCCAAAATCCTATAACAATCGTTACGGAGTTCCTCTAAGCCTTTCCCAACTAAATGTAAATCATAAATACGGAGTTTTTGAAATAGGTATGAGTAAAGCTGGTGAGATTAAAGCGTTATCAAAATTAGTTAGGCCTAAAATAGCTATTATTACAAATGTTGGTGAAGCTCACATAGAAAATTTTAATAGCCTTAAAGGCATTGCAGATGCAAAAGGCGAGATAATCGAAAATATAGATAAAAATGGGACAATTATTCTAAATAGGGATGATAAATATTTTAATTATTTAGCTAAAAAAGCAAAATCAAAAAAAATAAAGATTATCTCATTTGGAATTAGCAAAAAATCTGATGTGCATCCAATCTTAATTTCTAAAAGTAAAACAAAAGATATTTTAAAAATAAAAGTTAAAGATCAAATTTTGAGAATTAAAAATAAAAGTATTAATATTCACAATATTCTCTCTTCGCTAGCTTTATTAAAAGAACTTAATTTAGATTTAGAAAAGATAACTGATAGTTTTCAAAATTTTGCGCCAACAGAGGGAAGAGGAAAGATACATATTGTAAAAAGATATAAAAAGAAGTTCAAATTAATTGATGAAAGTTATAATGCGAATCCTATTTCTATGAAAGCTGCAATTAAAAATTTTGATACTATTAAAAAAAATAAATTTAAAAAATATTTACTACTTGGTGATATGCTTGAACTTGGTAAAAAATCAGAAGTGCTTCATAAGGATTTATCAAGAGTTATTAACAATTCTAATATTGATAAAGTGTTCGTAAAGGGCAATAAAACACTTACCACTTACAAGAATATTCATAAAGTAAAACGCGGAAATATTTTTCAATTAGAAGAAGATGTGGATTTTACTTTAAAAGATATTATAGCTAATAATGACTATTTAATGATTAAAGGATCAAATGCAACTGGGTTAAATAATTTAAGCAAAAGGATGATTAAAGGTAATTAAATGCTATTTCACTTTTTTACTTCTTTGATTGATCAATACTCTTTTTTTAATGTATTTAAGTATTTAACTTTTAGGACGGGTTTGTCTGTCATGACCTCTCTTATAGTAGTTTTTATAATTGGTGCACCATTAATAAAATTATTTTCTGAAAAAATGATAACAGGGCCAATAAGGCAGGACGGTCCTATAGACCATATAGTTAAAAAATCTGGCACACCAACTATGGGTGGAGTGATAATAATAATCGGAATTATATTTAGCACTTTGCTTTGGGCAGATTTAAAAAATATTTACGTTTGGACCTTAATATTTGTTTCTTTAAGTCTTGGTTTGCTTGGACTGATCGATGATATACTTAAAATTAAACTTAAAAATTCAAGTGGATTAAAATCAAAATACAAATTTACTGGTCAATTAATTATAGGATCTATTGCGTTATTTATACTAATTAAATATTCTAACCACGAATATTTATATAATCTCTATTTTCCCTTTTTTAAAAATTTAATTTTACATATGGGATTATTTTTTATTCCTTTTGCTTTATTTATTATTATAGGAGCGTCAAATGCAGTTAATTTGACTGATGGATTAGATGGTTTAGCTACAGTGCCGGTAATGTTGGTAGCACTATCTTTTACTCTCATATCTTATGTTGTTGGAAATACAATTTTTTCTGAATACCTTCAAATTCAATATATTCCTGATGTTGGTGAGCTTTCAATATTTTGTGGTTCAATCGTTGGATCCTGTTTAGGGTTTTTATGGTATAACGCTCCTCCTGCTAAAATTTTTATGGGAGATACAGGATCCCTTTCTTTAGGTGGTTCACTAGCAGCAATAGCAATAATTGTTAAGCATGAAATTGTTTTAGCGATAATCGGAGGATTATTTGTTCTTGAGACCGTCTCGGTTATTATTCAAGTTATATCGTTCAAGTTGACTGGTAAAAGAATCTTTAAAATGGCTCCTATACATCATCATTTTGAAAAAAAGGGATGGGCTGAGTCAACGATCGTTATTCGTTTTTGGATAATAGCAATAATTTTAGCTTTAATAGGTTTAGCTACATTAAAACTTAGGTAGAAGATGCTATCCATTAAAAATTTTAAAAATCATTCATTTTTGGTATACGGTTTAGGATTAACCGGAAGATCAGTTGTAAATTTTTTTAAAAAAAATAATATAAATAACTATAAAGTCTGGGACGATAAAAAAAAAAAATTATTTAAAAGCAAAAGAGCAAAAAATCTTTTAAAAACATTAAAAGAAGTTGACCATATAGTTTTAAGTCCTGGAGTAAACTTTAATACAACAAAAAATAGAAATTACTTAAAAAAATATTATCACAAAATAATTACAGATATAGATTTAATTTTTGTATTAAAACATTTCTTAAAAAGTATTGTAGTTACGGGTACTAATGGAAAATCAACAACTTGTAAAATTTTAGCTCATGTGCTTAAAAAAAAATATAATATAGTTTTAGGAGGAAATATTGGAACCCCCATACTTAACCTTAAAATCAAAAAAAATAATGTTTTAATAATTGAAGCTTCTTCATTTCAACTTGCATATTCTAAATTTATATCACCAGACTATGCACTTTTATTAAATATCACCAATGATCACTTAGATTGGCATGGAAGTATGAAAAATTATATAAATGCGAAATTAAAGATTTTCGAAATTCAAAAGAAAAGTCAGTACTCGATCTTAAATAATAAATTAAAAAAAGACTTTAAAAAAAGAAATTTCCAAGGAAAATTAATTATACCAAAACTTAGCAGGTATAAAAAATTAAAACCAAAATTAAAAAATCTTTATCTAAAATCCGATATAAACGACGAAAATATGTCATTTGTTTATTCTGTAATTAAATTATTAAAAATTAAAAATGAATCTTTTTTAAAATCATTAAATAATTTTGTGGGTCTTCCACATAGATATGAAATATTTTTTAAGAAAAAAAACTGTGTATTTATAAATGACTCAAAAGCGACATCTTTTCAAGCAACTAAATTTGCACTTGAGAATACAAAAAATATTTTATGGATAGTTGGAGGCTTACCCAAAATAAAAGATAAAATAAGTTTAGAAAAAACAAAAAAAAATATTTTGAAGGCATATATTATTGGTAAGAATACAAATTTTTTTAGAAAACAAATTCACAATAGGGTAAAATTTAAAGTTACTAAAAATCTAAAAAATTCAATTATTCAAATTGTTAAAGATATAAGATTTTTGAATAAAAAAAATTATTCAATATTATTTAGCCCCGCTTCAGCTTCATTCGATCAATTTTTAAATTTTGAAAAAAGAGGTAAAATATTTAAAAAATTAGTAATGGATTATGCAAGAAAACTCATTTAAATTTTACTTTATAAATTGCTGGCGTAATATAGATAAAAAAATTTTTATTTGTTTTGTTGCTTTATTTTTCCTAGGGCTTTTTTTTTCTTTTTCATCAACTTCTTCTTTGGCGGGGGAAAGACTAGATAAAGATTATTATTTTTTCTTCTCTAAACACTTAATTTTCACATTTTTTTCTTTAATTATTATGACTTTTTTTTCAATCATGGAAACATCGCTTTTAAAAAAATTCATAATTCCATTATTCATCATATCTTTTTTTTCTTTAGCATTAGTTCCAATAATTGGAATAGAAGTTAAAGGTGCGAAGCGATGGCTAGATTTATATTTTTTTAGATTACAACCAATTGAGTTATTAAAACCTTTTTTTATTTTGGTAACAGTGCAAATTTTAACATCAGAAAAATTACAAAGTTCAAAAGTAAAATATCTTTTTAGTTTTTTATTATTGGCATCAATAATCATTCTACTTATTGACCAACCAGATCTTGGGCAGTCCATTCTTTTAGTAGGAACTTGGATAGCAACAGTTTTTATTTCGGGTGTAAGCTTATTATTTGTATTTGGTTTTTTTTCAATTTTTTTAATTTCAATAAGTTCATTATTAGTTTTAATGCCTGAAAAATTTGGTTATATAATTAATCGTTTAGTTACTTTTGTCGATCCAAGCAAAGGAGATAAATTTCAATCATCTTCAGCGTTAGATGCAATAAAGTTAGGTGGGTTAAAAGGACAAGGTATGGGAGAGGGTATTTTAAAAGATAGCGTGCCCGAAGCTCACACTGACTACATTATTGCGATTATATCTGAGGAGTACGGCTCAATTATATCAATAATGATAATTTCAATATTCCTTTATATATCATTCAGAATTATCAAAAATTGCATAAATCAAAAGGACAAATTGGAAAAAATTTCTTTGTGTGGTCTCTCAGCTCTTCTTATATTTCAGACATTTATACATGTAGGTGTCAATACTAACCTAATCCCAACAACAGGAATGACTTTACCTTTTCTGAGTTATGGTGGATCTTCTTTAATAGGCAGCTCTATTCTTGCAGGAATAATTTTGAATTACACAAAAAAACAAAACTTATCTTTATGAGTAAAAAATATAAAGCTGTTATATTAGTAGGTGGAACAGGAGGTCATGTTTTCCCAGGTTGTAATCTTGCAAAACATCTTATCGAAATGAATTATAACGTAGATCTAGTATCTGATAAACGAGGATATAAATATTTAGAAAAGTATAAAGATTTAAAAATTACAATATTACCATCAAAACCTTTTTTAAACAGAAACCTTATAAGCTTATTTTTTTCGTCTATTTTTATTTGTTATTCAATTTTAAGATCATTAATTTTTCTTATAGCAAATAGACCAACAATTGTTTTTGGGATGGGAGGATATGCTTCTTTTCCAATGAGTATTGCTGCAAGTTTTCTAAAAATAAAATTAATCATATACGAAAATAATTTAATTCTAGGTAAAGCTAATAAATACTTAGTTACATTAGCTAATAAAATTATGGTTTCATCTAAGGCACTTAAAGGAATTCCAAAAAAACATCAATATAAAATTATTGAAATAGGGAATATTATAAATAAAGAAATAATTAACTTTTCAAAAAAGAATTTTAAAAGAGATAATAGAAAACTTAATATTCTTATTCTCGGAGGTAGCCAAGCAGCAAAAATATTTGCAGAAACATTACCTCAAATTTTTCAAAAATGCCTTGAAAATGGTATAAATGTAAAAATTTATCAACATTGCTTGAAAAGCCAAAATGAAAAATTAAAGATATTTTATGAAAAAAATAAAATAGATTATGATATTTTTAATTTTAGTAATAATCTTATTAACTATTTCTCAAAAGTAGATTTAGCTATTACTAGGTCCGGATCATCTATTTTGGCAGAGCTTACAAATGCTAACATACCGTTTGTTTCAGTACCCCTGCCTTCATCAGCTGATAATCATCAGTATTTAAATGCCCTTTATTATACACAAAAAAACTTCGCTTTTTTAATTGAAGAGAAAGATCTAAAAAATAAGCTTTTTAATTTGTTAAAAGAGATTTACGATGATAATTCAGTATTAAGCAGGATCGAGAATAATCAAAGACAATTTTCTGACAAAAATGTCTTCAAAAATATAAATCAAATATTAAAAGAAGTAATTAATGAAAAAAATTAATTTAGGACAAAAAGAAATTATTCACTTTGTTGGCATCGGAGGTATCGGAATGAGTGGATTGGCCCAAATTATGAAAAATATGGGTTTTAAAATTCAGGGAAGTGATCAAATTAAAAATAAAAATACAATTAGTTGTACAAAAGCGGGTATTAAAGTTCATATTGGACACTCTAAGAAAAATGTAAAGAGTTCTACAATACTAGTAAAATCTTCAGCTATTCAAAATAATAATAATGAAATTCAATACGCTCGTTCAAAAAAAATCCCAATTTACTCAAGAGCCGAAGTTCTTGCAGACGTAGTATCTTTAAAAAAAAACATTATCATAACAGGCTCCCATGGAAAAACAACCACTACATCTTTAGTGGCAAAAATTTTGTCGGATCAAAAATTAGATCCAACGATTGTAAATGGTGGAGTAATAAATTCTTTAAATAGTAATGCTAAATTAGGAAAAGGTGAATGGGCAATCCTAGAAGCAGACGAGTCTGATGGCAGCTTTCTAAAATTACCAATTAATTACTCAATAGTTACTAATATTGACTATGAGCATTTGGATTATTATAAAAATTATAAAAATTTAGAAAATTCATTTATTAAGTTTATAGAAAAAACTCCACCTACAGGCAAATCTATTGTTTGCATAGATAGTAAAAATTTAAGAAAGATAATAAAAAAAATTACAAATAAAAATATACTTACTTATGGTTTTACAAAAAATGCTGATTATCAAGTTTCAAATATTAAGTACAATATTGATTATTCTATTTTTGACTTAAATTACAAAGATTTAAAGAAAAAGAAAAAAAGGATTAAAAATATAAAATTAAAATTATTAGGAAAACATAATGTTCTTAATGCTGCAGCCGCTATCACCGTATGTTTAAATCTAGGTGTTAATGAAAATATTATTAAAAAATCTTTAAAAAAGTTTTCTGGTGTTCAAAGAAGGATGACAAAGATTTTTTCAAAAAATAAAAATGACTTTTATGATGACTATGCTCACCATCCTACTGAGATAATATCTATTTTAGAAGGTATAAGAAATGTTTATAAAGATAGAAAAATAATATCTGTTTTTGAACCCCACAGATATTCTAGAGTGCTTTCATTAAAAAAAGAATTTGCCAAGTCTTTTTTGAAATCAAATTTAGTTCTTTTATGTCCTATTTATGCTGCTGGGGAAAAGAAAAATTCCAAATATAATGTTGTCGAATTTGCGAGATTAATTTCAAAATACTCAAGAACCCAAGTAATAATTGTGAAAAATAATAATGAAATTGAAAAATATTTTAACAAAAGTTTGATTAGTGATGAGATAATAATAGGTATGGGAGCAGGAACTATTTCTAAATACATGACGGAGCTTAAAACTGTTTTATGAGCATGAATGAACAACTAATAAAGAAATTTAATAAAAATCTATCAAACAATATTAAACTTTCTAATTACAGCTGGTTCAATTTAGGGGGACCAGCTGAATATCTTTTTAAACCTGAAAATAAAGCTCAACTAATTGAATTTTTAAAATTTAATAAAAAAGATAATCTTAAGATAACTATCTTAGGAGCAGGTTCCAATACTCTTATAAGAGATAAAGGTATTAAAGGAGTAGTGATAAAGCTTGGATCAAGTTTTTCTAATCTCAAATTAATCAACAAAAATATGATTGAAATAGGTGCTGCAACGCTAGATCGTAAAATTTCAAATTTTGCTAAAGATAATGGGATAGGAAATCTTGAATTTTTGTCATGTATTCCAGGTTCGATTGGCGGAGCAGTAATAATGAATAGTGGATGTTATGGAAATGATATTTCAAAAGTTTTAGTTTCACTAAAAGCAATAGATATTAATGATTGTATAGAGAAAGAGATTAAGCGAGAGGAGATAGAATTTTTTTACAGAGGAAATAATTTATCTACAAGTTTAATTATCACCTCTGTTATATTAAAAGGTTTGCCTAATTTAAAAGAAAAAATAGAAAAAAAACAAAATGAAATGATAGAGAGAAAAAAAATTTCACAGCCAAGTCAAATAAAAACGTGTGGAAGCACATTTAAAAATTTGAGTAGTGAAAAAAAAGCTTGGCAAATTATAAAAGAAACTGGTTGTGATTTGTTCAAAGAAGGAGATGCAGTAATATCAAAGAAACATTGCAATTTTTTTGTTAATAATGGAAAAGCTAAGTCTTCGGATATTGAAAAATTGATAAATAAAGTAAAAAAAAAAGTGAGCGAAAAAGCAGGGGTTGATCTCGAGTTAGAGATTAAGATTATTGGTGATTAAAAAGAGCTTTAAAAGAGTCCTCGTGGTCCTTGGGGGTAATTCAGGAGAGAGAGCCATAAGTCTACAAAGTGGTAAAGCTTGTGTAAAAGCACTCAAAAAAAAGAAATACTCCG
>CABZFF010000006.1 GCA_902524945.1 uncultured Pelagibacteraceae bacterium
CACTTTTATTCAATTCAATTTTTTTTTGAAAAAACAATATTCCGATTAATCCTATCCAATAAAGATTCCCAACAAGTCCATCAACTGGGTGAATATGAAACATGAATAACCATAAAAAAGTAAAAATGTATATTTTTTTTTTTGAAAATTTAATTGATTTAATCGTAAGATAGAAAACTAAACAAAAGAAAAAAATTGAAAATGCAGGAATTGGAAATCCCATTATTTCAAAATTTTCATTAATATTAATTGTTTCTTGAACATCTATATCGCTAATGAAAGAAATCAAGAACTTATGAAAAGGATAATTTTCAGATGCACTTATAGATAAAAAAGTAAGTGATAACGACCAAATATCATTTGCTAAAATTCTTTTAAAAATTAAGAATAAAAAAACTGATGTAAGTGAAGGAAAAAAACAGTATCCAAAAAAGAGGTTTAATAATTCTAATGAAAAAATATTATTTAAAAAAATACTAATAAAAGGTTTGTAATTAGAAATCCTAATAGCTGTTTCTAGATCATTTGTATTTAAAATTACAGAATTAAAATTGAATTTTATCCAGATTAAAAAATAAATTATAAAGAATAAAAAAAGACCAATTGGATAAAAATTATCGAATAAAACTTTTTTAAATTTAGAAGTTTCCATTAAAAAATATCCTTAATGAACTTAAAATAGAAAGTAAAGAATATTTTATCTTTTTGGCTAAATTTTCGTTTGAGCCGGTTCCATATTTTCTTCTTAGGAATTTTACTTTAAATCTAATCACATCATATTTTTTTATTTTTGCTGAGAGTAATATATATAAATCTAAAATCATACCATTAGGTAAATAATCGATCTTACTAAGCATAGATTTATGAAAAAGATTTGGCTGAGCATGTATATCAAAAAGAGATTTTCTAAAAATAATACTATTAAAAAAAGACATAGCGTAAGTGAAAAAGTAATCTAAAAAAGATCTATTCGCTCTTAAACCTTTTACAAAAATATTCTTATTTTTTTTTGATTTATAAATCTTATAAGCAGTTAGAATATTACTCATCTTTACTTGAAGGTCGCCATGAGTATAGCAAATAATATCTGAGGTTGATTTCTGTAGCCCTTTTTTTATACCATTTCCAAATCCAATATTTTTTTTAACTTTAACTACCTTTATATATTTTATTTTTTTTTTAAAAATATTTATCTCTTTTTCAGTTTTATCTTCAGACCCGTTATTTACAACAATAAATTCTAAATCAATTTTTTTTTGTAATTTTTTTACTTGGTCAAATAAAGGTTTTATATTTTTTTCTTCATTATAACATGGTATAATTAAACTTATGTTTGACATGATTGTAATTTAACACAAATAAACTTTCTGATAAATAATGATATATTTATAAATGGTACATTATATTGCTCATAGACAAAATAAACTTGATAAATTACAAAATTTAAAAAAATTATGTTTTTCGGGAATCGAGTTAGATTTAAGAACTTTTTCAAAAAATATAGTTTTTCAACATGATCCCTTCAAAAAAGGGTTAGATTTTTTCAGCAACTATAAATTATTTAAGAATTTTTTTTTAATAATAGATGTTAAATCATCAGGTATATCAGAGAGGGTGATAAATTTTTTAAAAAAAAAGAAAGCAAAATTTTTAATACTTAATCTTCCTTCACCTGAATTAATAGAAATGATAAATAAAAAATATGAAAAAAATTTATTTATTAGATATTCATTTTTTGAAAATATAGATTTTAAGAAAAAAAAATTTAAAAAAATTAATTGGGTTTGGATTGACTTTTTAAATAATTACTCCATTTCTACCAAAGATTACAAATACTTTAAAAAAAATAAGAAAAAAATTTGTTTAACATCACCTGATTTAGTCGGATTTGAAAAAAAAGCTGTTAAAAAATATATTTTTTATTTAAATAAATACAAAATTAAAGCTGACATGGTTTGCGTGAAGCAAAAAAATCTCAAAATTTGGAAAAAGTACTACAGATATTAATTAATGGTGCGGTCGGAGAGACTCGAACTCTCACGGGAAACCCACACGCCCCTCAAGCGTGCCTGTCTACCAATTTCAGCACGACCGCAATAATAATGCGACAATAAATGAATGACAATTTAATCTCAAGTTGGTAAATTGGAATTAGTATGTCTGTACAACAACAAAATTTAAGCTCTACTAAAGAGATTTATAAGAAAATCTCAAAATTTGTACCTGAAGCTGAATGGAAAATTCATGCTCCATTAATAGAGAGAATTAATAAAATCAAAAAAGAGAAAAATGCGATTATACTTGCTCATAACTATCAAACACCAGAAATTTATCATGGTGTAGCAGACATATCTGCTGACTCATTAGCGTTAGCAGTTGAAGCATCTAAAACAAAAGCTGATAAAATTATTATGTGTGGGGTGCACTTTATGGCAGAGACAGCAAAATTAATGTGTCCTGAAAAAAAAGTGTTTCTTCCTGACATGCAAGCAGGTTGCTCTTTATCTAATTCTATTACAGGTGAAGATGTGAAATTGTTAAAGCAAAAATATCCTGGGGTTCCTGTGGTATCTTATGTAAATACTTCTGCAGATGTGAAGGCTGAAACTGATGTTTGTTGCACTTCTGCTAACGCCGTTAAAGTAGTTGAGTCTTTAAATGAAGATAAAGTAATTTTTCTTCCTGATCAATATTTAGCAAACTACGTAGCAAAAAATACCAAGGTAAAAATAATTTCTTGGAAAGGAACTTGTATAGTGCATGAAAAGTTTACAGGAAAAGAAATTGAAGAAATTAAATCCGAAAATCCTGGAATTAAAATTATAGCTCATCCGGAATGTCCTCCTGATGTAATTGCTGCTTCTGATTTTGCAGGATCAACATCTGGAATGATTAATTATGTAAAAAATAAACAACCTAAAAAAGTTATGTTAGTTACGGAATGTTCAATGAGTGATAACGTAGAAGCTGATAATCCAAACGTATCTTTTATCAAGCCATGTAATTTATGTCCTTATATGAAAAAAATTAATTTAAAAAAAATATTAGATTGTTTAGAAAATGAAACTAACGAGATAATTTTAGATAGTAAAACTATAGAGGCCGCGAGAAAGTCTGTAATCAGAATGACCGAGATCGGTCGTTAGATCAGTGCAAATATTAAATCAATTTTATATAAAATCAGTTGTAAGAAAGGCTCTAGAAGAAGACCTGAAGCCTAGAGGTGATATTACTACAAACATCGTAAGTGTAAAAAATAAAATTATTAAAGCTAAAATTATAGCTAAACAAGATGGTGTGATAGCTGGTTTAGAGTTTTGTAAAGCAGCATTTAAATTAATTGGGAGAGAAACCATTTTCACAAAGAAAGTCTCTGATGGAAAAAAAATAAAAAAAAATAAAGTAATTGCTAATATAAAAGCTAAAACAAAAACAATCTTAACTGCTGAGAGAACTGCTTTAAACTTTCTTAATCATGCCTCAGGTATCGCAACAATCACTAATCAATTCGTGAAAAAAATTAGTAAAAAAACTAAGATCTGTTGTACAAGAAAAACTACACCTAATTTGAGAACACTTGAAAAATATGCTGTCAAAAAAGGTGGTGGTTATAATCATAGGTATAATTTAAGCGATGAAATTCTTATTAAAGAAAATCATATAAGCGCATCTAATAGTCTTAGGGAACTAGTTAAGAAAGCTATAAAAACAAAAAAAATTGTTACAGTTGAAGTTGAAAATCTAAATCAGCTTAAACAAATTTTAGGCTTAAAATTTAAAAGAATACTTTTTGATAATATGAAATCTTCACAATTAAAAAATTGTTTAAAACTTTGTAAAAATAAATATGAGACAGAGTATTCCGGAAATGCTACTTTAAATAATATTAAACAAATATCGAAAACAGGGATAAATAGAATTTCGGTAGGCGCCATTATCCACAGCGCTAAATCTTTTGATAGTAGCTTATTAATACTTTAAAACTTTTTATTGTAAGTGAATGATATTAAAGAGGAGTTCATATCATTTCTCGTGTTTTGAGTGCCGAAAGCATTTATTAAAAATTGACTATTATTTTTTTGATTAATTGATGAATATCCTAATCCTGCAGTAACAAATTGATCTCTTTTTTTATTTTCTGTTAAAGCATACCCATCTCCAGTATCTTTTATTGTAGCTGTCGAGTCAGTTCCGTCCAATTTATTCTCCTCGCTGCCAAACAGCGAAAGATTAAATCCTTTGGATATGAAGCCATTATTTGAAAACTCTCTATCTAAATTGAAACCTAATTCTGGTTTGATTTGCAATAAATTATCGGTTTTAATTTTAAGAGCTAAATCTCCCCCACTTTCATCAACATCATCTTGCAAAACATATGCAGTATTAACTGTAGCTGTTGGGTTAAAAACCCAACCGCCTAGATTTATTTTTTTTGAAATTCCTCCGGTTAAATCAAATCCTAGTTCATACCTTTCAGACTTTAATGTTTGGGTGCTTCCCTCAGTAATGTTCCTTGTTGAATTATTTTTAGAAACAAATGAGCCTAAATTTAAAGATGTATCAAATTTTCTATACTCTTTATTTGCAAAAAAATTGGCATGTAAACTGTGAGTATTATTTAAACCATAACCCTCGTCATAATCTAATCCTGTTGAAGAAAATCCTAGTCCCCATCCTGCTTGTAAATTATCGATAATAGTTTGATTTCCAAAAACAAACCCTGCTGTAGTAGACTCATACCCAATATCATCTCCTACTTTTTCTTGATCAGTGACACCGCCAAAAGTTCTTAAATAAAATGAATTGTCTGGTGCACCTATTTGTAATAAGTTTCTTTTTGAATAAATATTAGCGATATCACTAATTGTAAAATCATTTGTTAAATTTATTCTTTCTACTCCAGAATTATAATAATTTTGCACATCATCAAAACTTAAACTAGCAAAATTATTTTGAACTAATTGACCAAAGCTCGGTCCTTTAACCGCTGAGGTCATAGCTCTTTTAAAACTGTTATTGCTTCTTACACTTTGACCAATTGATTTTTGAATCGTCATTCCTTTAATTTGTCTCATTGCTTTTTCTAAAGCTGTATCTGATAAAGAGTCAAGATTGCTTGTAAGAGTAGACTTGGTTCCATTAGTATTAAAGTTTTCTAAAACCGTAGCGATTGCTGAAAGTCTTGTTTTAGGTATTCTAACTTTATAACCTGTTCTTCTGTTAGCTACTTCTAAATCCCAGTTATCTCCATTTGCTACCAACCTATATTTGAATGTACTATTATAATTAGTCCATGTTGCTTCGTTTCCAATATAGCTGGCTGCAATGTTCTGTAAAACTGCCGAATATGTATTTACTGCTAGTTCAGAGGAAGAATCAATCCCAAATGTAAGTGATCCAGACTCGTTTGAAAAATCAACTTTACCAAAATCTGAAGTAGAGTTTAAAATTATATTATAGTTAGTTGGAACGTTTCCATCTAATGTAAGCGAGTCACTTCCACCTTGGTCATTCGTTAATGTTGTGATAGTTCCAGTATTATTAATATCGTAAACGGCTCCATTTATTGTTCCTGTATTAGTGATTACTGCATTTGTTCCTTCGTTTAAAATAGCATCAGTACTTCCACTTTGAGTTATAGTCCCTGTATTAATTAAAGTTTGTCCATCTGCGCCAGAATAATACTGAATTGCTTTTTGAGATGTACCACTACCACCTATGGTAAATGTTCCATTATTTGTTACTGTTGTGTTATCACTTGAAATCATGCCCCCAGGGTTATTATCGAGACCTATTACCGTAATCGATGCACCACTAGAATTAGTAAAACTTTGTCCAGACCCTACATTAAATCTAAATGCACCATTATTTTTATTTCCACCTGAGGCTCCATAGTCTAGGTTTATTGTGCCGTTATTAATACTTTCACCATTATCACCTTCGTCATGAAAAGCGCTTTGGTATCCGTAACGATGTTGTGCGTTACTTTCAATTGTTCCGTTATTAACCATGGTTGTATCATCGAAACCATTATAAAAAGCTCGAACATTTCGATATCTAAGAGATATTGTTCCATCATTTGTATAGGTAGCCTCATCAGCAGCTCCAGATGTGTTACTTGCATTACCTGGATGACCAAAAAAACAATAAGAATCCGTCCAACTTATAGTTACAGTACCACTATTTGTTAAAGTTCCACAGTTTACTGCAGCTTTAACATTTAATTGAAATGAAAAAAATGATAAAAAAAAGAGTATTGTTATCTTAACAATTTTTGTTTGTTTGTTTGTTATGCTAATTAAATTCATAGTGCCTTTTGTCTACAACAATACCTGAAAGTTGTTTAATAACAATGGTTATATGATGAATAATCTGCAAAGATAATATGTTATTTTTTTAATCTATTTTCTTAATTCCGCTTGTGCCGCAGCTAATCTTGCTACTGGCACTCTAAATGGAGAACAAGAAACATAATTAAGTCCTGTTCGAGAGCAAAACTCAATACTCTTTGGATCGCCACCGTGTTCACCGCAAATTCCTAACTTAATATTTTTATTAGTTTTTCTACCCCTAGAAGATGCAATTTCTACTAACTCACCTACTCCATTTTGATCAATACTAACAAATGGATCTACATCAAAAATTTTATTATCGATATAGTCGTTTAAAAATTTTCCAGAGTCGTCTCTGCTTATTCCGTATGTTGTTTGTGTTAAATCATTTGTTCCAAAACTAAAGAAATCAGCATGTTTTGAAATAGACTTTGCTTGTAAAGCAGCACGAGGTAATTCAATCATGGTGCCTACCATATATTCAAGTTTTAATTTATTTTCTTTTTCTATTTCTTTGGCAATTTTATTTACTAAAGCTCTTAAAATTTTTAATTCTGACTCAGTTGAAACTAACGGTATCATTATTTCTACAAAAGCAGCTTTAACTTTTTGTTTTTTTAATTCAACTATGGCTTCAAATATTGCTCTACATTGCATCTCATAAATCTCCGGAAAAGAAATACCTAGTCTACATCCTCTATGTCCAAGCATGGGATTTTCCTCGTGAAGTTCCGTTATTCTATCTTTAACTTCTTTCGCTGATAGATTTGAAGATCTTGCCACTTCCTCTATGTCTTTGTCAGCTTTTGGTAAAAATTCATGAAGCGGTGGGTCTAATAATCTTACTGTAACAGGTAAGCCTGACATAACTTTAAATATTTTTTTAAAGTCTTCTTTTTGATAAGGTAAAAGTTTATCAAGTGCGCTATTTCTGTCCTCTTTTGATTTTGATAAAATCATTTGTCTAACAGAAAGAATTCTTTCTTCATCAAAAAACATATGCTCAGTTCTACATAGACCAATTCCTTCAGCGCCAAACTCTCTAGCCGTTTTGCTGTCTATTTCTGTTTCAGCGTTTGTTCTTACTTTTAATTTCCTAAATTCATCAGCCCATTTCATTATTGTAGAAAAGTATCCAGAAATTTCTGGTTGGACAGTCGGAACTAACCCTTTCATTATTTTTCCACTTCCGCCATCTATAGTAATAATATCTCCCTCTTTTATAATCACATCTCCAGCTTTAAATTGTTTTAAATCATAATCGATTGTAATTTCACTTGAGCCCGAAACGCATGGTCTCCCCATTCCACGTGCTACAACTGCTGCATGACTAGTCATACCACCTCTTGCAGTAAGAATTCCTTTAGCTGCATGCATTCCATGTATATCCTCTGGTGAAGTTTCTAACCTCACTAATATTACATCTTGCATCATCCCATTTAATTTTTCTGCTTCATCAGCAGTGAAAACAACTTTACCACTTGCAGCTCCTGGTGATGCAGGTAAGCCTGAAGCAATAACTTCTTTCTCAACTTTTTCATCTAAAGTAGGATGTAATAGAGTATCTAAAGTTTTCGGGTCTATTCTTTTTATTGCCTCTTTTTTTGAAATTAATTTTTCTTTAACCATATCAACTGCAATTTTTATTGCAGCCTTAGCAGTTTTTTTTCCCGATCTTGTTTGAAGCATCCAAAGTTTATTATTCTCAACTGTAAACTCAATATCTTGCATATCTTTATAATGCTTTTCTAATTTTAGAAACACTTTAGTTAATTCTTTGTAAACTTTAGGCATAGCCTCCTCCATTGAAGGATCTTTTGAACCTGATTCTTGTTTAGCTTTCTTTGTTATATATCGAGGAGTTCTTGTGCCTGCTACTACATCTTCACCTTGTGCATTAATCAAATATTCCCCGAAAAAAGAATTTTCTCCTGTTGAAGGATTTCTAGTAAAGGCAACTCCTGTTGAACAATCATCACCCATATTTCCAAAAACCATTGCTTGAATATTTACAGCTGTTCCCCAATGGTCTGGAATTTGATTTAATTTTCTATAAGTTTTTGCTCTTTGGCTTTCCCAAGATAAAAATACAGCATTGATAGCTCCTAATAGCTGTTCTTTGACATCTTGAGGAAAATTAATTTTTTTTTCATTTTTTACTAACTCTTTAAAATTAATAATTAAACCATCCCAATCACTCTCATCTAAGTCTGTATCGAGCAAAACTCCTTTGGTTAACTTGTAATTATCAATCAGCTCTTCAAACAAATGTCCTTCTACGCCTAAAACTACATTACTGTACATTTGTATAAACCTCCTATAGCTATCTTTAGCAAACCTTCCGTTTAATGTTTTTTTCTTTAAGGACTCTACTGTTTTATCATTTAAGCCAAGATTAAGGATAGTATCCATCATTCCAGGCATTGAAGTTCTTGCACCAGATCTTACGGAGATTAAAAGAGGATTTTTTAAGTCACCAAACTTCTTTTTAGTTTTCTTTTCGATATTTTTAAGTTCCGCCTCAATATCTTTAATTAGATTTTTAGGAAGTTTTTTTTTATTTTTGTAAAAAAGATCACAAACATCTGTGGTAATAGTAAATCCTGGAGGAACAGGTAAACCTAATCTACCCATTTCACCCAGATTAGCACCTTTGCCGCCTAAAATGTTTTTTTTATTCTTTAATTTTTTTGCAGACTTGTCATCAAAACTAAATATACATTTTACCATTACAAACCCTCTAATTTTGAAAAATCGATAAAGTTATCAAATGTATTACAGAACATTTTTAACAACTCTAATCGATTATTTTTAATATCCTGATTTTCATCATTTACTACCACATTTTCAAAAAAATTATCTGTAGTTTCTTTAGTATCAGAAAGCTTTATCAACAAGCTTTCGTAGTCTTTATTATCATCTTTAACTGTAAAAGCTTTACGTATCTCATTTATTTTTTCATGAAGTATTTTTTCTTCATCTTTTCTAAATAATACTGCATCGGGTATACCAGTGATGTCCTTTCCAGCTTTAACTAAAATATTTGAAGCTCTTTTATAAGAACTTATAGCATTAAGGCCAATTCCTTTATTTTTGTATTTATTCATTAAAATTGTTTTTATATAAAGTGCTAAGAAATTATCTCCTGCGTGGGAGCTAATTGATGCCTCAATAATATCAGTTTTAATATTTTTCAATTTTAATACGTTTCGCATTCTTTCCTTTATAAATTCCAAAACCTCATGTTCTGTTTTCACATTTATCATTTTAACACCTTGTTCTTGATAAAGTCTTATAGCGTAACTAATTAAATCTCTAAGTTTAAACAATAATTTATTTTCGATAATTATTCTAAGCAATCCAATCGCAGCCCGTCTTAAAGCAAAAGGATCTTTTGAACTCGTAGGTTTTTCATCGATGAAGAAAAATCCTACTAACGTATCTATCTTATCTACAATTGAAATAGAATAGCTAAAAGGTTTTTTGGGTATTACTGAAGTAAGCCCTACGGGCAAATAATGATCACTTACTGAATTTGCTACATCTTCATCAAAACCTTGTGCTAATGCAAAATATTTTCCCATCACGCCTTGGAGTTCTGGATATTCTCCAACTAGGTCAGAACATAAATCGGATTTAGAAATAGAAGCTGCAACTTGAACTTTTTCTTTATTGATATTTAAATCATCAGATAATAAGCCAGCCAACTGTCTTAACCTTTGTGTTTTATCATAAATAGTCCCTAGTTTTTCGTAAAAAGTTACTGTTTTAAGGTTTGCTATTTGTTTAATTAAATTTTTAGATCTATCTTTATCCCAGAAAAATTTAGCATCTGCTAGTCTAGCTTCTACAACTCTTCTATTTCCTTGGTTAATTAATTTTTTTTCATCTTTTTTATTTGCCACAACAAAAAAATAATTAGTTAATCGATCTCTACTATCAAAAATTGGGAAGTATCTTTGATGTTTCTCAAGTGTGGAGATTATAATTTCTTTAGGTATTTTCAAATAATCTTTACTAAAACTCACATGAAGTAAATTTGGATCCTCAACAATATTAACGACTTCTTCTAAAAGTTTCTGATTAATTCTCTCTTTGTACTGTTTAGATTGAGAAAATGATCTTATTTTTCTAAGAATAATCTCCTCTCTCTCCTTATGATCTACGATTATTTTATTAGTTTTTAAAAAATTTAAGTAATCATTGAAATCTTTTATTTTTTTAGTTTTTATAAGTAAATCTTGTTCAATAATTACCTGATCAGTAGTATCAAGATGTTCAAATTTAAATGTTAATTTTTTATTGTTGAACTTTGCAAAAATTGACCTAAGAGGCCTACCCCACATTAAATTATGATCTGACCATTTCATTGATTTTTTCCAATTTATTGATCCTATTGCCTTTGGAATAATTTTGATTAATAAGCCTTCAACTAAGATTGATTGAGATTGTGTTTTAATAAAGTAAAATTTTCCTTTATCAGTATTTTTTTCAATTAAGTCTTTCTCATTTACATTTTTAGCTCTTATGAAACCTTGTAATACTCGATCAGAAGAACCCACCTTGGGTCCTTTGATTTCTTGAGCCTCTATTTTAATTTTTTCAGCGAGATCTTTTATAAATATAGTTAGTCTTGTAGGTGAAGAGTAAACTGATAATTCCTTATATTTTATATTGTCCTCCTTTAAAGAGGTTTCAATATATTGTTTTATTTGAGATCTTGCTGCTATTTGTAATTGTGGTGGAATTTCCTCACTATATAATTCCAATAAAAGTTCTGCCATAATTTAACTTTGTGAACTTAACCATAAAGCACCGCAACCTTTTGCGAGCTCCCTTATCCTAGTAATATAACCAGTTCTTTCTGCAACGCCAATTACCCCGCGCGCATCTAATAAATTAAAAATATGACTTGCTTTTAGACATTGATCATAAGCTGGCAACGAGAGTTTTTTTTCGAGTAAAGATTTGCACTCATTTTCTGTATCTTCAAAACTTTTAAGTAAAGTATCAGTATTTGCGAACTCAAAGTTGTAAGCAGAAAATTCTTTTTCGGATTGAAAAAAAACTTCTTTATATTTCACACCATCATTATTCCAATCCAAGTCAAATACATTATTTTTTCCTTGAACAAACATACATAGCCTCTCTAGACCAAAGGTAATCTCAACTGGAACAGGTTTACACTCTATGCCTGTCATTTGTTGAAAGTAGGTAAATTGAGTAATCTCCATTCCATCACACCAAACTTCCCATCCTAATCCTGCTGCTCCTAAAGTTGGACTTTCCCAATCATCTTCAACAAAACGAATGTCATGATTTTTAACATCAATACCTATAGCCGCTAAGCTTTTTAAATAAAGTTGTTTAATATTTTTTGGAGAAGGTTTTATGATTACTTGAAATTGATAATAATGTTGTAATCGATTTGGATTTTCACCGTACCTACCATCTGTTGGTCTTCTGGACGGTTGCACATACGCAGCCTTCCAAGGTTTTGGGCCTAGTGATCTTAAAGTTGTCGCTGGGTGAAATGTTCCTGCACCAACTTCCATATCATACGGTTGTAAAATAACACATCCATGTTTTCCCCAAAATTTTTGTAGATTCATAGTCAAGTCTTGAAAAGACAAAAAATTTAATTTTCTAAATTTTTTTTTTTTTACCTTTTTTTTTGCTGGCATTTATAAACCAAATTTTTGCCACATCGACTTTTCTTCAATTATGTTTGCAATTTTTTCAACTGGATCTTGTGTAGACGAAGATAATTTCCTTGCCAAAAAACCTTTTGGTTTTTCAAAAGTTTTAATAACAACCTTATCGCCGAATTTTTCTTTTAAGATTTGATCTGCATTGCCTAAGCCGTCAATTAATCCAAGTTTGAGTGAGGCCTTTCCTGTCCAGAATTCTCCAGTAAAAATATTATTTTTTTCGGGATCTTTAAGCTTCGATCCTCTGCTTTTTTCTACGATTTTTATGAAATCTTCATGAAGCTCTAATTGAATTTTCTTTAACCTTTTTATATCCTCTTCTTTCTCCTCTTTAAAAGGGTCCAGAGTACTTTTATTTTTTCCAGCAGTGTAAACTCTTCTTTCTACTCCAATCTTTTGAATTAGGTCTTTGAAACCAAAAGAAGCAGATATTACTCCTATAGAACCTATTATTGAACTAGAGTTTGCATATATTTCATCGCCGGCACAAGCAATAAAATATCCACCAGAAGCAGCGACATCTTCTGCAAAAATTATTACTTTAACTTTATTTTTTTCAGCTAATTGTCTTATATAGCTATAAATTAAATGTGATTGAACTGGTGATCCTCCTGGTGAATTAATGGAAATCGCCACATGAGATATTTTTTTAACTGAAAACGCTTTTTTTAAAATATCTCTTTGATTAGCTAGCTCCATGCCTTGTTTAAATCTACCACCTGAGCCAATTATCCCAGTTAGTCTAACGTGTGGAACAACTTTTTTTTTCTTTAAAAATGAAAACATATATTTACGATGATTATTTATTCTTATAACAGTAAAAATTTAAATTTTAATTAATAATTACGCTACTTATAGTTGAATTTTGGGTGCGTCACCACGTTACTATTAAAAAATTTATTATCACTGAAAAACAAATATAAATAAACCAATGGGATCAGTTGTACCACTAAAAAAATCAGCAAATTCTGCCTACTTAGAATTAAAAAATCTTTTAAACGAAAAACTAAATAAAGTAGAAACCCTTATTCAGCAAAAGCTTAAGAGTGATGTAGACCTTATCGAAAAAATGAGTAATCACCATTTAAGTTCTGGAGGAAAAAGACTAAGAGCATTATTAACACTAGGATCTGCAAAATTAACTGGCTTTATACAACAAGATAGAGATATTAATTTAGCTGCTTGCGTAGAATTAATTCATTCAGCAACCTTATTACATGATGATGTAATTGATGAAAGTAAGCTAAGAAGAGGAACTCAAACAACTAATTCTATTTGGGGAAATCAATCTTCAATTTTAGTTGGTGATTATTTATTAAGTAGATGTTTTGAAATGATGGTTGAGGATGGTGATTTAGAAGTTTTAAAATTATTATCTTCTACATCCGCAAAGATTGCTCAAGGTGAAGTAATGCAGCTTCAACATAAGGGGGAGGCCGATTTATTAGAAGAAACATACATAGATATAATTAATTTGAAGACTGCCTCTCTTTTTTCAGCTGCAACTAAAACCGGGGCTTGCTTATCTAAAAGCAATGAAAAAGAAAAAAAAGCATTAGAATCATATGGAAGAAATTTAGGCTTAGCATTCCAAATTGCAGATGATGCTCTTGATTATTATGCAAAGGAAAAATTGTTTGGAAAAGAAATTGGTAAAGATTTTTTTGAGGGAAAAGTAACACTCCCTTTAATCTCAATATTTCAAAAGGGTAACGAAAAAGAAAAAAACTTTTTATCTGGGATTATGCAGAAAGAAAAGAGAACCGAAGAAGATTTTGGTGAAACCCTTACCTTGATAAATAAATATAAAGCAGTCGAAGCTACATTTAAAAAAGCAGAGTACTTCGTTAATGTTTCTTATGATGCCTTAGCTATATTTCCTGATAAAGAAGATAAAAGAATTTTACAAAATTTAACTAGCTTTAGTCTTAACAGGTCCTTTTAAGGATATAGGAGTTCTTTTTCCCAAACTCCATTTTTTTTTCTATAATTTAATCTCTCGTGTATTCTACCATCGCCATCTAACCAAAATTCTACTTCTTCAGGTAACAATCTCCATCCAGACCAGTGTGGGGGTCTAGGAACATTTTTTTGATCAGGGAATTTTTTTTCAAATTCTTTTATTTTTTTTACAAAAATTTCTCTTTGGTCTAAAACTTCAGATTGTGATGAAGCCCATGCGCCTATTCTATTTTTGTAAGGTCGTGAGTTAAAATAATCATCTGCCTCTTTTGCTGAAACCTCCTCTACTTTTCCAAGAGCTCTGACTTGACGTCTCAAGCTTTTCCAGTGAAAGCACATAGAGGCTCTTTGGTTCTCTTTAAGTTCATTCCCTTTCTTACTATTAAAATTAGTATAAAAAACAAATCCTTTATCGCTCAAACCTTTAAGAAGGACCATTCTAACGTTTGGCTGATTATGTTTGTTTGAAGTAGCAACTGCAACCGCATTTGGGTCATTAATTTCGCTTTCCTCTGCTTTTAAAAACCACTTTTTAAACAATTCTATAGGATTATCTAAATCTTCAAAGATTATATCTAAACCCAGTGAATTTTTGCCATTTTTTTGATTCATAATTTCTTTAAAATAATTTATACATTAATTATCTATGTCTTTTAATACTTTTGGAAAAATTTTTAGGTTCACAACTTGGGGGGAATCTCATGGACCTGCTATCGGTTGTGTAATTGATGGTTGTCCACCTAATATACCTTTATTAGAGAGTGAAATTCAAAAAGATATGGATAGAAGAAGACCTGGTCAATCTAAGTTTACTACGCAAAGAAAGGAGACTGATAAAGTCAATATTTTATCTGGAGTATTTGAGGGGAAAACAACAGGGACACCTATATCAATTATTATTCACAATGAAGACAAAAGATCCCGAGATTATGAGACAATTAAAAATAAATTTAGACCTGGACACGCTGATTACACATATTTGAAGAAGTACGGTATTAGAGATTATAGAGGTGGGGGTAGGCAGTCGGCAAGAGAAACTGCATGCAGAGTTGCAGCCGGGGCAATTGCAAAAATTGTTTTAAAAAAATTAATCGGTTCTAAATTTAATGTAATAGGAGCAGTTACCCAACTTGGTTTGATGTCTTGCGATAAAACAAATTGGGATAATAAAGAAATTAGAAAAAATCCTTTTTTCTGTCCTGATAAAAAGTCAGTGAAACTTTGGGAGGAATACCTTTTAGCCGTAAGAAAAGCTGGTTCCTCTTGTGGAGCAATAATTGAATTAAGGGCAACTGGTGTTCCTTTAGGATTGGGGGCTCCAATTTACTCAAAGCTTGATACAGACATATCAGCAGCTTTGATGAGCATAAATGCTGTAAAAGGTGTTAATATTGGTTCAGGTATGAATTCTGCTTTTTTAAGTGGAGAAGAAAACTCTGATGAGATGAATAAAACTTCAGGAAAAGTAAATTTTAAATCAAATCACGCAGGCGGTATTTTAGGTGGAATTTCATCTGGTCAAGATATAGTTGCATCTTTTGCTGTTAAGCCTACGTCCTCTATTCTGACCAGTAGAAAAACCATAGACAAAAAAGGTAAAAATACAAATATTTCTGTGAAAGGAAGGCATGATCCTTGCGTTGGCATAAGAGCTGTGCCGATTGGTGAAGCAATGATGAACTGTGTAGTTTTAGATCACCTTCTAATGCATAAAGCTCAATGTGGCTAAATTGAAATTTTATTTTTATTTTTTGCTAAAATGATATTTGAATTTAGAGTTTCCTCTACTTTGTTTGCAATCGACAACTCGTCCAATCCAGCAATTTTGTACATATTTTCAGGAGTATCTTGATCAATAAATATATCTGGTAAAATCATAGATCTAAATTTTAATCCTTTATCAAAAACTCCTCTATCAGACAAAAGTTGCATAACATGTGAACCAAAACCGCCTACGGAACCCTCCTCAATAGTTATTAAAACTTCATGATTTGCTGCAATTTCAATTATTAATTTTTCATCTAAAGGTTTTGCGAATCGTGCATCTATAATTGTACAATTTATCCCTTTGGCAGAAAGTCTTTCGTTAGCTTTTTTACATTCTTCTAGTCTTGCGCCAAAATTTAATATAGCAACTTTTTTACCTTCATTGATAATTTTCCCCTTCCCTATATCTAAAATTTCATTAATAGATGGTAGTTTTACTCCTATACCGTTTCCTCTAGGGTATCTAAAAGCAGAAGGCTTATCACTTATACTTACTGATGTATTTATCATTTTTACAAGTTCTGCCTCATCACTCGCAGCCATAACAATGAAATTTGGTAAAGTTGATAAATAAGTAATATCAAAAGATCCAGCATGTGTTGGACCATCTGCACCAACTAGGCCTGCACGATCAATTGCAAATCTCACTGGTAATGATTGTAATGCAACATCATGAACTACTTGATCATAAGCTCTTTGTAAAAAGGTAGAATAAATAGCTGCAAAAGGCTTGTATCCCTCGGTAGCTAATCCAGCGGCAAATGTGACAGCATGTTGCTCTGCAATACCAACATCGAAGGTTCTATCAGGAAATTTTTTTTCAAATAAGTTTAAACCTGTTCCAGAAGGCATTGCCCCAGTTATTCCAACAATTTTAGTGTCTTGTTCTGCATGTTTTATAAGAGTTTCTGCAAAAACTTTTGTATAAGAAGGAGTATTTGATTTGGATTTTGACTGTTCTCCAGTAGATACATTAAATTTTGAAACTCCATGGTATTTATCTCCTGACTCTTCAGCAGGTTTGTATCCCTTTCCCTTTTGTGTTCTTACATGAATTAATACTGGCCCTTGATGGTTGGAATTTTTTACATTTTCGAAAATTTGAACTAAATTTTCAACGTCATGACCATTTATTGGTCCAACATAGTAAAAACCTAACTCACTAAATAATGTTCCTCCAGTTACAATATTTCTCAACAAATCTTCGGCTTTACCTGCTTTTTGGCTAAATCTTTTAGAAAAAGCGGAAATAACCATTTTAAGAGTTTCTCTAAAACTAAAGTATAATTTACCAGATAACAATTTAGCTAGATAGCTGCTCATTGCTCCTACTGGTCTTGCAATAGACATATCATTGTCATTTAAAACAACAATTAAATTTGATTTTAACGCGCCTGCATTATTCATCGCTTCATAAGCCATACCTGCACTCATTGCTCCATCTCCAATAACTGCTATCACATTATTATTATTATTTGATAGTTTTTTTGCTACTGCCATTCCAAGCGTAGAGGAAATTGAAGTTGAACTATGCGCAGCTCCGAATGGATCATATTCACTTTCAGCTCTTTTTGTAAATCCAGACAGCCCACCGCCTTTTCTCAGCGTTTTTATTCGATCTCTTCTACCAGTAATAATTTTGTGCGGATAGCATTGATGACTTACGTCCCAAACGAGTTTGTCTTTTGGTGTGTTAAAAACATAATGTAAGGCAATGGTAAGTTCAACGACGCCTAAACCTGCTCCTAAATGACCACCCGTTTCTGATACCACATCAATTAATTCATCTCTCAATTCGTCTGATATTTGTCTCAAATTTTCTTTTTTGAGCTTTCTCAAATCATAGGGAAAATTTATTTGTTTTATTAATCTAGGCATCAAAAATTTCTATCTAAAATGAACTCTATAGTATCAATTAAGTTATTAGCATCTTTTCCATGTTTTTTTAATTTAAGCAATATTTTTTTCTTTAAGTTATGCGCATAAATAAAAGCTTTTTCATATCCAAATAAATTTATTAAAGTTGATTTTCCTTTTTTTTTGTCTTTTTTCGTTGGTTTGCCTACTAATTTACCAGAACCGCTTTCATCCAAAAAGTCGTCAGCAAGTTGAAATAATAATCCAATTTCTTCTCCTAACTCTCCTAATGATTTTATTTCTTTTTTATTTTTGTTTGCAATTATTGCAACAGATTGAAGACAAAAATTAAAAAGTTTTCCAGTTTTTTTTCTTTGCATGTCTAAAATTTCATTTTTATTTTTTCTTTTTTTTTCAAATTTTAGATCTAATTCTTGTCCGCCAGCTATACCAGTATGTCCTGAAAAATTTGCTAAAAGGCTAGTGATTTCATTTCTTTGTTTTAAAGATAACAAATTTTTTTTATCAGCAATAATTTCAAAAGCTAAAGTTAGTAAAGAATTTCCGGCTAATACTGCTGTTGCCTCTCCAAACTTTCTATGGGTGGAAGGCTTTCCTCGCCTTATCGCATCATTATCCATACATGGTAAATCGTCATGAATAAGTGAGTAAGAATGTATGCATTCCACTGCGGCACAAATTATTTTAAGTTTTTTTTCTTTAACTTTAAATAATTTACCAGCATCTAAAATAATAGTAGATCTAATTTTTTTTCCACCAGATATCACTCCGTATTTCATTGGAGAAACAAGAAGAGATTTTTTTTGCTTCTTTAAAAAACTCACTATAAATTTATCTATTTCTGTTGCATTTTTTCTTAATTTAGTTTTAATCATTTTTTTTCATTTTTTAGTACTGGCAATTTTTTTAAATTTTATTTTGAAAATTTCTTCAATATGTTTGTTAAGTTTAACTAACCTTTTATATTCTTCCTCTATAGTGTCAAAATCCAAATTTTTATTATCAAGTTTTACTAGTATTTCATTAATTTCGTCTCTAGCCTCTTTTAATGATTTACTTTTTATATCAGCTGGAATATTTTCAGATTTCATAAATTAAATAATAATTACATTATGAAAAATATTTATACAAATATATTCTCTTTTAACAATAAGGTGCTTAAAAAAACTATTAAAGCTTTAAAACAAGGGAATATTGCCGGTTTACCAACTGAGACTGTTTATGGGCTAGCTGGAAATGCTTATTCCATAGGTGCTGTAAGAAAAATTTTTAAATTAAAAAAAAGGCCAAAAAAAAATCCTTTGATAATTCATTTTTATGATAAAAAAAATCTTAAGAAAGATGTCAAAATAAACAATCACTTTTCAAAGCTTTACGACAAACTTTGTCCTGGACCAATTACGTTTATTCTTAAAAAAAAAAAAAAATCTAAAATAGTTGATTTGGCAATATCTAGGCAAAATACAGTTGCAGTAAGATTTCCAAATCATAAAGTTGTACGATCAATTTTAAAAAAAACTGTCTTTCCGCTTGCGATGCCAAGTGCAAATATTTCATCAAAATTAAGTCCTGTAAATGCAATAGATGTTTCTGAAGAATTTAAAGAAAAATTAAAGATAATTATAAACGGAGGAAAATCAAAAATTGGTATTGAGTCAACTGTAATTGATTTGACTGCAGCACCAAAAATATTAAGACCAGGAATAATTAGTTCAAATGAAATTAAAAAAATTTTAAAGGTTAATCTCTCAAAAAAAAGATCTAAAACAAAATCTCCGGGGATGCTAAAAAAACACTACTCGCCTGGAATACCCGTTTTACTGGGTAAAAAACCAAAAACTTTAGGAGATGCTTACATTATTTATGGAAAAAAGAAACCAAAAAGACCGAATTATTTTAATTTAAGTCAAAAAGCCAACTTGAAAGAAGCTGCTGCTAATTTATATAAAACTATGAGAATTATAAAAAAAAAAGGATTTAAAAGGATTTTTGTTTCAAAAATACCTAATAAAGGTGCAGGAATAGCAATAAATGATCGTTTAAAAAAAGCCTCAAGTTAATGTTTATTCAAATAAAAAATCTTTCTAAAGTCTATAATAAATTTTTAGCAGTTGATAAAATTAGTTTTGAAATTAATAAAAATAAAACTCTTGGATTATTAGGGCCAAACGGTTGCGGTAAAACAACAACGATAGGTATGATATTAGGTCTTGTGGCACCTTCAAACGGAGAAATAATAATTGAAAATAAAAACATAAATAAATTTAAAAGACATGAAATCCTTTTTAGGTTTAATTTTGCATCACCGTACGTTGAACTTCCAAAAAAATTAACAGTAAAACAAAATCTCGAAATATATGGAAGATTATATGGCGTTCACGATCTGAATAAAAGAATAAGTGAAATTTCAAGTGATTTAGATATAAAAAAATTTTTTGAGAGAAAAACAGGTGAATTATCATCTGGTCAAAAAAATAGAGTATCTTTAGCAAAGTCTTTAATAAATAAACCTGAAATCTTACTTCTAGATGAACCAACAGCTAGTTTAGATCCTGATATTGGAGACTTTGTTAGAAGTTATATAGATGAATATAAGTCAAAAAATAAGGTAACCATTTTGCTTGCCTCACATAATATGAATGAAGTTGAAAGACTTTGCGACAGTGTGATTATGATGAAAAAAGGAAAAATTTTAGACAGAGGAACCTGCAAAAATCTTATAATTAAACACGGAAGGGATAATTTAGAAGATACATTTTTAAAATTAGCTAGGAGCAAAGATGAATTTCAATAAGATATATGCTCTCGGTTTAAGGCATCTTTACTTAATTTTAAATTCTTTTCCAAGAGTTTTAGATTTAATATACTGGCCCACTGTTCAAATATTTTTATGGGGATTTATTTCAAAATTTTTTACTCTTAATTCTGAATATTATAACAATACCGTAGGTATTATTCTTACTGCAGCTATTTTATATGATTTTTTATTTAGAGCCAGTATCAGCTTTAATATGATGTTTTTAGAAGAAATATGGAGCAGAAATTTTACAAACTTATTTATTGCTCCAATTAGAATAAGAGAAATCATAGCAGCGTTAACTTTAACTGCTATTTTAAGAACTTTAATAGGTTTGATTCCAGCTGTTTTAATTGCTGTTCCTTTATTTGGTGTTTCTATTTTAAAACTTGGCTTACCTCTTATTTTTCTATTATTGGGGTTGTATTTATTTGGTGTTACTTTAGGTTTACTAGTTGCATCAGGATTACTGAGATATGGACCATCATTCGAAAATGTAGCGTGGGCAAGTCTATTTCTTTTAGCTCCTCTTGGTTGTATTTATTATCCAATTGAGATTTTACCTTATTCACTACAATTTATCGCTAAGGGATTGCCTCTAGTTCATATTTTTGAAGAAATGAGAAGTATTTTAATAAATAATTCTGTAGATTATATCAATATAATCAAATCGATCTCAATATCAGTAGTTTATTTTATTTTTGGTGTTATAGTTTTTTACTTTTCTTATTTTGGTGCAAAAAAAAGGGGAACTTTAATTAATATGGGTGAATAATCATGCGAGAACAAATTGATAAGATTAAAGAAGATGAGGGAAAACCAATAGTTTTAAAGAATGTTTTTAACAGAGATGAAATTGAAAAGTTTCTTCAGTTGTATAAAAATTTGCCAATTACCGTTCACAATAAAAAACAAAATGTTATTAAAAAAAGATGGTTATCGAATTACGGAGAGGATCTAGAAAAATTATTTTATAAAAAATTAAGTAATGAAATCGGTGATTTTAAGTACGATAATCTAAAGTCTGAAGATGGAAAAAGTATCCTTGGATTATTTCAAGAAAGCTATAATCCTATTGGTTTACATATTGATGGCGGTTTTGATTTTAAAGATTTAATTTATAAACAAAGTTTAATTCCTCTCACGCCAGTCGGAAGTACAATAATTTTCAAAAATAGATTTTATGGACAATCAACTAATTTTACGATTGACAAAGATGAGTTAAAAAAAAAAGATCTTAAATATGGTCAAAACAATAGATCTTCTGAACATTTAAACCTTTTTGGAAAAAAACCTTTTGATTCGCAAATGCATAAAAAATATCTAAATCATGAAAAAATTGAAAATTTAACTGGCCTTGAGGTAGAACTTATTTATGAATGGGAGTTGGGTTCAATGTTAATTTTTGATAGAAGTAATCTGCACTGTTCCTCTTCTGTGATAGAGGGGAAAAAAATAGGATTGACTACGTTTACAAAAAAATAAATCTTAATGGCAATTTACGACTGTTTTCAATATTTTAATGAAGATCATATGGTTGATTTGCGAATGAAAATTCTCAATGATCATGTAGATTATTTTGTTATATCAGAATCTACAAAAACTCACCAAGGAGAAAATAAAAAACTTAATTTCGATATTAAAACTTTTAAGAAATATGAAAAAAAAATTATTTACGTTGTAGCCGATTTTGAAGAAGAAAAGAAATTTTTTAATCATAGAGGAGGAGAGTCCCTAATTGAACAACATCAAAGAAATAAAATATCCGATGGACTTAAAAATGCACAAGACAATGATTTAATTATACTTTCAGACTCAGATGAGATACCTGATTTAAACAAATTAAATGAAATTAAACCGAGAACAAAATTTACTGCTTTTTCACAAATGATGTTTATGTATAAACTAAATTTAAAAAACTTAGAGGAAAGTAACTGGATAGGGTCAAAAGTTTGTTTAAAAAAAAATTTTCCAAGACCGCAAATACTTAGAGATCTAAAGTTCAAAAATTATCCTTTTTGGAGAATAGATAAATTGAATTTGCAAATAATTAAAGGGGGTTGGCATTTTTCTTTTCTTCAGACTCCAGAGGATATTATTAAAAAAATAAAATCTTATTCCCATGGTGAGTTTAATTCAGAAAAGCATACTAATGAGGAAACTATAAAAAAAAGAATGAAAAATAATCTAGATATTTTTGGTAGGGGATTTGAGTTAAGAAAAATTGACATAGATAAAACATTTCCTGATTATGTAGTAAAAAATCAAGAAATTTTAAAAGATTGGATTATTTAATTGAAAAATAAATATGAGTAATAATTTAATTTTAGCTGCCGCAGTTGGTTACAACTTTAAACAAATAGAGCTTTTTATTAAGAGCTTAAGAAATTTTTACTTTGATAAAATATGCCTTATTATTCATAGAAAAGATATTAATTTAGAAAAAGAATTACAAAAATATAGTTGTGAAATCATAAAAACAAATATAGATAAAAAAAAAATTCAATTTAAAAGGTATGAAATTTTTTTAGATTATTTAAAAGAAAAAAATTTTGATAAAATATTATTATGCGATAGTCGAGATGTTTATTTTCAAAAAAACCCTTTTGATTTTAATTATCATAGCAAAATTAATTTCTTTCTCGAGGATTTTAAAATAAAAGATTGTCCATATAATTCTAATTGGATAATTAAAACTTACGGTAAAAATGAATATGATAAAATTTCAAATAATACAATTCTATGCTCTGGTACAGTTTTGGGTGATAAGAACAAAATAATTGAATACCTAAAACTTATTAATGTTCATATAAAAAAATATAAATACAAAAAAAAATTAAAATATCTTTTAACTTTAAGAGTAGACCCAGAGGGCAGAGGCTGTGATCAGGGTCATGCAAATTTTATAGTACATAAAGAATTAATCAAAGGAAAAAATTTTTACAAAAATAACGAAGGACCCTTTGCAACTGTTTTTTACTTAAAAGAGATTAAATTTGATGATAATTCAAAACTTTTAAACAAGTTTGGAAAACCTTACTTATTAGTTCATCAATATGATAAAAGATGGAATGAATTTTCTAATGCAATTAACTTTATTAAAAAAAAATTTGATATCGCCTAATCTATGTTTTTGTGGTTGGTGCGCCGGATAGGAGTCGAACCCATAACCTCCGGAGCCGAAATCCGGCGCTCTATCCAGTTGAAGCTACCGGCGCATTATCTGTTAATTTAAATTAATTTATGAATAAAACAATAAAATTATTAGTTAGTAAAAAAAGTATTGGTGAAAGATTAGATGTTTATTTATCAGGTGAAATAAACGAACTTACTCGATCGCATATAAAAAAATTAATAAGAAAAAATGAATTGAAAATAAACGATAAAACGATTACATCCCCGGCACACAAAATTAAAGAAAAAGATAAAATTTATTTTTCAATAAATCAAAAAAATGATGATGTTCTTACCCCAAGGAAAATGAATTTAGATATTATTTATGAAGATAAAGATATCTTGATAGTAAATAAACCAAAAGGTATGGTGGTACATCCTGGTGCTGGTCACAATGACTATACTTTAGCTAACGCACTCTCATATAATTTTAAAAAAAATCTCTCAAATATCAACGGTATATTGAGACCTGGAATAGTCCACAGAATAGATAAAGATACAAGCGGAATTTTAGTTATAGCAAAAAATAATTTTAGTCATTCTAAATTGGGAGATCAATTTAGCAGCCATACTATAAAAAGAAAATATAAATGTTTAATATGGGGTATTATAAGGCCATTAAATGGAAGAGTTGAAACTTTAATTACAAGAAGTAAAAAAAATAGACAAATCATGACAGTAAGTGATGTGAGCGGAAAAAAAGCAATTACAAATTATAAAACAATCAAAGTATTCTCCAATAAAGATATTCCAAAAATAAGCTTGATTGAATGTCAATTGGAAACTGGAAGAACCCATCAAATAAGAGTACACTTAAAATACAAAGGTACTTCAATTATAGGTGATCACCAATATGGTAATAAAAAAATTAAATTTAAAAAGATAAACGAGGATTTTTTAAAAAGATTAATAAATATAAATGGACAAATATTACACGCACAATCTTTAGAGTTTATTCATCCTACAAAAAATAAATGGGTAAAATTTAAATCCAATCTACCTCAAGATTTCAAAAAAATGTTATTATTACTTAATAAACTCTCTAGTTGAAAAAAAAATTATAGTGTATAAATCTGATTAATGAGTAAAAAAGACCAAATTTCAAATTTACCCTCTCCGTCAGTAGGTGGACTTTCAATTTATCTAGCGCAAATTAAAAAATTCCCAATGCTAGATGCTGAGGAAGAATATATGTTGGCAAAAAATTGGAGAGAGAATGGCAGCTTACAATCTGCGCACAAATTAGTAACAAGTCATTTGAGGTTAGTAGCTAAAATTGCAATGGGATACAGAGGATACGGATTACCTGTAAATGAACTTATTTCTGAAGGAAACATTGGTCTTATGCAAGCAGTAAAAAAATTCGATCCTGATAAAGGATTTAGATTAGCTACATATGCAATGTGGTGGATTAAGGCAGCAATTCAAGAATATGTCTTGAGGTCTTGGAGTTTAGTAAAAATGGGAACTACCTCTGCTCAAAAAAAACTTTTTTTTAATTTAAAAAAAATAAAAAATCAAATTGCCCCTGAACAAGAAGGGGACTTAAGAGACGATCAAGTAAAAGAAATTTCAAAAAGACTAGATGTTGGCTCAGATGAGGTGATTAATATGAATAGAAGAATGATGGGACAAGAAAAATCTCTAAACGATCCTATAAAGAGTGGTGAAACTGATGAATGGCAAGATTGGCTTGTTGACGATAGTTTGGATCAAGAATTATTAGTTTCACAAAAGCAAGAGTACGAAGATAAAAAAGAACTGCTTGAGAGTGCTATGAAAATATTAAATGATAGGGAAAAAGAAATCATCATTGCTAGAAGATTAAAAGAAAATCCAGAAACACTTGATGAATTAAGTAAAAAATTTAAAATTAGTAGAGAGAGAATAAGGCAAATCGAAACTAAAGCTTTCGAAAAATTACAAAAATCCATGATTAGCGCAAATAATTCAAAAAACTTACTTACTGCCAATTAAACTTTAAAAGGATCCTCAAGTAAAATGGTATCATCACGTTCAGGGCTAGTTGAAATACTTGAAATTTTAGCTCCAATAAAATCCTCTAGAGCATAAATATATTTTTTTGCGTTTTCAGGCAGATCTTTTAAATGTCTTATACCTTTAGTTTGTGTCTTCCAACCAGGATATGTTCTATATATTGGTGTAATATTAAATTGATCTTCAGAAGATGAGGGCAAATAATCTATTTTTTTTCCATTTAACTCGTACTGAATACAAATTTTTATTTCATCTAATTCATCTAGTACATCAAGTTTAGTTAACGCTATTCCATTTATTCCTGAAATTTTTATTGTTTGGCGTACCAACACTCCATCAAACCAACCGCATCTTCTTTTTCTAGCAGTGACTGTTCCAAATTCTTTTCCTTTTTTTCCTAAATTTTCTCCGATCTTATTTTTTAGTTCAGTAGGAAAAGGACCACTTCCAACTCTAGTTGTGTACGCTTTCGTTATTCCTAATATATAGTTCAATTTATTTGGGCCTAAACCAGTTCCAGTTGAGGCGGTTGAAGGTAGAGTGTTTGATGATGTTACATAAGGATATGTTCCATGATCAACGTCTAGAAGTATTCCTTGGGCACCTTCAAATAAAATTTTTTTTCTTGATCTTACAAATTGATCTAGTTCAAGCCAAATTGGTTTTGCAAATTTTAAAATTTCTGGAGCAATATTTAACAATTTTTTTTTTAATTCATCTTTTTTATAAATTTTCTTTTTTAATCCTTTTCTTATTGCATTATGATGCATTAAAACAGTTTCTAGTCTGTTTTCTAGGTTACTTTCTGACCTTAAATCCATAACTCGTATCGCTCTTCTGCCAACTTTATCTTCATAGCATGGTCCAATGCCTCTCCTTGTAGTGCCTATTTTACTTTTTCCAGCGTTATCCTCTCTTATTTCATCCATTTCTTGATGAAAAGGAAGAATTAAAGATGCGGACTCTGAAATCATGAAATTTTCTGGGGTTACTTGGATACCTTTTTTTCTAATCTCTTTAATTTCATCTAATAATGCCCAGGGGTCTATTACAACACCATTACCTAGAATCGAAATCTTTCCCTCTCTTACTATACCTGAGGGTAACAATCTCAATTTGAAAACTTTTTTATCTATTACCAATGTATGCCCTGCATTGTGACCTCCTTGAAATCTCACGACTACATCGGCCTCACTAGACAACCAGTCAACAATTTTCCCTTTGCCTTCGTCCCCCCACTGAGAACCTACAACGATTACATTTTTCATTTAAATTTTCTATTTAATACTATTGAATTTAAGTGGTTAATAGGACCATTTCCTTTTCCGTATCCAGGATTAGTTCTTATGGCTTGGTTAACATATTTAACTCCCAACTCACAGGATTTAATTATGGGTTTTCCACAAGACAAAAAACTCGTTATAGCGCTAGATAAAGTGCATCCAGTCCCGTGAGTATTTCGAGTTTTAATTTTCTTATTTTTAAAAATTTTAATTTGATTTTTGTTCAAAAAAATATCTACTAAATACTTTGATTTTAAATGACCTCCTTTTAACAAAATATTTTGTGCACCATAATTTAAAAGAATTTTTGCTGATTGAATCATGTCATTAATATTCTTAATTTTCATATCAGTTAATATTTCAGCTTCTGGAATATTTGGTGTCAGCAAATAAGTTTTTTTTATCAAATCTTTTTTTAAAGTTTTTATAGCAGAATTATCAATTAATTTTTCACCTCCTTTGGCTACCATTACTGGATCTAATATGATTTTTTTTATTTTTATTCTTTTTAAAGCTTTTATCACTGCATGTATTACCTTTGAAGAATGTAACATGCCAATTTTAATTGCATCAGGTCTTATATCTTTACAAGTAAATATGATTTGTTTTTCTATCTCCTCTGGATTTACCGAAAAAATTGAAAAAACTCCATTTGTATTTTGAGAGGTAATAGCTGTAATCGCGGTCATGGCATATCCTCCTAGAGAAGTAATAGTTTTTATATCTGCTTGTATTCCTGCGCCTCCGGAGGAGTCAGACCCAGCTATTATTAAAATTTTAGATCTTGGTTTCAAATTATTTTATAGATTTTGTAATTAAATTAATGCATTTTTTAATCAAACTTCTATCATAGGACTCTGCCATAATCCTTATTTTAGGTTCTGTACCAGACTTTCTAACCAAAATTCTTCCTTTTGTCCCCATGATTTTATTAGCAATTTTTATTGCTTTTTTACTTTTTGGTTTATTAATAATTTTCTTATCTATTACTGAGATATTCTTTAAAGTTTGTGGCAAAGGTTTAAAAACACTTAACAAATTGCTTGCCTTTTTTCCCTTTCTCATCGAAAATAATATTTCTAAGGCAACTAAAAGTCCGTCCCCAGTAGTGGCAAATTTTCCTAAAATTATGTGGCCTGACTGCTCACCGCCTAAGTTAAAATTTAACTTTCTCATTTTTTCTTTTACATATCTATCTCCAACTTTAGACCTATAAAATTTTATTTTTTCACTTTTTAAAAATTTTTCTAATCCATAATTTGACATTAAGGTTCCTATAACACCTCCCTTTAAAATTTTTTTTGACTTCCACCTCCTTGCTAACATTGCAATTATTTGATCTCCATCAATAATACTTCCTTTTTCATCGCACATTATTATTCTGTCAGCGTCTCCATCAAAAGAAATACCGATACCAGCTTTATATTTTTTAACAGCTAATTGAATTTTAGAAGGGTAAGTTGATCCACATTTTTTATTTATATTCAAACCGTTTGGTTTAATACCGATCGATATTATTTTTGCTCCAAGCTCTCTCAATAATTTTGGAGCAGCCTTATAACAAGCTCCATTCGCACAATCTAAAACAATTTTAATTCCTCTTAAATGAAAATTTTTAGGAAAATTGCTTTTTAAAATTTTAATATATTTATCATTTCCATCTTCTAGTCTTTTTACTCTTCCAAGAAGCTTGGGGTTAGTAAGTTGTTTAGTGTTCTTTGCATCTATTAATTTTTCAATTTTTTTCTCAATTTGATCTGATAACTTCATACCATCAGGTCCAAATAATTTTAATCCGTTGTCATAATAAGGGTTGTGTGAAGCTGTAATCATTATACCCATATTTGCTCGCATAGACTTGGTTAGCATTGCAAGTCCATTTGTTGGTAAAGGCCCAAGAGTAAACACATGCATCCCACCAGAAACTAAACCTGATACTAAAGCTGGTTCCAATGTATAACCTGAGAGTCTTGTATCTTTTGCAATTACTGCAACTTGTTTAGTTTTTTTTTGATTTTTAAAATATGTTCCGGATGCTAATCCAAACTTGAAAAATTTTTCTCCTGTGATATTTCCCTGATTAACAGTCCCTCTTATACCATCTGTTCCAAAATATTTATTTTTCATTTATTTAATAATAGTTTATTGAATACTAAAATACTTTGTTTAACTTCATGTACATCATGAACTCTAAATATTTGGACTCCTTGAGACAACAAATAAAGAATTGATGCCAATGTACCTCCTATTCTTTCTTTGCTATCATATTTTCTAGATATTTGGTTTATAAATCTTTTTCTAGAAGTGCCAACTAAAATAGGAAAACCAAGGCTATGAAACAATGAAATTTTAGAAAGCAAAGTCAAATTATGTTTCAAATTTTTACCAAAACCTATACCTGGATCTAAAATTATATATTTATCATTAAATTTATTTTTAATACTTTTTTCAAAATAGTCGTAAACATCTAGTAAAACATTACTATAAATTGGTCTTATTTGCATGGTATTAGGTGTTCCCTTCATATGATGAAGCACTTTTGAAATTTTTTTTTTATTTATAAGCTTTAAAGAATTTTTATCGTAATTAAAACCTGAAACATCATTTATTAAATCAACCCCATATTTTAAACCTTCTTCCATTACTTTTGATTTTCTACTATCAAGTGATAAACAAATTTTTTTATATTTTTTTTTAAAAATTTTTAAAACTTTTCCTACTCTTTTTAATTCTATATTTGTTTTTACTTCTTTTGATCCAGGTCGAGTTGACTCACCGCCAATATCGATAATTTTTGCACCAGACTCAACCATATTTTTAATTTGTTTTAACGACTTATTCATTTTATTAAATTTACCTCCATCCGAAAAGCTATCTGGTGTCAAATTAAGAATTCCCATGATTGTTGGATTTGAAAAATTTATGTTTTTTAAAAAATTATTTCTTTTTGAAATAATGTTTTTAATATCCATATTGACTTTATTTTTTTTCTTTTTTTCAAGTTTTTTAATATCTTTTATCTTAATTAATTTAATATTAATTTGATTTTTGAATCTTGAAAAAACTTCGATAGAGTTAAAAGCCACGAAATTATTTCCACATAATGGTAAGGCTTGTTTTTGCTTTATTAATTTCTTTGCTTGAGGTCCATAATAAAAATTACACGCTCTTGTGTAATATTTTACCATTTTCTTAGACTGCAGGTTTTGGTTTTAATCCTATTGATCCCAGACCAGAGGAAGATTTTCCTTCATCATTTTCCTCTTCTTTAAAAGATCTCGTCGGTTTAATATCTTTTAAGATTAAATCTCTTATTTCATCGCCAGATAGAGTCTCATAAATTAAAAGGGCTTTAGCAATTTTGTGTAAATCATCAATTTTTTCAGTCAAAACTTTTCTTGCTCTCTCATAACCTTTATCTACTATTTTCTTAACCTCAGCATCAATTTTTTTTGCAGTGTCCTCTGACATATTTTGTTGCTTTGTTACTGATCTTCCTAAAAAAACTTCCTCTTCATTTTCACCATAAGCAATCGTTCCTAACTCTGTGCTCATACCATATTTGGTCACCATATTTTTAGCCATTTTTGTTACCATATCAATGTCTGAAGAAGCTCCGGAAGTTACTTTGTCGTGACCAAAAATTATTTCCTCTGCAATTCTTCCTCCCATTGCGACTGCTATATCAGCATTCATTTTTTCCCTTGTTACAGATAATTGATCCCTTTCTGGCAACCTCATTACCATTCCTAATGCTCTTCCTCTTGGAATTATCGTTGCTTTATGAATAGGATCTGATGCTTGCTCGTTTAAAGCGACGATTGCATGACCGCCCTCATGGTATGCTGTAAGTTTTTTTTCATCTTCCGACATGACCATAGATCTTCTTTCTGCTCCCATCATAACTTTATCTTTTGCTTCCTCAACATCGGACATTGTAACAACTCTTTTATTTTTTCTTGCTGCTAATAAAGCAGACTCATTTATTAAATTAGCTAAATCAGCTCCAGAGAACCCTGGGGTTCCTCTTGCAATGGTTCTCAATTTCACATCTGGTCCAAGGTTAACTTTTTTTACGTGAACTTTTAAAATCGCTTCTCTTCCAATTAAGTCTGGATTTCCAACTACTACTTGTCTGTCAAATCTTCCCGGCCTCAAAAGCGCGGGGTCTAGAACATCTGGTCTGTTAGTTGCTGCAATCAAAATAATTCCTTCATTTGTATCAAAGCCATCCATTTCAACTAAAAGCTGGTTAAGTGTTTGTTCTCTTTCGTCATTTCCTCCGCCTAATCCGGCACCTCTACTTCTACCTACAGCATCAATCTCGTCAATAAAAATTATACATGGAGAATGTTTTTTACCTTGTTCAAACATATCTCTTACTCTTGAGGCTCCTACCCCTACAAACATTTCAACAAAGTCTGAACCTGATATTGAAAAAAATGGAACGTTTGCTTCTCCCGCAATTGCTTTTGCTAACAATGTTTTACCGGTCCCTGGCGGTCCAATCAGAAGCGCTCCTTTTGGAATTTTTCCACCTAACCGACTAAATTTTTTAGGATCCTTTAAAAATTCAACAATTTCTTCAACTTCTTCTTTAGCCTCTTCAACGCCTGCTACGTCGTTAAATGTTACTTTACCTTGAGCTTCATTAAGAAGTTTTGCTTTTGATCTACCAAAACCCATGGCTCCACCTTTTCCACCTTGCATCTGTCTCATAAAAAATATCCACACACCGATTAATAAAAGCATAGGGAACCATGACAATAGAATGCCTAACAATGATGGCATTTTATCTTCTTTAGGAGAAGCAACTATACTCACGCCTTTGTCAGAAAGCCTTTCGACCAATTCGGGATAGTTAGGTGAGTATGTGTTAAATGATTTTCCATCAGCCAAAACACCTGAAATGTTGTTTCCTTGTATCTTTACTTCAACAACTCTTCCGGCGTCAACCTCGTTCAAGAAGTTTGAGAATGGTAGAGTGTTTCTATCTGATTTGATTTTATTTGGATCTTGAAACATATTGAATAGTCCTACAGACAAAAGAACTATAACAACCCACATAATTAAATTTTTTAAATTCATACTATTTAAATAGTTATTAAAATTAATATAACAAGTATATTTTAACTGTAAATTGGTTGTAAATAAGACAAAATATCTTAAAAGTAATAAAAAACTTACTATTTTACTGATTTTAAGACCAGTGTATCCTTGTTCCTCGTAAAAAGACATCCTCCGAGGGTTGAATTTTCAAATTTATTACTCTCAATATTGCTTATTAGATTAATTACTTTTTTTGATCTAGGGTTGTAGTAATTATTCTTAAGATATTTAATAGAAAGATTAATAATATTCATCTTAATTTCTTTGTTTAAACTTTTAAATTTTTTTAGATCAATAGAAACTTTTTTATAAGAAATTATGGTAGTTTCTTTAAAAATTTTTTCAAAATATTGATCCAGTGTAGCCTTGCTTGAGGCTAAATTATTGATAGATTTTATAATCTGCTCGTAATGAATGCCACTTTTTTTAAGCGGTTTTTCTAAATTTCTAATTTTAATTCTTAAAAACTTTTGATCTTTATTTGATGGATCTTTAAAAAATTTATTAAACATAATTTTAGATAATTTTATTAAATATTTTTTTTTTGTGTCAAGTAAGGGCCTATAAAGATTGATATTATTTCCAATTTTAGTAAGTGTTCTCATTGAAGATAATCCAGTAAGTCCACTACCTCTTGATAATCGTATAAAAAAAGTTTCTACTTGGTCTTCAAGATTATGAGCTGTCAAAATAATTTTTATACTTTTTTTATTGCAATACTTTTTGATTAAATCGTATCTAATCTGTCTAGCCTGGCTTTGAATATTACGATTTATTTTAATTTTATTATCGATGATTTTAAGATTAATTTGATATTTTTTAAGTAATTTTTTAACTTGAAGTGCCTCTTTGGTTGAATTTTTTCTAATGTTATGGTTAACCAAAACAAACTCGAACTTAGTTTTCTTTTTATAACTATAAGCTTTACAAAGAGCAACTAGAGCTAGACTATCTGGACCGCCTGAAAGAGCTACAACAAATTTTTTTTTTTTTAAATTTTCAATTTTATCGCAAAAATTTTCAAAAATTTTTGATAAATCACTGTAATCCTTAAAACCACTTTTAAGAATTACACTTGAATTTTTTTTGCTCATACTGAGCTTTTTGTAACACAGACTTGCTTGCTTTTGGGTATTCTTTTTTCAAACCAGAAATCATCTTACAACCTTGGTCTTTTTCACCAAGTTGAACCATGGTTATCCCAAGTTTTAAAAGGTTATCAGGAGCCTTTTTGCTTTTAGGATAGTTTTGATATCCATCTAAATAAGCTGTAGCTGCATCAGAGTATAATTGTCTTATTCTAAAAGTTTCACCGTACCAATACTGAGCGCTTCCAGCTAAATCATGATCTTTGTTTTTATCAATAAATTCTTTAAGCGCTGCTTCTGCAGTTTCATAATCACCAATTTTCATAAAGCTTACTGCAAACTCATATTGTTCATTTGGGTTTTTATTTGGTAACAACGACTCAGTTTTCTCTGGTTGAGCCTCTATCACTGTTTTCGCACTTTCAACAGAATTTATAGTTTGTTGATTAGGTAAATTAGTCATTTTATATCCTGGATTTGCTCCAAAATCTTGGGGTTTACTTGCACCAGGTAAAACTGCTTGCTCCTTTTTATTTTGAAAAGAGGAAGTTCCATTTTCTAGATCTGAGAATCTTAATTGATTATCGGATTGAATTTTAGTCACTCTAGAAGATAATTTATCAAGCTTAAAATTAACTTCTTCAAATTTATTTGTGAGTAATCTAAATTGATCTTCAATTTCATTTAATTTTAATAAATGTTTAGTAAGTATATCTTCATTTAAACCATCAGTTTTTACTGAGCTCGAGGAATTGTTTAAGGAAATTTCAGATTTTTGATAGACTGCTTTTTCTAAAGTTTTTAAATCTTTAGTAATCACTTGAATTTGATCGGCAATCGCCTTTAAATAAATTTCCTCTTCCTCTGCAATTGATAGACTAAAGGTTAGAATCGATAAGATAAATGTTAAAATAGTAAATCTTATTTTAATACATGCCATAGTAAATAAATTCTTAAGCTTACAAAATGGCAAAAAAAAGACCCTTTAATTTAAGTTGCTGTTAAAGGGTCTTTAAAGTTTATAAATTTTTTAGTTTACTTTAACTGTAACTGAACGTCTGTTTTGTGACCAAGCTATAGGCGAAGATTTTGGATTAACTGGTTTTTCTTTACCATAACTTATAACTGAAATTCTTTTTCCAGAAATTCCGTAAGTCATCAAATAATCTCGTGCAGCGTTAGCTCTTCTCTCACCCAATGCTAAGTTATATTCTCTAGTTCCTCTTTCGTCAGCATGACCTTCTATAGTCACATTAAGATTTTTGTTTTTTCTTAAAAAAGTAGCTTGTTTTCTTAATGTAGCTCTTGAAGCTGTAGTTAACGAAGACTTGTTCGTAGCAAAAAATACTCTGTCTGGAACACCTGCTGCTAAATACTCTACAGTTTCTTTCCCAGTGTAAACGTCGCCTTCTATATCACCTGATTTCTTAGCAGTAGAACAAGCGCTAAGTATTAAAGTAGTGAAAATTATTAGTAATATATTTTTTAAATTCGTATTTAATGTCATTTTTTCCCCTAGGTTTAATGTGGTTATTTCAAATTATTAGAAGTTATTCAAGTATATTTTACATTAAATTCAACCTCACTTAGATAATAATGAAGACCAAGATGGGTCAGAAGCGTCGGTTTTTGTTGAAAGCCTTCTCTCGTTATAACCTGTTATATCAATAGACCATAATTTGGCTGAAAACCCCTCTCCTTTTTCACCAGCTTTTGTCTCTCTATAAAATACCAAAACTCTTCCGTTAGGAGACCATGAAGGAGCCTCTTGATAATAGTTTTCGGTCAATAGTCTTTCACCGCTTCCATCTATTCTCATTACTCCTATATAAAATTTTCCTTTATGCATTTTAGTAAAGGCTATTAGATCTCCTCTAGGGGACCAAACAGGTGTCCCATATATTCCTTTTCCAAAAGTAATTCTTTTTACATTGCTTCCATCGCTTCTCATTACATAAATTTGTTGTAGACCACTTCTGTCAGAATTAAACGCAATAAATTTACCGTTCGGTGAAAAAGACGGAGACGTATCAATTGATGAGTGATCGGTGATTCTTTCAACTAATCTTGTTTCTAAATCCATAGTATAAATATCAGAATTACCATCTTTAGCAAAACTCATGATTATTTTTTTTCCATCTGGAGAAAATCTTGGAGCAAAAGTCATACCAGGAAAATTTCCTACAATTTCTTGGGTGCCTGTTTCTATATCTAACAAATATACTCTAGGCATATTTCTGAAGTAAGACATATAAGTAACCATCTGATTAGTAGGATTAAATCGTGGAGTTAAAACCAATTCGTTACCTAAAGTTAAATATTTCGTATTAAATCCATCTTGATCCATAATAGCTAGCTTTTTAACTCTTTGATTTTTTGGTCCACTTTCAGCAACATATATAATTCTTGTATCAAAATATCCCTTCTCACCGGTAAGTCTTTCATAAATTTTATCTGAAATTATATGCGCAACTCTTCTCCAGTTTGAAGGCGTTGTTGTAAAAGCTAACGCTGTCATTTCCTTATCAGCTGTTAAATCCCAAAGTCTAAATTCAACTTTTAATTTACTGTCCTTTACTAAAATTTTTCCAGTAACTAATGCCTGGGCTTTTATCAAGCGCCAATCTTCAAATCTTGGTTTTAAATGGGCTATATCGGGCTTTTGAACAAATGCATCTTTTTTAAGTGGATTAAACAATCCTGTATTTTTAAAATTAACTTCAATTACTTTAGAAATATTTGCACCTAATTCTCTTACATTTATATCTTTATATTTTTGAGAACTTATATCTACGTGTAAAGGTGAAACTGCAATTGGTAGTGGATCAAGGTTTCCTCTCGTAATATCGACTTTAATCAATGCAAAAGATTTATTTAAAAATAAAAAGCTTATTATTGATACAAAAATAAATTTTTTCATACTAACCTTTTAACATTTCAGTTGGATTAAAGTTAAGTTGAATATTTTTCCATTTATCGTAGCCTGTTGGAGGTACTTTTAATGGTTGGCACAATCTGACCGCTCTTAAAGCGCTTTCTGCTAAAACTTTATAAAATTTCTGCCCAGGTTTATTCATTCTCTCATGATCTAAAATTTCGGACTTCATTATTGTACCATCTTTTTTTAACTCTAATTTGATCCTTACCAACAAATTTTGATCAAAAGGCAATCCTAAAGGTATACTCCAACAACCAAATATTTGTGCTCTCAAAGCATCTTCCTCTGATAAACTAAGACCTGTTGCAAATGAATTTTTTTGATTACTTTGAGTAATTTTATTACTATCTTTTTCTTTAACTGCTTCAACTTCTTTTGCCTTATCAATTAAAGCTGCTATTTGATTAGTATCAATAAGTTCTTTTTTCTCAAATTCTGATGATTGTCTTATTTGCGGTTTAACTTCTTCTGGATTCTGTTTTTTTTTAATTATCTGTTTTTCCTCTTCTTTATCATTGGGTAATGGAATTCTATCAGGTTTCTCTTTAGCTTTTGCCGCTGGAGGAGCTTGTTCTGATACTACTCTTTCCTGCTCCTTTTTTTTAGTTTCTTCAATAATTTTTCTTGCTTTAGGTGCGTAAGGTATATTTGTTTTGTCTGCGATTTGTATCAATTCTACTGAAACTATTGGAGGTAAATCTACCGGTTCTCTAAGCATAAAGGGTAAGCTCAAAACAGTAAGAAGTATCATTACTGAGTGAAATGAAAGTGAATAAATTAAACTTCTTAACATATAGCATTCTCAATTTTTATAAGGCTCAGAAATCAAAGCAACTTTTGAAAAACCTGCGCCGGATAATGTACCCATCACTTCTAAAACCCTTCCATAATTTATATTTTTATCACCTCTTACATATATTCTTGTGTCAGTTCTATTTTTAGAAATAGCAAGCAGTTTAGGGACAATTTTTTGATATTTAACTTTATGCTCTTGAATATATATTTCACCCTTTGAATTAATACTAATGGTTAAAGGTTCTTGATCATCAGGAAGAGAGTCTGCAGAAGATTCGGGTAAATCTACTTGAACGCCAACAGTCAACAGAGGAGCTGTTACCATAAAAATAATTAACAAAACAAGCATTACATCCACGAAGGGAGTTACATTTATCTCACTCATTGGTTCATTTTTTGAGCGATTAAAATTAAAAGACATTTTTATATTATTGACAAAAATCTTTTTGAAAAATTTTCAATTTTAGAAAAGTATCTTCGTGAGTCACTATTAAATTTGTTATATGCAACAACTGCTGGGATTGCAGCTAATAAACCTAAAGCTGTAGCAAATAAAGCCTCTGCTATTCCTGGAGCAACTATTGCTAGGCTGGTATTTCGCGATATTGCTATTGATTGAAACGAATTCATGATACCCCAAACTGTTCCGAACAATCCTATAAATGGAGCTGTAGACCCAATAGTCGCTAGATAGGTAAAATTTTTCTCTACTTTTTTTAACTCGGTGTCTGTTGCAATTTCAAGAATTCTTTGAACTCTAGCAGATTGAATTACAGACGATTGTCTTTTTGTCTTAATAAGCTCTGTCATAGCCGCTTTAAAAATCAATGTGGCAGGATCATTAGTATTACTAGGAAGACTATTATTGAAACTTTCTGCTGATTTAGCTTTCCAAAACTTTTTCTCAAAGTCTTCGGTAGATTTATTTATATTTTTGAATAACTTAAATTTGTCAAAAATTAACGCCCAAGAAAATATTGAACTGACTATGAGTAAAATAATAACGAATTTTACAACAAAGTCGGCTCTCATAAATAAGCTCCATAAAGTAAAATCTGAGGAGCCGCCTAGGCCAACAACTTGAGCTGCTATATCTTGTTCCATAAAAGTTGATTACTTTTAGAATGTGTCATGAATTTGGCGTTTTTTTAATAAATTAATACTAATTATTATCTTTTAATCTTGTCTCATAATAAAATCTTGCTATTAAAATAGCATCAGACTTATTTACATCTTTTTTTTTTGATAACTGGCTTGAAATAGAGGGATACATTTCAATTGCTTTTGTTCTACTTGAGTCTTTTGACGAATTAATCAATTCAAAATATTTTTTCCATTTTGATGGTCTAACAAAAAAAATTGGTAAATTAAGAGCGGCACATACACCCTTTATAGCCCCAAAAGTTTGTCCAAAATTAAACATACTTGTAACCCCTTGTCCTGGCATGGCATTAACTTGTTCTACTACAACAGCTACTTCCTCATTAGCTTTAATATTCTCATTAATAATAGTCACCAATTGTGCACTATTCAGCTGTCTTTTATTTTTTTTTCCTTCAGCCATAACTGGCATATCAAGTAATTTTAGAACTTTTTTATCTTCTAAAATTGCTATTGCACCACTTAATCCAGGATCTATACCTATTAATTTCATTTAATTAATTTCTAAATTTGCATTAGTAAATACATTTTGAACATCGTCTAATTCCTCAAGAGCATTTAAAACATCAAACATTTTTTTACTTTGTTCTTTATTCAAACTTAAATAATCTACAGGTCTCCACTCTATTGCTGAATAAGCAAAATTATCTATTTTTTTTTCTAACTCAGTTTTGACTTTATAAAAATCCTCTTTTATGGTTATAATTTCGTGAAAATCTTGGTTTTTTAAACAGTCTTTAGCTCCTGAATTTATTGCAATTTCAAAAGCTTCTTCCTCAGTAATTTTATTTACTTCAATATGAATAATTCCGCAATTATTAAACATATGAGAAGTAGAGCCAGTTTCACCAAGTCTGCCCCCATTTTTTTGTAAAATTGTTCTAATACTTGAAGCTGATCTGTTTTTGTTGTCTGTTAATGTTTCAATTATAAGTGCAGTGTTAAAAGGTCCAAATCCCTCATACCTTAAACTTTCGAAATTTTTGTCTCCAACTATCTCTGATTTGTTTATAGCTCTAGAAATATTATCTTTTGGCATATTAGCTTGCCTTGCTGCATGTATTGCAGTTCTTAATCTCGGATTCATATCCGGATTTTTATCTCCAAGTTTAGCAGCTACAGTTATTTCTCTAGAAAGTTTTGAAAATATCTTTGACCTTTCTTTATCTGCTCTACCTTTCTTGTGTTTAATCCCAGCCCAATGAGAATGACCTGCCATAACTATTTTTCTAGAGATCCTCCCGTAATTATTCTGGATATTTTTACTGCTAGACCTGTTTCCACATCAGCTTCAACAACTATTCCTGAGAGAGTGCCTTCTCCTTCAGAGGGAAAATGGCTTTTAGCATCTTTTTCTTTAAAAAATCTTTTTAATGAATTTTCTTTATTCATACCAATAACTGAATTGTAATCTCCGCACATTCCAATGTCGGTTTGATATGCTGTTCCTTTATCCAAAATTCTTGTATCAGCTGTAGGAATATGTGTGTGAGTTCCTACTACACAAGTTGATGTTCCATCAAAAAAGTGTCCAATTGCCATTTTTTCACTTGTAATTTCTCCATGAAAATCAATTATCGAGAAATCTACATTTTTTTTTAAAATAATCTTTTTACTAATTTCTTTTGCTTTTTTAAAAACATCTTCTGTTTTTTTCATGAATACGTTTCCCATTAAGTTTATTACGGCAATTTTATATTTTTTATCTTTGGACAAATAAATACCAAAACCTTTACCGGGAGATCCCTCTATCAAATTAGCTGGACGGAGCAGTCTGTTTTCTTCTTCAATATAAGTTGAAGTTTCTTGTTTATCCCAAATGTGATTGCCAGAAGTAATCACATCAATTCCTAAAGAGAAAAATTCCTCAGCTATTTCTTTTGTAATTCCTTTTCCATCATCGGAAGAATTTTCACCATTTATAATTGCAAAATTAATTTTATTTTCATCTAGTAATTTTGATAAATTTTTTCTCAAAGCTTTTCTACCTGACATACCCATTACGTCTCCTAAGATCAAAATTTTCATTATATCATTCCCTTTTCAGTTATTATGTAATCCAACTTAAAATCTTTATCATTTACCGGCAGGTTATGATATTTTTGAAAAGAAAAAGCAACACCAACAGTTATAATTTTTCTATGAATTTTTACAAATTTATTTAAGTACCTATCGTAAAAACCTTTACCATAGCCAATCCTATTTTTATTTTTATCATAAGCTAGCAAAGGAACTAAAATAATATTAGGAATAATTTTTTTAGATTTGAATGGTTCAGGTATCCCGTACTTATTTAAATACAATATTTGATTTTTATTCCATTTGTAGAAATGCATTGTATCATTGTTATCAATTATTGGTAGTAAAAGACTAAATTTTTTAAAATATTTTATGTCAAAAATTTTTAAAATATTTACTTCAAAAGAACTTGGAAAATATATTGAAATATTAATTCTTTTATTTTTACTTAATTTTTTAATTACCCTTAATAATGGAGCAAAAAAATCATTATCTATGTCGAAATAGTTTTTCTTTCTTTTTAGGAAATAGCTTCTTCTAATAAGCTTTTTTTTATCCATTTATTGAATTTTAGATAAAGACTCTGTGTTAGAGATTATTTTTTCAAGTGATTGAGTTGTTTTGTCTAACATTGACTCGTAAAGATAATTATTTTCCTCGATTGTTTTTTTAAATTTTTCCAGTTCTTGATTTAAATTTTTAATTTCTATATCTTTATCTTTTTTATATTCAATAGCTAACGATCTTATTTCTTTAAATTTGTTTGATATCTCGTCAAGTTTATTTTTTTGCTCTGTCACCCTTTGTTTAAGATCAAAATACTCATCTATTAAATGAATGGTGGTGATTAATAAAAGTTTATTTTCTCCGATATTTCCAAGTTTATCTTTTAATTCAGAGTATTTTTTATCCAAATAACTTGTAAATTTTTTCAATGATTCTTCCTGACCATCATCACAAGATAATAGATAATCTTTATTGTTAAATTTTACATTTACATTTGCCATTTTTCAATTTCTGATACCAAATTTTCTGCATCTTGACTTAACTCATCTATCTCTTGGTTAAAATTATCCTCAAGCGCTGATCGCTTTTTAACTTCTATTTGCAAATTTTGAATTTTTTCTTTTAAATATTTGTGTTCCCTTAGTAATTCTTGATTTTTTTTTTCCATTTCAGTTTTTTGTCTTGATATTTCATTTTTTTCTGTTTTGATTTTTTCTATTTCATAAGTTGGTTGTGAATAAGTTAAACTCAAAGAATTTAGCTTATCAATTAATAGGTTTAGATTTTTTTCTTTTTTTTCAATTGTGCTCATAAAATATTATATCATAATATTGATATACTTAGTTTAAGTCTATATAGGTTATTAAAAGTGAGCGTAAATTTAATTCAATTATCAAATGCAGTAAGGTTTTTATCAATCGATGCTGTGCAAAAAGCAAACTCTGGCCATCCAGGTATGCCTATGGGTATGGCTGACGTTGCTACAGTCTTATTTAAATACCACCTGAGGTTTAATCCAAAAAATCCTGGTTGGATTAATAGAGACAGATTTATTTTATCTGCAGGGCATGGGTCAATGTTACTTTATTCTTTGCTCCATTTAACTGGATATGAAAGTGTATCAATTAAAGATATTAAAAATTTCAGACAACTTAATTCTATATGTGCTGGACACCCTGAGTATCAAAAAGGAACAGGTATTGAGACAACAACTGGGCCTTTAGGTCAGGGCTTAGGTAATGCAGTTGGAATGGCCATTGCTGAAGAAATTTATAGAAAAAAATTTGGTTCAAATATTATTAATAATAAAACTTACGTAATTGCGAGTGACGGGGACTTAATGGAGGGAATTAGTCATGAAGCAATGAGTCTGGCTGGCCATCTTAAATTAAAGAATCTAATAGTTTTTTTTGACAATAATAAAATTTCAATCGACGGTTCAACATCGCTTAGTGTTTCAGATAATTACAAAAAAAGATTTGAGTCTTACGGTTGGAGCTTCTTAGAGGTAAACGGTCATAATGAAAAACAAATTTCAAAAGCGATCACAAAAGCATCAAAATCAAAAAAACCTACAATAATATCTTGTAAAACTATAATAGGATTTGGTTCACCTAATAAATCTGGTAAAGCTTCCTCTCACGGCTCTCCTTTAGGAGATGAAGAAATAGCTTTAGTGAGAAAAAAACTAAAATGGAACAACCAGCCATTTGAAGTACCTCAAGAAATACTAGATGAATGGAGAAATATAGGTAACAAGGGTGCGCAACTTGAAAATAAATGGCTTGAAACAGTAAATAAAAAGAATCCTAAAATTAAAAGTGAACTTAACGGCGCTAATGAGAAATTGGATTTGAACGGTCTAGAAAATTTAATTCGTAAAGAAAAAGATAAATATTTTGAATCTAAGCCAAGTTTAGCTACACGACAATGCTCAATGGCTGCTATAGAAAAAATTTCTGCTTTTCTCCCTAAATTAATAGGTGGTTCTGCAGATTTAAGTGGTTCTAATAATACAAAAACAAATAATTCTAAAATTATAAACTCTAAAAATTTTAATGGAAATTATATTCATTACGGAGTTAGAGAACATGGTATGGCAGCAGTTATGAATGGTTTAGCGCTTTATGGAGGTATAATACCTTATGGTGGAACATTTTTAATATTCTCAGATTATTGTAAACCCTCTATAAGGCTATCTGCTTTAATGGGTCTTAAGGTAATTTATGTTTTTTCACACGACTCGATTGGTCTTGGTGAGGATGGTCCTACTCACCAACCTATAGAACAACTTACTGGATTGCGAGCAATTCCAAATTTAAATGTCTTCAGGCCAGCAGATATTAATGAAACATTTGAATGTTGGGAAATAGCTATAAAAAGTGAAAATAACCCAAGTGCTATTGCTTTATCAAGACAAAAAGTTCCCTACATCAATCCAAGCAATTCTAAAGAGAATAAATGTGAAAAAGGAGCCTATGTCATTAATTTAACTTCGCATGAGAGCAATGTAACATTAATTGCCTCAGGTACTGAGGTAGAACTTGCCTTAAAAGTTCAAAATAATCTTAAAGAAAACAATATCCACTCAAAAGTAGTTTCAATGCCATGTATGGAGCTTTTTGATAAACAGCCTGAAGATTACCAGAAAAATATTTTAGAAGAAAACTCATTGATAATCACATTAGAAGCTGGAAGTGTAATGTCCTGGCGAAAATATATTAAAAATAAAGGTAGCAATTTAGGTATAGATAAATTTGGTGAAAGTGCTCCTTATAAAGAAGTTTACAAACATTTTAAATTATCAGAGGAAGATATAACTAATTTTATTCAAAAAAAATTAAGAGAGTAATAGAAGTCGATGGATGAAATAAATTTCTTTCCTGACGATTTAGAAATCAAAGATCAAAAGATAATTCTTAGATTAGACTTAAATGTTCCAATTAAAGACAAAGTTATAAAAGATGATACAAGAATAACTTTATGTTTACCTTTTATAAATAGACTAATTGAAAAAAAAGCAAAAATTATAATCATCAGTCATTTAGGTCGACCTAAAGGAATTAATATACCTGACCTGTCTTTAATACCTGTCTACAAATATCTCAAAAATGCGCTTAAAACTAATGTTTATTTTTTTAGAGGAACTTTTGATGGTGAAACTAAAGAAAAATTTTCTCACCTAAAAGGGGGTGAGGTAATATTAATTGAGAATATAAGATTTTTTAAAGAAGAAACTGAAGATGGCCAAGATTTTTCAAAAAAATTAGGTGAACTTGGGGACATTTATATTAATGATGCATTTTCATGCTCACATAGGAAACAAGCATCTGTGCATAGTATAACAAAATTTGTAAAAAAAAGTTATGCTGGTCCATTATTAAAAAAAGAAATATCGGCAATAAATCTTGTTATAAAAAATAAAAAAGAACCAGTCACTTGCATTATCGGAGGATCAAAAATTTCTACAAAGATTAATGTTATTACTAATCTTATAAAGAAAGTAAATAATATAGTGATCGTTGGGGCAATGGCTAATAATTTCTTTGTTCATAAGAATTTAAAAGTTGGTAAATCTTTAATTGAAAAAAATACAAAAAAGACAATAGCAAATATTTATAAAAAAGCAGAGGAACATAATTGTAAAATATTAATACCTGAAGATTGTATGGTAGGAATGGGCTTTGGAGGAACTGGTAAAAATAAAAATCTTAATGAGATTCAAGAGAATGAAATAATTTTAGATATCGGCTTCAATACAATCAAAAAAATTCAAAAAAAGATTGAAGAGTCAAATACTGTTCTGTGGAATGGACCAGCCGGGTATTTTGAAAATAAGAACTTCTTAAAAGGTACATTATCAATTGCAGAAAATATCTCTAAAAATACTATTGAAAAATCTTTAATATCTATTCTTGGAGGTGGAGACACTCTCGCAGCAATAAATAAAAGTAAAGACAAGCTTACTTTCTCTCACTTATCAACAGCAGGAGGAGCATTTTTAGAGTACTTAGAAGGAAAAGACTTGCCTGGTATAAGTGTTTTAAAATAAATAATTGCTATGACATTAAATGAAATAGCTAAAAAAATGTGCACTAAAGGAAAGGGTATCCTTGCTGCAGATGAAAGTACTGGAACAATAGCTAAAAGATTTAAAAGTATAAATGTTGAAAACATAGAAAAAAATAGACTAAATTTTAGACAAACTCTTTTTAATTCAAGTGCTATGAAAGATTTTATTGGGGGAGTAATTTTATTTGATGAAACAATCAGACAAAAAACTACCTTGGGTCCATCAATTCCAGAATTAATATCTAAACATGGAGCTGTACCTGGAATTAAAGTTGATAAAGGTGCTAAACCACTTGCTGGATCTAGTGATGAAACTGTAACAGAGGGTTTAGATGGTTTACGAGAAAGGTTAAAAGAGTATTATGATTTAGGTGCGAGATTTACAAAATGGAGAGCTGTCTATAAAATTTCAGATAAATTTCCATCTGCCCAATCTATTAAGTCTAATGCCCACGCATTAGCAAGATACGCTGCTTTAGTTCAAGAAGCCAAAATGGTGCCGATAGTCGAACCAGAAGTTTTGATGGATGGTTTACATAACATTGATAAATGCTATCAAGTTACAACAAATGTACTTAATGAGTGTTATAACGAGCTAGAAATACACAAAGTTGATTTGAGTGGAACTGTTCTTAAACCTAATATGGTTATACCTGGCTCTGAGTGCAAAGACAAATCGAATGCAGAAGAAATTGCAAAAAAAACTTTAGACTGCTTAAAGAAAAATGTTCCTGTTGATGTTCCAGGAATTGCTTTTTTATCGGGCGGTCAGTCTGAAATCGAGTCTAGTAAAAATCTTAATGAAATAAACAAAATTAATGATAGTAATTTTTTAATTACTTTCTCTTATGGAAGAGGGTTGCAAGCAAGTGCATTAAAGGAATTTGGAAAAAATCAAGAAAATACAGAAAATATTCAAAAAGCCTTTAACCATAGAGCAAAAATGAATGGTCTGTCATCTAAAGGGGAGTGGTCTGAAGAATTAGAGAAAGAATTTGCGGCCTAAAACATTTGAAGAAATTAGTATACTTAATTTCACCTAATAAAATTGATCAGAATTTCTTCGCTAGTTTAGATAAAGTATTATCTTTTAAGAATGTGAAGTTTTTTCAATTAAGATTAAAAAATTTGAGTCAAAAAAAACTTCTTTATTTATCTAAAAGAATTATAAAAATTACCACTAAGCATAAAGTTAAGTTTATCATTAATGATAATTTCATTTTAGCATCGAAAATAAACGCTGATGGGTGTCATATGGGTCAACACGATGGATCATTTTCAAAAGCAAGAAAAAAACTCAAAAATAAAATATTTGGTATCACATGTCATAACTCAAAAAAACTTGCAACTAATGCAATTAAAAATAATGCGAGTTATATTGCTTTTGGATCTTTTTTTAAATCCGAACTTAAGCAAAATGCAATAAAAGCTAATCTTAATATTTTGAGATGGGCAAAAAAGAACGTAAAAAAACCTATTGTGGCAATAGGTGGAATAAATAATAAAAATTACAAAAAATTAATAAGAGCAGGAGCAAAATATATTGCAATATCAAGTTTTATTTGGGATAACCCCAAATTAAAACCGGAACTTGCGATTAGAAAATTCAAATGAAAATAACTGCTATTGAAATAAAACCTGGAATGATAATTGAACATAAAAATGATTATTGGAATGTTCTTAAAACTCAACATGTTAAGCCTGGGAAAGGCGGGGCTTTTAATCAGGTTGAATTAAAAAGTGTTATCAAAGGTACAAAGCTGAATGAAAGATTTAGATCAAGCGAAACAGTGGAAAAAGCGGAAGTTGATGAAAAAAAATTTAATTTTTTGTACCTAGATGGAGATAGTTGCCATTTTATGGATAACAATACTTATGAGCAAGTAGAAATATCGAAATCTATTGCTGGAGAACAGTATAAATTATTAAAAGAAAATTTAGAAGTTACAATTTCTTTTATGGAAGACAAGCCGATATCAATTGAGTTACCAAACAATATTGAATGTACAATTGAAACTACGGATGCCGCTATTAAAAACCAAACAGCTTCATCATCTTATAAACCTGCTCTCCTCGACTGTGGTATTAAAATTAATGTCCCGCCATTTATAGAAAGTGGAGAAAAAATAATTATTGATACTCGAACACTTGAATATGTAAAAAGAGTAAATTAATGAGATTAGAATCACCACAAATAAACTTAATTACTAGGGCGTGTATCAAAGCTTCGAAATCTTTAATAAGAGACTTCGGGGAAATTGAAAATTTGCAAGTTTCCTCTAAGGCTCCGGGGGATTTTGTTACATCTGCTGATAAAAGAACAGAAAAAATTCTAATTGATGAACTGTACAAAGCTCATCCAGATTATGGAATAATTACTGAAGAGAGTGGGATTTTAAATAAATCTAATACAAATAACAAATGGATAATTGATCCTATAGACGGCACAATGAATTTTTTGAATGGAATTCCTCACTTTGCTATTTCAGTTGGCTACGAAGAAAAAAATGAGATCAAGTGCGGTGTAATTTTTGACCCAATTAAAAATGAAATGTTTTGTGCTGAGAAAGGGAATGGCGCTTTCGTTAATAATACAAGAATTAGGGTCTCAAATAAAAAGCACCTTAAAGAAGCACTGTTAGTAACTGGCGGTCCTAAAAATCAAAGTAAAATTAAAGATAAAATTTTTTCTGAGTATATTAATATTTCAAAAAATATTCTCGCACCGATTAGAAAGTTTGGAAGTGCTGCATTAGATTTATCTTATATCGCTTGTGGTAGGTTTGATGGATACTGGCAACGAGAGTTAAACTATTGGGATGTCGCTGCAGGTATAATAATTGTCAAAGAAGCGGGGGGTTTTGTTGATTTTTTTGAGCAAGAAAAGAGTTTTCCTCTTAAAAATAACATATTAGCCACTAATTCAAATATTCATGATGACTTAAAACATTTGATTGAAAAAAAAGATATTGAGTAAAAACAATTAATAATATAAAACTCCGCACATGAAAAAAAACATACATCCTAATTATCATAAAATAAAAGTTGTAATGACTGATGGATCAGAATTTGAAACCAGGTCAACCTGGGGAAAAGAGAATGATGTATTAAAGTTGGACATTGATCCTAAATCACATTTTGCATGGACAGGAGGTTCTCAAAAAATTTTAGATAAAGGAAGAGTGAGCAAGTATAATAAAAAGTTTAGTAACCTAAGATCAAAAAAATAATTGTATTATGACAGATGTACCATTTATGCCAAAAGCTACTGCGGTTTGGCTTGTAGAAAACACTACACTCACATTTAGACAAATAGCAGAATTTTGTGATTTACACGAGTTAGAGATCAAAGGGATAGCTGACGGTGATGTTGCAAAAGGGATAAAGGCTTATAATCCAATTTTAGCAGGACAACTTTCGAGAGATGAAATAGAGCTCTGCTCCAAAGATCCCAAAAAAAAATTAAGATTAATTAAAAAACTTGATGAAGTTGAAATTAAAGAGAGAAAAAAACCTAAATACACTCCTTTATCAAAAAGACAAGATAGACCAGATGCAATTTTATGGTTGTGTAAAAATGCGTCAGAATTAACAGATGGTCAAATTTCAAAATTAGTTGGAAGCACTAAAGGTACAGTCTCTCTAATTAGAAAACGAAGCTATTGGAATTTTTCAAATTTAAAGCCTAGAGACCCTGTAATTTTAGCATTGTGCACTCAAGAAGCTTTTCAAAAAAGTTTAGATAAAGCTAAAAGAAGAGTGGAAAGAGAGAAAAAAGCTAAAATAAGAGAGGAAAAGAAGGCTCAATCAGCTTCGGCCTAGACAAATAAAGTTGCAGATGATAACAACCATAAAATTTAACTGGAGGATTTTATTAAAATAGACGTAAAAGATAATAATGTAGAGCAAGCAATAAGGGTTCTAAAAAGAAAACTTCAAAAAGAAGGCTTTTTTAAAGTAATGAAAATGAAAAGTACTTATGAAAAGCCGTCTGAGCGAAAAAAAAGAGTGCAAACTGAAAATCTTAAAAGAATTAAAAAACTCCAAAAACTAAAAAATAGATATTAACTTAACGACAATGAGAGGATTAACAATGCCATCTGGTAAAGTGAAATGGTTTAACGCCAAAAAGGGTTATGGTTTTATTACTGATAACAAAACAAAAAAAGATATTTTTCTTCACGTTTCTGCATTAGAGGACTCAAAACTAAGAGTTCTTAAAGAGGAGCAGACTATATATTATGATATAAAAGAAGAGAAAGATAAACTTCAAGCTATAAACATAAAAAAAAAATAATTCATCGCGGGGTGGAGCAGTCTGGTAGCTCGTCAGGCTCATAACCTGAAGGTCGCTGGTTCAAATCCAGCCCCCGCAACCAATTTCTAATAAACATTTTAAATGAAAATTAGATATACCACATATATTTTTTTAAAATAAATCTTGGAGTTCCCAGAATTATTAAATTCTTAAAATTTAAAAGAATATTTAAATATTTCATAAAAAAGGTTATTGAGGAAAAATAGTTTTTTGAAAATTTTTTTTGAAGAAATTGTAAATTAACTATTTTTTGTTCAATTTTCTTTATTTGAATAGTATCTAAGTTTCTTTTATTTTTTTTTAGCCAAAAGATTAATTCTTTTATAAATAATTCTTTTTTAAGTAAAGATAAGTTTTTTCTATGGAGTCTATAAATCGCTACAGGTTCTGAAAAATACCTAAACTTAAATTTTTTTGCAAGTCTAATAAAAAAATCAAAATCCCCAATAATGTTAAATCTTTTATTAAAAGTTATATTATGCTTTTTTAAAATAGATCTCTTTATAATTGCAGTTAAAATCTGAATATCATAGTTATTTATTAAATCTTGGTAAATATATCCACTATTAAGATTTTTATTTGTATATTTTTTTATCCTTTTATTATTTTCATCTTTTAACCAAGAATTTGAGTAAACCACCGCTGTATCGTTATCTTTAAAAAGTTTAATTTGTTTTAATAATTTATTTCTATCCCACATGTCATCTGCATCAATAAAACCTAAATATTCACCTGAAGCTTTTTTTATTGCTAGATTTCGGGCTTCATATAACGAAGTATGTTTTTTAGCTAAGAAATATTTAAAATTTTTATTTTTAAATGATTTAAAAATATTTTTACTATTATCATTTGATCTATTATCCCAGAAAATTAATTCCCAATTTTTGTAAGATTGATTTATTATACTTATTAATGCATCTTTTAAGTATTTTTCCCCGTTATAGCAATTTAAAATAATACTTACTTTTTTTTGATAAATACTCATTATTTTGAAAAATTAATTAAATTCTAAAATTTGATTTTTTACTATCATTAAGAAAATTTTTGACTGTATCTATCGTTAATGATTTATTGCTTTTGCCAAAATTTGAAATTTGATTAATCACTTTAGGAGGCATAGTAATTATATTACAATTTAATTGTTTTGCTTGAAGAAAATTATAAGCTTCTCGAGTGCTTGCCCATAAAATTTCAATATTCTTATTTTTTTTTGTTAAAGAGATACTTTTTTTAAATATTGGCACTGGGTCTTTGCCTTTATCAGCCATTCGTCCGGCAAATATTGAAATAATAGATTTAGTTTTTTTATTTAATTTTTTATAAATTTTTTTTGTTTGTTCAAATGAATAAACTGCTGTGATATTCAACTTTACTCCTTTATCACTTAATTCTTTTATAACAGATCCCATAAACTTACCTTTAGAATTGATGACTGGTATTTTCACATAAATATTTTTTCCCCATGAATTAATCTTATAAGCCTGCTCAAGCATATCTTTTGGAGTATCCGCAAATACCTCAAAAGAAATAGGTTTTTTTTTGCAATACTTAAGGATTTTTAAAGAGTATTCTTTATAACTTCTCGCACCAGCAAGTCTCATCAAGCTTGGGTTTGTAGTGAATCCATCAACTATAGTTTTTTTATTAAAAATTTTTATAGTGTTTAAATCAGCAATATCACAAAAAATTTTTGTCCTCATTAATCCAAGTTTTTTACAATGTCCTCAGTCATTTTTTTTGCATCGGAAAAAAGCATTAAAGTGTTATCTTTATAGAATAACTCGTTATCTATTCCTGCATACCCTGGAGATAAACTTCTTTTGACAAATAAAACAGATTTACTCTTTTCAACATCTAAAACTGGCATTCCAAAAATTGGGCTTTTCGGGTCTGTTTTAGCAACCGGGTTAGTCACATCATTAGCTCCTATTACAAAGGCAACATCTGAGTTTGCAAAATCATTATTTATATCTTCTAGTTCAAATACTTCATCATAAGGTACATTAGCTTCTGCCAATAAAACATTCATGTGACCTGGCATCCTGCCTGCCACTGGATGGATTGCGTAAGTAACTTTAATACCATTTTTTTTTAATTTATCTACCATTTCTCTCAGCGCATGTTGTGCTTGAGCTACCGCCATTCCATAACCTGGGACTATTATAACTGATGATGCATTTTTCATTAAAAAGGCTGCATCCTCTGCATTTCCACTTTTCACAGGTTTTTGATCTTGTTTCTCATTCTTGTCTGCAGACGTATTGTCTGCTCCGAATCCACCGAGTATCACACTAAAGAAAGATCTGTTCATAGCTTTGCACATTATGTACGAAAGGATAGCCCCTGAGGATCCGACGAGAGCTCCAGTAATTATTAATGCAGAATTTTCCAGTGTGAAACCTATTCCTGCTGCAGCCCAACCAGAATAAGAATTAAGCATTGAAATTACTACAGGCATATCCGCACCACCAATAGGTATGATTAAAAGTATTCCAATAAAAAATGAAATTGCAATTAATGACCAATAAATGTTAGCAGTCTGTGTTTTGCAAAGATAAAAGATGAGTACAAAAATACTTATTCCTAAAAAAAGATTTAGATAATGTTGTCCAGTAAAAGTAATTGGTGCTCCGGACATAATACCTCTTAATTTTAAAAAAGCTATTATTGAGCCAGAAAATGTAACGGCTCCAACTGCAGCACCAATTGACATTTCAATTAAACTGGCAAGTTTTATATTTCCCGAAGAGCCTAAATTAAAAATATCAGGATTTAAGAATGCAGCTATTGCAACAAATACAGCTGCGAGTCCGACTAAACTATGAAAACCTGCAACTAATTCTGGCATCGCAGTCATCGGGATTCTAAAAGCTATAAATGAGCCAATTGCTCCACCTATTAACAAAAAAACCAAAACATAAATCAGGGAAGTTGAGAAATTACCTATAGACAAAAATGTTACTAAAATAGCAATAAACATTCCTGCGATACCGAAATAATTTCCCTGTCTTGATGTATCAGGTGATGATAATCCTCTTAAGGCTAAAATAAATAATATGCCTGAAACTAAATAGAATATCGCGGATAAATTAGCTGATATCATTTTTTCTTATCTTTCTTTTTTTTGTACATCTGAAGCATTCTTTGGGTCACAAGAAAACCTCCAAAAATATTTACAGCTGCTAAAATTATAGCCGCATATCCAAAAATACTCGATGTACTAAATGTTACTTCAGACGAGCCTGCTAAAGCAGCAATTATCGCTCCTACAATTATGACTGAAGAAATAGCATTAGTTACTGACATTAACGGTGTATGTAAGGATGGTGTCACACTCCAAACTACATAGTAACCAACAAATATTGATAAAATAAATATACTTAATCTAAATATGAATGGATCTATCTCCATTTTAAACCTCCTTAATAAGAGTTTTGCTTATTATTTCATCCTCTAAATTTATATTAAAAACTTTTTTCTCCCTACTATACAAATTTCTTATAAAGCTAAATAAATTTTTTGCGTATAAATTTGATGCGGTCAAAGGCAATCTATTCATTAAGTTTTTAACACCAATTATTTTTACTCCATTAATATTATTTATTTTTCCAACTTCTGAAAACGCAGAATTTCCACCTTGTTCAGTCGCTAAATCATAAATTATTGAACCAGGTTTCATTAATTTTACTAATTCTTCGTTCAAAATTCTTGGCGCTGGTTTTCCAGGTATCAAAGCAGTGCAAATAACAATATCGTTCTTTTTCAAAGCATCGCGCATCATCTCAGCCTGTTTTTTTTTGTATTCTTCGCTTAATTCTTTAGCATATCCACCTGAAGTTTCCATATCTTCCTTTTGATCAACTGTTAAAAATTTTCCTCCTAAACTTTCTACTTGTTCTTTTGATGCAGATCTTACATCCGTAGCGGATACTATCGCTCCTAATCTTTTAGCTGTAGCAATAGCTTGTAATCCAGCTACTCCGGCCCCAATTACTAAAATCTTAGCAGCAGGTACTGTTCCAGCTGCAGTCATCATCATTGGAATGGCTTTTTCAAATTCATAAATAGAGTCTATTACCGATCTATAACCCGCTAAATTAGACTGAGATGATAAAACATCCATGGATTGAGCTCTAGTTATACGAGGCAAAAGCTCTAAAGAGAAAACGTTTATTTTTTTTTTTGTTAATTGATTAAGTTTATTTTTATTCTTACTTGGATTTAACATACCAATTAAAGTAATATCTTCTTTTAAATAATCAATTTCTTCATCTAAAGGACAATTCACTTTTACCAATAGATTACATTGTTTTAGTACATCTAATGAAGAATTTTTTATTTCTACTCCAACATTTTCATACTCCTTATCGGCTATTCCAATATGAGATGCATAATTTTTTTCGATACAAATTTTAAGTCCAAGACCAATAATATTTTTTGCAGCTTCAGGTGTTAAAGAAACTCTTTTTTCTTGCGATAAATCTTCTTTTGTTGATCCAATTATCATTTTTAATATCTTTTATTAATTAAAGTAATGTAATAGCTAAAATGGCTAATAATACAATTACAGCTATTGTTGCCCACAAGACTAGCTTTGTGAAACCATTGTAAGTTTTCTTGAAATCGTTTTCGCTCATTTTTTATTAGCCTTGTCGAGCTTTAAATTTAGGATTTTTTTTATTAATTACGTAAAGCTTTCCTTTCCGCTTTACTAATTTAGAGTTTAGATCTCTTTTTTTTAATGATTTTAATGAGCTAGCAACTTTCATAATTTTAATAGCCTGGCAACGTCCTACTCTCCCATATCTTAAGACAAAGTACCATCGGCGCTGAAGGACTTAACTTCCGAGTTCGGAATGGGATCGGGTGTGGCCCCTTCGCAATAATTACCAGGCAGTGTTTTATAGTGTTTTTGAGAAATTAAGTAAAGTGAATTTTTAGAGAGTTTAATAACAAAACCGCTTTAATTTTACAATTATCTATGTTTTTTGATTACTAATAAAATTAAAAAAATTTTTATAATTTTTGGCCATCTTTTTTGAGGAGAATGATTTATCTATAAGAGTTTTGCCGACTTTACTTCTCTGTTTCCAGGCACTCTTATTTTTTACGAAATTTAGTAATGCTAATTTTAGTTCATTTTTATTATTTGGCTTAATTAATTTTGAATTTTTATTATTTAAAAATTCCATTACACCTCCAACTTTTGTTGCTAAAACAGGAGTTTTTGCGGATAAAGCCTCTGCCAAAGAAAGTCCAAAGCCTTCAAAATCTTTTGTAAGCGAAATTAATAAATCAAGTTTTTTAAGAATTTTAAAACTATCCTCGTGAATATAACCTGTAATCACAAAGTATTTTCTTAAATTAAGATTATTTAACTTTTGCTTAAGTTCTATTAAATATTCTTTCGAACAATTACCAATAAAGTAAACTTTAATTTTTTTCTTAATTTTGCATGGTAATTCGTTAAATGCATTAATTAAATCCTCGTGTCCTTTGTTTTTTTCAACTCTTGATAATATTCCTATTTTTAAAGTTTTAGAGTTTTTAAATAATTTATTAATTTTTGTTAAACTTTTATCATCTGGATTATTTTTAACTCCATTATAAATTATTTTTGTTTTTAATTTTGGTGAAAATAAGTTTGTGTTCAATTTAATATTTTTCTTCGTAGCTTTTGAAACAAAGATTAAACCATTTATGCTTTTATTAATTAAATAATCAATCATTCTTAGTAAAAAGTTCCAAATATAAGGCTTGGTGAATGAGTGATGAATTAATAACAACTTAGTTGGAAACTTTAAAAAATTACTTGCTAAAATACCAGAAACCTCAGACCTAAAATCTCCATATCCGCCACACTCAGCTAATAAGATATCAAATCTATAATTTTTGAGTATGAAAAAAAATTGTATTATAGACATAAAAAATAAAAAAGGTCTTAAAATGAAAAAGATGAATTTTAAGATTATATTTTTAAAAAAAATTACATTTAAGGAATTATAATAATGAAATTTTACATTTTTTTCTTTCAACTTTTTTTTTAAGATTAAAGTTGCCTTATTTGTCCTATTAGTAAAGATTACAAATTCATAACTTTTAAATACTTTGTCATTTAAAAGATTTTCTAAATGAGTTGTAACACCACCCGGTTCGAAATTTTCCCATAAAATTCCAATTTTCATAAATATAAATAATGTGTTTTAAATTTTATCTTTTAATTTTAATTTAGATTATTAGCAAACTGGTCATTTTTTAATAATATAATACCAATATTATCATTAGAAATAATTTCATTGAATGAATTTAGATTTTCTATATTCCAAATATGCCATTTATAATTTTTAAAATCTTTAAAATTCTTTATTGCTTTGTATCCAGAAAAATTAAATGTAATAGAGCCAATTTTAGTATTATTTAAAAATTTTATGATTTCTTTGAATTTTTTATCACACTTAAATTTCTCTTCTGCTTTTAAATTTTCCTCAGAACAATTATTTAAGAAAGATGTTGGCATGTAATAAGCTATCTCAACGTTATTTAAATTATTAATCTCATCTATACAATCTTTCCATTCTTGATTTTCTAAATTTTCTATTGATGAGGTGGGTGTTTCAACTAAGGCACTTAAATAATTTTTTGAGTTCTTTCTTATCCAATTAGAAGCGAATTTACATTGTTTAGTTTCATCTATGTTTTTCGAGTCAAACCAAATTGTATTTTTTTGAAAATTCGATTTAAAAAAATCATCAATTATCAAATTTGTGTCATTCTGTAATCCATGTGCAGATAAAGCTTTGTCTTTGAAAAAAAGAATATCTGTCTCAAAACATCCATTAGATAAAGAGGATTGAAATTGATTAATAAACGAATTCGCTCGATGCTTACATACTAAGTTTTTTATATTTTGATTATCTGAAAGTTTTTTGCTTTTTAAAAAATTATTTAGTTGCCAAAGAGTAATACTGGTATCTTGTTTAGAAAATTTTTTTTCAAGATAAGTGTCACCTTTTAAACTTCCTTCAAATTCCCAATAAACAGGAACTTTGCTTAAAATTCCATCCAGATCGATTCTATCGTAGATAAATTTTGATTCTAAACTTTTAAATTTATCTGCTTTGTACAAAACTTCTTTTTTTTTATTTAATACATCGATATCATTCAAATAAAGTATAATGTCACTCAATACTTTTAGGGTGAGGTTTTTACTTTCTAATTTTTTTAACTTATCAAATTTTTCTTTATAAATATTATAAGCACTGTCGTTAAAAAAAATAATTAAGGGCACATGTAACATTTCATATGTAAGGCGGCTAGAATCGTGACCTCTTGCTGATGCTGGAGACTCACCATGATCTGAAAAATAAATAAATATCATTGGCTGAGAATTTTTTTCAAAATTTGAAAAACTACAATTATAAACTTCACCGATTGTTTTATCTATATACTTCATGACTGAGTCGTATTCGCTTATTAATTTAAAATTTCTAAAATCTTTACCCAAAAAATTTTTTTTATTGATGTAATTTGGATATTGAAAACCTATCTGATTTGGAATTGTATCTAGATATCCTCCATATTGTCCGTGACCTGCGTATGAGTGAAGTATTGATAAAGTAGAAGAGTTATTTTTAAAAATATCGTTATTTTGACAAAAGCTTTCATAAAAAAAGTCATGGTCTTTTATTTTTGGCTTATATCTATTGCCAAGAAATTTTCTTGAGTTATCAAAATTTTCCTCTTTTAAGTTCCAAGGATAAATTTGATCTTTAGTATTAAAAACCAACTTAGTTGCATGATTGTGACCACCATAAGATCCTTGGGTACTAAATAAAAAAGTTTTAATATCAGTTTTATTTAGTACATCAACAATAGACAAATTATTTTTCTGATGATTATGTATTAAAGAACAATCCTCTTTTGGTTGATTTATACAAAGAGAGAACGCACTCCATAATGCGTCGACTGTATGGGTATGGGATGCATAAACTCTATCAAATTTGATAAATTTTTTATTCTTCTCTAGTAATTTACTCAGTCTCGGAGTGGTTTCAAAAGGATATCCATATAAACTTAGATTTAGTGCAGAGGTGCTTTCTCCAACATATACTATAGTACTTAAGGGATTATTTGAATTTCTTTTTACTTCATAGTTCAAAATATTTTTTTTAAATTCGTTTTCAATTTTTGTTAAATGTTCTCCAACTTCTAAACTTGATTTTGCAAGCGATAATATTAAATAAAAACCAAAAACTAACGCAACGAAAAGTATAAAATTAAAGTACCTACTTAAAATTAATATATCAATTTTTCTTGTTTTGAAGAAGTATTTTATAAACAGATAAATAGTCATTGAGCTAGCAAATGAACTTAAAAATATTAACCAAAAACGTCTTCTTCTGAATATCTCGGGATCTAATAAAAAAGAAAAAAAAGTATTTGTATAAAATATAGCTTCACCTAAATCTGCATTTAATTCACTAAGCGAGTCCTGGCCAATAGAAGCAAAAAATTCTGGCAAATATGAATAATGATAAAATAGAAAAAATAAAGGAAGCAAAGCTGTAAAACAACTTTTAAAAAAATTATTTTTTTCAATAAAAGAATAAATAGAGTAAAAAAATAATAAAACTAATGAAGTAAATACCAAAAGTTCTTCGACAAATATTGTTAAAAAGATTTTATATATGAATTCCATCTATTATTCTGAGGTTTCACTTCTCACTTTACAATTGCATACACCTAAAACAAATTTAGAAATCGATCTCCTGTTTAAATTATATGATTGTATAATTCTATGAAACCAAGCAGGAATACTTCTTTCAAACTTTACCTCTAGAATTGAATTGCCTGGCTTGTATTCTAATGGAAATTTAAATTTTTTATCATTCTCAAATAAATTTCCTGTTTTCGTCGAAATCAAATCAGAGTCAAAGGTTAATCTAAAGTATAAGCCAAATTTGTTTATTAAAGGCCTTCTGTTGTAATCAATCATTATCTTAGGTTTGATATTTTTTCTTTTTACATCATAAATAAAATCTTTTATTAGATCATTACCGTTATATTTTTTACTTAATTCATCTAAATTTTTTAAAGTCTCAAAGTATTTTATGTCATTTTTATCAATCATAATTCTTTTTTTAATTATTCTGTCATGAGCTCTACCTTTCATTTCAAAAAAAACTGGGCTTTTAGAATTAAAACTTTTACCGTAGCTCCTTAATCTAAATTTCTTTCTTACTTTAATCCCATCTACTTTTTCAAAAAAATTGCTATAATCATTATTGTCAAAATATAATGATCTAACCAAGTATTTATGATTTTTACTTTTCGAGGCAAAATTATCAATATTCATGAAATTTAAAGATTGATTAAATATTTCATTTGAAATTTTTGAACTCATGAAATATTTAAACTCGTATCTTAAAAAAATTCTATTATCGATCATTAATTTTTATTTTGAGAAAAATTTTTACCTATTATTTTTTTTCTACCTTTAATTTTTGTGTTAAATATTTCAATTTTAGAATTTTGTATTAAGTTTGTATCTTTTTTTTTATTAAAATCTTCAGGATCCATTGTGGTCACAAACTTGTTTTCTTCAGACTCGATTAATGAGTCAAAAACTTGAGCATTACCACCATTTCCATAACGCCAATTTTTTGCATAACTTGCTAATTGAATCTCATTGTTTGAAAAAATTACATCAAAAAATTTTCCTTTTGAGCTATCCTTTATTGCTGCTCCAATTTTATTATTTTTAAAAATTGAATTCTTTATAATCACATCTGAATTTTCACCGATAGAGACTCCTTTGTCTTGTGAGTTAACCACCTCTAAATTTTCAATTATCGCTTTGGATTCCATAAAGTCTACTCCATCATTTTTGGAATCTTTAATTTTGACATTTTTAAGTATAACGTTATTTGAAATATCAATATCTATTGCATCGCTATAAGCGTTTTTAATTTCAATATTTTTTAATAAAATATTTGATGAATAAATAATATGAATTGTATCATCAAACAATTCATTAAATGAAAATTTTGAATTTGATAATTTTATATCGGAGGAGTTATGAATTGATAACATAGATAAAAACTTATATTGATTTAAATTACCCCCACTACCACCTTGAAAAATTACGTTATCCAAAATACTCTCTTTAGAACCTTTGCCAATTATAGCTACTGTGCCCCAAGGTTTATCCCCTTTTTGATTTTTTTTGAAAATTATAGGCAACTCTTTTGTTCCCTCAGCTGATACTTTTCTTTTAAATACAATGTGTTTATTCGGTTTAATCAAAAATTTAGTTCCTGGAAGTATCTTGACCTCATTTTCAAAAATTAAATTTTTATCGACTAAGATTGTTCCATTCAAAGAAATAGTTTTTGGTATTTTATTTACCTCCAAATTTACAATATTATTTGATACATTAGCTTTGACTGCACTTTTAAATTTTTTCTCTTGTAATATGAAATTTTTTTTACTAAAAAAATTTAAACTTTCAATCTGTGTTGGAACTGCACCGTTATTTGCGATCATTCTGAAATAAGTGTTAGAATGATTAATTTTATAATTGTGAAATTTAGTGCTAAGATTATTATTTTGTTTGAATCTATTTGAATAAAAAGCAAGAGGTATTTTGAATCTGTTAATTTCTTGATCCACAAAAAATTTTGGCTCATTTTCCTCAATTATATTATTGTAATTAACATCTACACCTACCCATTCAGGCATTAGATCATCGGGAAATTTTATTTTTAAATTAAATAAAGGAGTATAACCATTAACAGATACATCAAAATTTTTTAAGTTTTTGTTCCATGAACTTTCTGGATTATCATTTAAAATTTTCAGAAGTTTGTTTTTATTCTTAGATAGCATTGAAAGAATTCTTTTCATCTCTTGATGATGATCTTTACCTCTTACATCATAAGGTTCCTTTTTTTGTACGGTGATAAGGTCTTCTCTGATTTTTTCGATATTTAATTCAACTTTTTCAATTACATCATTTTCAAAAAGATAATGGTAAATCCATTGATATTTTTTATGGATGTAATTAGTGTTTTTATTTAGGAAAGTATTCAAATCATTTGAGCTAAAATCCAATTCAAAGTCATCTCTAGATGCCATACCAGGGTCGACGATAAGTTGAGTAATTTTTCCATTCCATGGATCTAATATTAATCTCATATTATGGAAAAAATCGTGGTGAACATTGTTAGTAATTGTTAAAAAAGCATCGAATTTAGAAAAGTAATCTATATCTATATAATCATTTAAAGAAGGATCTGAGTAATATTTATTTGATTTAAGTGTTTTAAGGAATTTTTTAAGATCTTTAGTGCTATTAGGATTTTCTTGATTAAAAATTGCTAATTTTGACCAAATATTTGGATTATTAAATAGATTTCTATTTAGTCCTATATGGTACTCTGTAGCGTGATTTTCTCCCTTGTAAATGTTCGTAGGCATTAATTTATTTTTTCTTAAAAAAGTCTCATCGATTCTTTCTTGCTCAATATATAAACCGTTTGACTCACCATTTACATAAAGTTCTACTAAATTATATTTTTGAGTGATGAGACCCATATTTTCAGAAATGAAATATGGGAGGTATTTATCGGCTTTAAATATTTTGTAATCATAATATCTATATCCATCAATCAACTCATTTCGTCTTGTTTTAATTCTCAATTGTTTTTTTTGATTTAACCAATTAATTGGATTATCGCCTCTAAATCTCAATCTAATTTCTTGAAAATTAATTTTTTTGTTGGGATAATTAATATATGCCTCTACCCAATCCTTAGTAGACTGTGGTAAATTACTTAAAAGTTTTCTTGAATTTTGCTCGCTTACAAAAATACTTACTCGAGGAAAGTTGGTTTGGTAAGTTTTGTCAAAAATTTTATTTTTAAATTTTTTCAATTCTGAAAAAAAAATCTGTTTTGGCCAAGAGAAATTTGTTTGATACACATGAGCAGATTGATAACCAAATTGATATTCAAACTTTAAAACCTTAAAAGAAAAAAGCAGGAAAATTCCAAGAATTACAGGTAATACGTAAGGGTAAAGTATTTTAATTATTTTTCTCATACTATTTGCAAGAAGAATTGACTAAATTTAATTTATCAAATTTCATCGTAAATATAATTTTATCTATTTTCTTATAAACTTGATCAAGTCTTAAATTTACTATTTCATTATTTTCTGCAGAAAAAAAAATCTGATTTTGAGAAGTATTATTATTAAAAAAGGTATTCTTAGATAAAATTACTAAATCTTTTTCTGAAATATCATAGATGTTATTTTCTGAAAAAAGTTTTAAATTTTTTATCTCTAAACTAACACCAGGATTAAAACTAAAAATCATTTTTATCAATGAAATATTAAATGGCTTCTCAGGAATTAATTCATATTGATCAAATTTACCATTATTAATTCCTCTAATGATATAATCGTTTTCATCTTTAGATTTTAAAGTCTCAAGCCTAATTGCAAAATCATTAAAATTAAAACCATCGAATTTAGTTAATTGAAATCTTTTTTGTTTTCCTCCAAATTCAGATTCTAAATATTTGTTACAATAAAAATTAAACTTTTCAGTATTTTTTTGATTTAAAAAAATCTGCAAAGCAAGTCTGTAAGGTTCTGGGTCCAAGGGTGATAGAGCTATAGCTTTATCTATTTCTATTACTGACTCTTCAATTTTATTGTTCGCATATAACGATTTAGCATACCATATTTTGGCTTCATACAATGAAGGATCTAAATTAGTTAATTTTAAAAAAAATTCTTCTAAAGCGCCATAATTTTTTTCATCGACGATACTAGATTGTACTAAATTTGCCACGTCATAAATACCAATAAGTAATCTACTTTTTCCACTAGATATTTTTTCCGAAACTATAATAAAATTTTTAAGTTTATTATTGATTAAATTATAATCTGGTTCTGGTTGCTTTAGGAGGGTTTGCATTGAAACTATCATATAAATTTTATAACTATTTAAAACTGAATTTAATGTTGATTTTCTAAGATTTGTATTAAAAGTAATCAGAAAAAGAGCTAACAGAAATAAAAAAAATATTAGTAAAAAAAACTTTTTGTAAATATTTTTAAACATTTAGAGTAAAAGGGAAACTAATAATCGACATCACTTTTAGCAGCAATAATTACAATTTCTTTTAATCCTTTAATTTTTGAAAGTTCTGACAACAGGTCAGTTTGGTTTAGTTCATCTTTCAACACAATATCAAAACTCACTTTTATGCTTTTGCTATCTTCAGAGCTCTCTGAACTTAGTAGAGTTGATGATTTGGAGAATTTAGAAATAGTTTTGTTGAAAAGTTTTGAAATTTCAGAATTGTTTGATGGGGTTCTAAATTGTAAAATAAATTCACTCTTTATTATTGAGCCAAAATTGGTTTTATGTAAAATCAATGCTATTGAGCTTATTATGAATGTCCCCGAGATAGCTAAGAAATAGCTCCCTGTTCCAGCAGCCATACCTGCAGCAAGAGACCAAAAAATATAAGCTGTATCTTTTGTATCTTTTACAACTGTTCTAAATCTAATAATTGAGAGAGCTCCAACCAAAGCAAATGCTCTTGCTAAGCTGTTTCCTATTATCATAATTACCATACAAACAATAACTGCAACAAAAATATTTGTTATCATAAAAGATTGGGAATAACTTAATCCTTTATGAGTAAATTTATAAATTACAGAAATTATTAATCCTAATATAAATGATAGAATTAAATTAATAATTATTTCTTGTGGAAGATAAATTGAAGTAAAACTGTCAGCTATATTTTGTAAATTATTATTCATTAAATAAGTTCATAATATCTATATAAGTGAAATTAGCAAATCATTCTAAATAGTAATAGAATCAATATTTCAAAATTTAATAGTGTTATTTATCAATTTAATTAAAATTTTTTAACAAAAATAAGGTTGGTGGGACTAGCAAGAATCGAACTTGCCACCCCTTCGATGTCAACGAAGTGCTCTACCGATGAGCTATAGTCCCAAACTTGTCAACATATTGAAAAGTAAAGTTACTGTCTTTTATAATATCTAATTGTTTTAAGCAAACCTTTATTAAAATTGGTTTTTGGATACCACTTAAGAATTGTTTTAGCTTTAGAAATATTTGGATAAATTTTAATAATTTCATCTTTTCTAAGTTTTATTTTACCAAAACAAGGTTGGCCTCCTTTAAGCTTTATAGTCAAAAAATTAATAACATCTTTAATTTTTTTTGGTTCTCCTGTTCCGATATTGAATATTTCCCCTTTTGATTTGTTTGAATGTAAAGCTTTTAAAATGACATTAATAACGTCATCAATATAAATAAAATCTCTTAATTGTTTCCCATCAGAACAAGCAAATTTTTTATTCTTAATACAAGCATCAATAACGATAGGAATAAATCGATTTATGTCCTGTCTTGGTCCATAGGCTTGATAGAGTCTTAAAATAGTGACTGGAAATTTAATTTTTTTATATAAGTTTAAAAGATGGGCGGTTGCTAAAAACTTAGACTTTGCATAAATTGATTTGGGATTACCTCCAATAGACTCTAATTGGGGAGACTTTAATTTACCATATTCTCCGCTGCTGCCTAACTGTACGAAAGACTTAATTTCTTTATTTATAAATATTTTTGCAAGATTTTTACATCCAATAAAGTGACTGTTATATGTTTTTTTTTTATTAGTATGATCTACATAGCCACCAAGATTTACAACGAAATCATATTTTTGATTTATTTTACTTAGATCTTTTGTTTTTGATAAATCACCGGTCAAATAAGTTACATTTTTAAGATATCTTTTTTTGCGTGGTTTATTTTTAGAGAAACTAAAAACTTGCCATTTTTTTTTAAGACATTTTTTGGCTAAGTGATAACCAATAAATCCCGTTCCCCCAACTACCAAAATTTTTTTTGTCTTTTTCAATTAAATTTATTTTCTTTATAAATTTTATCTAGAACTTTTCGATCACGTAAAGTATCCATACATTTCCAAAAACCAGAGTGTTTGAAAGCTAATAATTGTTTTTTTGATGCAGCTTTTTCTAGGGGTTCTTTTTCAAGTATGGTTTTATCACCTTTTATTAATTTGAAAAATTTGTGATTAGTAATAAAAAATCCTCCATTAATCCAACCCTCGGTAACTTGTGGCTTCTCTTTAAAAGATTTTACAAGATTTCTTGTCAAAGTAATCTCTCCAAATCTAGCTGGGGGCCTTACGGCAGTAACAGTAATTAATCTTCTATTTTTTTTGTGAAATTTTATCAATTTATTAATATTTACATTTGATACGCCGTCACCATATGTAAACATAAAATTTTCATCTTTATTAACAAATCTAGACATCCTTTTAATTCTACCTCCAGTAAGAACATTGTCTCCAGTAAAGGATAAAGTAATTAATACTTTAGATTTATTAATTTTATGATTAAAAGGTTCGTTTAACTTTTTAAAGTTTTTAAAATAATTTGTGATTACATTACTTTTATAGCCCATAGCTATATAGAAATCTTTGTGACCATATTTTAAAAAATGTTGCATTATGTGAATTAAAATAGGTTTATTTCCGATTTTAATCATCGGTTTCGGTATAATTTTTGTATATTCTGAAATTCGAGTTCCTTTTCCGCCTGCTAAAATTATTACTTTCATTTATTTAGATGGTATATTTTAGTGTTTAAAACTCCTTCAAATCCTAATATTTGTTTTGAACTGATATTACAAATATTTTTTGTATCAATGACTTTTAAGTTAAAAGGCCTCTCTGTTAGTATTACTCCGCTATTTTTGTAAAGACGTATTTGAGGGCCGGTGGCAATATCGATATTTGGCTTAAAAAATGAGTTATTTGGCAAATGTTCAGTAAGCACTAAATATTTATATTTTCCATCAATTTGTTTTAGAAAATTTTGAATATTGTTGTTAGAGAAATGCTGTAAGACTTGTCGTAAAAAACATATATTTCCAGCTGGAAGTTCTTCTTTCGTAATATCTAAAACTTTAAAGTCAACATTTAAGTTCGAGTATCTCTTTTTATTATCCTTAATTAAATCCTCGAATATATCAACAGCTATATAATTTTTGCAATATTGTCTTACTTTAGAACCAATGGTGAAATCACCACAACCAAGATCCACAACATCGGGCTTGGATGAAAAAGTTAATAAAAATTTCCTTATTTCATCAATATAGATATCTTGAAACTCCTTATAATGAGATCCAGAGCCTGAATAAAATTCAAAATTTTTTTTTTCTTTTTCTGGGCTCCAAAGTTTTTTCTTGTATATTTCGCTAAAAATTTGTCTGTTAGTCATCTTAGTAAATTTCAAAAGCTTTAAAGAAGTATATAAAGATTTTAAAAATTTTATAATAAAATTTGGTAAAACAACTTTTAAGATTTTTTTAATCATTTATTTTTTTAAAGTTTTTTCAAAACGTTATTTAATCTAATATGTGCTAGTTTGTCGTACTTGTAGAAAAAATCTTTAATCAGTTTTTTTGAATTTACCTTTTTAACTTTTTTTTTATCTGTAAGATAATTTTGTAAAGACTTTGGATTTTTTACGGTTATTACCTCATCTTCAATATCGAACAAAGGATGATACTTTTCATTATATAATCTAAGAGTATTTTTCTTGCCTAAAATTATTGACTCATAACAAAGAGAAGAATCACCGGCTAAAACAAAATCACTAGATTTAATTATCTGTCTAGGAGAAAAATTTTCCATTAAATTAAATTTAAATTTAAATTTTTTTTTAAAATGATTTAACGTGGCTTTTTTATAGTAAGGATGAGGCCTCAAAACTATAAAAAATTCATTAAGTTCACATTTGTTTAAAGTATCAACAATACCAAGATAATCTTTGATGCTAGTAAAAATCGAAATAATTTTCTTTGAATTTTTCTTTTTTTCAAAGATATTTTTTTCTCTTTTTAAATTGATATCTTGAGTTCCGAATTTCAATGAACCAATTTGAAAAATTTTCTTCTTAGGAAAGATTTTTTTTAATCTTGTAAAATATTTTTTACCTTGAGTGCAAAAAATATCTGGACTAGGTGAATAATTTAGATAATCAGATTTAATTGAAAATTCTTTTTTTCTTATCGCGTAAGCTAACATGTTATCACTATAATTGGCATGATTAATACTAATTAGATTAGTATTTATTTCATCTTTGAGAAAAAAATAAACAGATCTAGAGGTTGGAAAAAATTCTAAATAACTTATAAAATTTTTAAATTGTTTAATTTTGAATAAATTTCTAAA
>CABZFF010000007.1 GCA_902524945.1 uncultured Pelagibacteraceae bacterium
AAGCGGAACCTAAAAAACCCTCAATATTAACAAAATTTTTTTTTAAAAATTCTATAGTTTGCTCAAGTTTATCTTTAAAATAATTTTTTGTGTTTATTTTGCAATATTTTGATAAAAGTAAAATAAATTGTGTATTATCATAAAGCATCTTCTCAAAATGCGGTACAATCCAGTTATCATCAACAGTATAACGGGCAATCCCTCCCTCGACATGGTCGTAAATTCCTTTAGAGCAAATTTGTTTGATAATTAAATCAACAGGATCCAAGTATTTTTTATTTTTTGATTTATTATAAAAATAAAGTAACGTTTCATATAATACAAAGTTAGGGAATTTAGGTGCACCTTTAAAACCACCTTTTATTTGATCTAGGTTTCCTAAAGCGATTTCTAAAATAGGTTCAATATCTTGATTTAAAACAGAATTTTTTTTGAGCTCCAAATTTTTAATAATTAGGTCTTTTTGATTTATTATATTTTCTCTTTGATGTTTATATGCATCTGAAACTTTTTGAAGTACATCTTTAAATGATGGCAAGCCGTGTTTAGATTCTTTTGGAAAATAAGTGCCTCCTATAAATGGCACACCATTTTCATCTAAAAACATTGTGAGAGGCCAACCTCCACCAGTCTGATTAAATAATTGAAAAGAACTTTGAAAAATAAAATCTAAGTCTGGTCTCTCTTCTCTGTCAACTTTTATATTAATAAATAATTCATTCATTTTTTTTGCAGTTTCATTATCCTCAAAACTTTCATGAGCCATTACATGACACCAATGGCAACTTGCATAACCAATACTTAATAAAATAGGTTTTTTATTTAACTTTGCATATTCAAGAGTATCTTTTGACCATCTTTGCCAATTAACAGGATTATCTTTATGTTGCTTGAGATAAGGGCTTAAATCATCTGATAATACATTTTTATTAATTTGAACCATTGAAAAATTTCTTTTTAATTAACAATGATAAAATCAAAAGACCCACAAAAGCTGATATTGGTAAATATATTTGTGGAGTTAAAATTAAATCAACTATACTGAAGCTTTGAGCCTGCTCTACATAAGAGTTTAATCCAGCTCCAATAGTATTTGTAACAAAAAAACTTGGTACAAATCCAAAAAGACTTGCAAGAAAATAACTCGATTTTTTCATACTGAATAGAATAGGGATTAAATTTTGTAAACCAAATGGAACGCCTAGTCCACCTACAAATCTATAAATAAAAAAATAATATATTTCATTTTTTTGAAATAATTTTATGTATTTTTCAAACTTTTTTTCTAATATAACTTTTACTAAATCTCTAAAAAAGAAACTTCCTATTGAGTATAAAATTAAAGATCCAAATGAAATCGAAATTACAGAAATGAATGTTCCAAGCCATTGACCAAATAATATTCCAGAAATAATTAAAATTGGCGATCCAAAACCAAGGAGCACTACCCAAACTATTGCAAAAATTGAAAATAAAACCAAATTAATTACAATGTTATTGCTTATAATAATATCTATATTTGACTGAAGCTCTTTGTAATAAGAAAAATCATCAAGCCTATTAATTTGTATTTTTGTGAAAATAAAATACAGGAAGATAAGCAATATGAGTAAATAGGAAATACCTAAAAATATTTTTAAATTTTTACTCATAATTTACCTGTACAATAGACAGCAATTAAAATATATACCTTAAATATTTATGAAAAGAACGTTTCAACCCAGCAATTTAGTTAGAAAACGAAGACACGGTTTTAGAGCAAGAATGTCTACTAAAACTGGAAGACAGCTTGTAGCTCGCAGAAGAGCTAAAGGAAGAAAAACTCTATCAACTTAAAGTTTAATGGTTAAGCTTGAAAGTTTAAAAAAAAGCAACCAGTTCAAGAGAGTTCTCAATGAAAAGAAAACTCACACAGAGTATTTTTCTGTTTTCTCAGCAAAAAACTTTATAAAGCAAAAGCAAAAATCAAATTTATTGATTAGTTTTGTAATAAAAAAAAAAATTGGAAATGCAGTCAAAAGAAACAAAATTAGAAGAAAATTAAAAGCTATTGTCCAAAAATTGTCGAAAAAAAAGGGTGCAATTAATAAAGATTACACTTATATAGTTTTCGGTAAGTCTAATGCTTATGCACAAAAACAAGATGTGCTTTTGCCATTAATGGAAAAAAGTTTTAGAAAATTACATAAATGAAAAAATTTTTAATTTTTATAGTCAAATTTTATCAATATTTTATTTCACCGTTGTTAGGAAATAGATGTAGATTCTTACCAACTTGTTCTGAATATTTTATTGAAGCTCTTAAAACTCAAGGTGTAAGTAAAGGAATTAAATTAGGATCAAAAAGAATTTTTAAATGCCATCCATTTAAAAAACTGGGTGGCAGTTACGGTTTAGATTTCGTGCCAACTCCAAAAGATAAAAAGGAGAGCAATAATGGATAGAAATGTTTTTGTTGCAATTGCTCTTTCAATGTCTGTGTTACTTTTCTGGGGTGCTTTTTTTGAAACTCCTAAAAAAACTTCTGAACAACAAACAAATCAGAATATGGAACAAAAGAAAGAGCAAAACTCTATTGCACCAACAATCGATCAACCACAAATAAAAAAAAAAATTACCAGGGAAGAGTCTATAAATATTAGTAAAAGAATTAAAATTGAAAATAGTAGTGTAGTTGGTTCAATTAATTTAAAGGGTGCTTTAATTGATGATATATCTTTTAAAAAACATAAACAAAAAGTTGAAGGCGGAAAAAATATCATTTTTTTAAACCCCTCTGATACTGAAAACGGTTTTTATATAGAAACTGGTTGGACAAGTATTGGAAATAAAATTAAAGTCCCAACAAAAGACTCTGATTGGACAGTAAAAGGTAATAAAATTTTAAGTCAAAATTCTCCTGTTATTTTACAATGGAACAACGAAGAAGGTGTTACATTTGAAAAAAGAATTGAGTTAGATGATAAATATTTGTTTAAAATTTCACAGGAAGTAAAAAATAATTCAAATACACCTATCGATCTATTTCCTTATGCTCAAATGACAAGAAATAAAATCCCTGACGACATTCAAAATTTTTATATTCAACATGAGGGATTTATCGGTGTATTCGACGATGAATTGAAGGAAGATGACTATGATGACGTGGAAGAGAAAAAAATAGTGAGAGAGTCAAGTGCAGGATGGCTTGGAATAACTGATAAATATTGGATGACAGCTTTCGTGCCAGAGACTGGTAAAAATTTTAAATCTACATTCCTTTATGATAATGGGTTTAAAGCAAATTACATTATCAATGAACCTATTAAAATTAGTAAATCATCGATTGGAACTAACCAACTTAGATTATTTATAGCTGCTAAAGAAGTTGAAACAATTGATGGATATGCAGATAACCAAAATATTAATAAATTTGATTTAGTAATAGACTGGGGGTGGTTTTATTTTTTTACAAAACCCTTATTTTTCGTAATAGATTATTTATTTAAAATTTCAGGAAATTTTGGAACAGCTATTGTACTATTAACTATAGCAATTAGACTTATTTTCTTTCCGCTTGCTAACTTCTCGTTCAGATCAATGGCAAAAATGAAAGCTGTTCAACCAGAGATGATGAGGCTTAAAGAATTACACAAAGATGATAAAGTTAAATTACAACAGGAGATGATGGCCTTATATAGAAAGGAGAAAATCAATCCTGCATCTGGTTGCTTGCCAGTTTTAATTCAAATTCCATTCTTTTTTGCAATTTACAAGATGCTTTTTATTTCTTTAGAAATGAGACATCAACCTTTCTTTGGATGGATAAAAGATTTATCTGCACAAGATCCTACAACTTTGTTTAATTTATTTGGTCTAATTCCATGGGACCCTCCTGGATTCATGATTATAGGAATTTGGCCAATCCTAATGGGAGCCTCAATGTGGGTCCAACAAAAATTAAATCCAGCTCCAGCTGACCCTATTCAAGCAAAAATATTTGCTTTCTTTCCATTATTTTTAACTATTATACTTGCCTCTTTCCCATCTGGATTAGTAGTTTACTGGACGATAAATAATATTCTTACAATCGCTCAACAGTATGTAATTGTTAAAAAAACGACTGTAAAAACAAATTAAATGTCAAAAAATATTTCTCTAGAAGAGATAAAAGAATTTTGGCCTGAGAAAGCTCCGGATATTAACATTGTACAAAAATACATAAAAAAATACGAAAAAGAAAAAATTGTAATAAAATATGGAGGAAACGTTCTTATAGATAGAAATGTCTTTAATAACTTTATATCTGATATAAATGTACTTAATAGATTAGGTTTATCTGTAATAGTAGTTCACGGTGGCGGTCCAAGGATCAAAAGAGAATTAGAAAAGAAAAAAATTGTATCAAAATTTATCAACGGCTTGAGAGTTACCGATAAAAACATAATTGATACAGTTGAAGAAGTTTTAATAGATTTTAATATAGATATAGTTAATTCTCTTAAAAAATTAGGTTCTGAAGCAGCTTCTTTTCACACTAAAAATGATAACATAATAAAAGTTGAGCCTGAAAGAGAAGAGCTTGGATTTGTTGGTATACCGAGTAAGATAGATGATAATTTAATCCAAGATGCACTAAATAAAAATAAAATTCCAATTATAGCGCCTTTAGGTTTAGGGAACTTCGATCAAACTTATAATATTAATGGTGATACTGCAGCAAGTGCTATCGCAAAAAAACTAAAGTCTAGAAGATTAATATTAATGACTAATGTTGAGGGAGTTTATGATAATCAAAAAAAATTAATTTCAGAAATAAAGCCTTTCGACCTTGAAAACCTCATTAAGTGGAAAGTAGTTCAAGGTGGAATGATTCCTAAAATACAAAATTGTGTTGACGCTGTCCAAAATGGAGTTAAAGGGGTAGTCATTCTAGACGGAAGAAAACCACACTCAGTTTTAAACGAAATTTTTTCTGATAAAGGCTCTGGTACACTAATAAGAGAATGAAAGATTTAACAAATATAAAATTTTGGTTATTTGATTTAGATAATACACTATATGATGGAGCTACTAAAGTATTTGATCAAGTAGATAAAAAAATGTCAAAATTTATTTCAGAAAAGTTAAATGTTGGCATTGAGGAAGCAAGGAGAATTCAAAAAAGTTATTTTCAAGAATACAACACAACTTTAAACGGGATGATAAAAAATCATAAAATTGATGCTGAAGAATTTTTAGAGTTTGTTCATGATGTAGATCTCAGTTTTTTGAATAAAGATAAAGATTTGGAGGAGGAGATTAAAAAACTAGATGGAAAAAAAATAATTTTTACTAATGGTTCTAGGGCTCATGCGATAAATGTTACAAAAAGAATTGGGATAGATAAGCTTTTTGATGGAATTTTCGACATAAGAGATTGTGAATTTATTCCAAAGCCTTCTAAAGAACCATACAAAAAGTTGGTAGAAAGTTACAAAATTGAGCCACAATATTGTATATTCTTTGAAGATATTGCGAGAAATTTAAAGCCAGCATACGAATTGGGTATGAAAACAGTTTGGATTAAAAATGATGAACCTTGGGCAGCTAAATATTCTGACTCGGATTTTATTAATTATAAGACTGATAACTTGGCAAAATTTTTAAAGGAAATTAATGAGTTACAATAATCTAGAAAAAATTATAAATGAAAGTTTTGAAAAGAAGGAAAAAGTGGGTCCTAAATCTGACAAAAAATTAATTAAAGCTATTAGTGAAACTATAAATTTGATTGATAGTGGAAAAATTCGAGTAGCAAATAAACGAAATGGCAATTGGATTGTAAATCAATGGATAAAAAAAGCTATTTTATTGAGCTTTAGAATAAATAAAATGGAGATGATGAAAGGTCCTTATACTACGTGGTATGACAAAGTGCCTGGAAAAACAGTTAAATGGAAAGAGAAAGATTGGAAAAAAGCAGGATACCGCCATGTTCCTAATGGTGTTGTCAGAAAAGGAGCGTACATTGCTAAAAACGTTGTTTTGATGCCTAGCTTTGTAAATCTCGGAGCTTATGTTGATGAAGGTACAATGATTGACACCTGGGCATCGGTCGGTTCGTGCGCTCAAGTTGGAAAAAATTGTCATATTTCTGGAGGTGCAGGTATAGGAGGCGTACTAGAACCACTTCAAGCTGATCCTGTGATTATTGAAGATAATTGTTTCATTGGCGCTAGATCTGAAATAGCAGAGGGTGTTTTAGTTAAAGAGGGCGCAGTGTTATCAATGGGAGTTTACATTGGTGCGTCTACAAAAATAGTTGATAGAAATTCTGGAGAAATACATTATGGCAAAGTACCTGCATATTCAGTTGTAGTTCCTGGAAGTTTACCTAACAAATCAAACCCTAGCGGACCTTCGTTATATTGTGCGGTCATAGTCAAAAAAGTTGACGAAAAAACTAGAAGTAAAACTTCTATTAACGATTTACTCAGAGACTGATGACTATAATAAACGAATTACAATTATCAAAGGATTTAATAAGATTTCCAAGTGTTACTCCGAAGGATTTGGGCGCTATAAGTTTTTTAAGTAAGAAGCTAAAAAAATTAGGTTTTAATTGTAAAATATTTGAATTCAAAGGTAGAGGCAGTAAACCAGTAAAAAATCTTTATGCAAGAATTGGTAAAAAAGGACCAAACCTATGCTACGCTGGTCATACGGATGTAGTTCCTCCAGGAAATTTAAAAGATTGGACAGTGAATCCTTTTAAACCAATTGTAAGAAAAAATTATCTAATTGGAAGAGGTGCAAATGATATGAAAAGCTCAATTGCTTGCTTTGTAGCAGCTGTAAGTCAGTTTTTGCAAATAAAAAGAAAATTTAATGGATCAATAAGTTTGCTGATAACCGGAGATGAAGAGGGCTATGCAATAAACGGCACTAAGAAAGTAGTAGATTACCTTAAAAAAAAAAGAGAGAAAATAAATTTTTGTATTGTGGGAGAGCCAACTAATCCAAATAAACTTGGAGAGATGATTAAAATTGGAAGAAGAGGAAGTTTGTCAGGAAAAATTGAAATTTCTGGCACCCAGGGGCATATAGCATACCCTCACCTTTCAAATAATCCAATAAACACACTAGTGTCTGTATGCAAAAAACTTAAAGAGAAAAAATTAGATAAAGGGAATAAAAATTTTCAACCTTCAAATTTAGAATTTACATCGATAAATGTGGATAATAAGGCCCACAATGTAATACCCGCAAGAGTAAGAGCTCAATTCAATATAAGGTATAATAATTTACATACCGCTTCCTCGTTGAAAAAAAAAATCAACTTTATTGTTAAAAAAATTAGCAATAAAAATAAATGCAAATTTAAGATTGATTTCATAGAAAATGGAGATGCTTTTTTAACAAAACCAGGAAAAACTATTTTTATGGCAAGGAAAATTATTAAAAAAATTACAAGAAAAAATCCAAAATTCTCTACAACTGGTGGTACCTCGGACGCGAGATTTATTAAAAATATTTCCCCTTGTCTTGAATTTGGGCTAGTTAATAAAACTATGCATAAAGTTGATGAGTGCGTTTCATTATCTGACTTAAAAAAACTTACAAAAATATATAATCATATTTTAGTTGAGTATTTTAAGTGAAATTATATAAAATTAAAAAATCTAAGATTGATAAAAACGGTTTATATGCAAACTGTAATATAAAAAAAGGTACTCAAATTATAGAATATAAAGGGAAAATTATTACTGCTAGACAAAGTGAAACTGACCCTAAATTTGATAATAATAAAGCAATTTATCTTTTCAATATTAATAAAAGATTTGATTTAGATGGAAATTTTAAATTCAATATTGCAAGGCTTATAAATCATTCTTGTAGTCCAAATTGTGAAGTTTTTGGCACGGGATTAAAAATTTGGGTATATGCGATGAAAAATATAATTAAAGGCGAGGAACTATCTTATGATTATGGTTTTAGTTACGACAAAGATTACAAAAATTACCCTTGTAAATGTAAATCAAAGAATTGTGTGGGATATATTGTTAGAGAGGGATCGAGATGGAGGATAAAAAATTAAAAAATCTTTGAAAAATATGAAAAAAATTTTATTTGTTTCAACTCGAAATCCTTATTCAGGCAGATATTCAGGAGATGTAATTAGATCCTTAAAAATAATTAACACCTTAAAAAAAAAGTTTTATGTAGATGTTGTTTATCTTACAAAAAAAAATTCAAATTTTAATGACAAAAATATTACATCATTTATTCGACCAAATTTTTTTTTAAAAATTTTGTATTGTTTTATTTCCTTAATAAAGATTAAACCGATTCAATTTGGACTTTTTTTTTCAAAAGATATGAAAAATTATATTCAGAGTGTTTCTCATAATTATGAATTAATTTTTTTTCAACATATAAGGGCAAGCCAATATTTGCCGGAAAAATTTTATGGTAAGACAATTCTTGATATGGGTGATTTATATTCTGATAATTATAAACAAACTTATAATTATTTAAACTTCCTAAATCCTTTAAAATATATTTATTATATAGAGAGTATTATTGTTAAAAAAATAGAAAGTGAAATCTTTTCAGAATTTGATAAAGTTTTATTATTTTCAAAAATCGAAGTCAAAAAATCAAAAAAGAATTTTAACCAAAAAGTCTTAAAAGTTGATGAGTCCGTAGAAAAAATCTACAAAAAATTTTCTTACTCAAAAAAAAAAAATAAAATATTATTTGTTGGGAACTTAAACTACTTACCAAATATCTTAGCTTGTAAAGAATTTGTTAAAAATATTCTTCCACGCTTGAATCAAATAATGCCAGAGATTAAATTTTGTATAATTGGAGACATAAGCAAAAAAAATAAAATCCTTTTATCAAGAAATAAAAACGTAGAAATTATAGGATCCAAAAAAAATATTATTAAATTTGCTCAAAATTCTTTTTGTGGCCTAGCAAATTTAAGTATTGCAACAGGTATTCAAGTAAAAGTACTTAAGTATATGTCTTACGGCTTACCCGTGATTTGTAGTAATCTGGTAGCTTCAAATTTTGACAAAAATGTTTTGAATTATAAATCGAACAAGGACCTAATAAAAAAAATAATTTTTTTAAAAAATAGAAAAATTGTTTGGGATACGTTTTCTAAAAAATCTCATTTTTTTGTTAAAAAGTACAAATGGAATAAAGTGCAAAACCAATATCTAAAAATAATAAATCTTTAATAAAAAACTTTTTTTAAAAATAAGCCTTCTGCTGGTGCTGGAGGAGCACAATCATTTCGATTTTTTGACTCAATAATTTTTTTAATTATCTCAGGTTTCCATTTTTTTTCTCCTACAAATTTCAAGCATCCAACCATCGACCGTACTTGTTTTTGAAGGAATGATTGAGATTCAAATTTTATTATGAACTTGTCTTTTTCCTTAACTATATTTGCATAGCTGATTGTTCTTACAGGGCTCATGGCAGTACATGATGATGCTCTAAATGCTGAAAAGTCATGTCTTCCAATAAAGAATTTAATTCCTTTCTTCATCTCATTATAATCTAATTTTTTTTTTACTAACCAAGTTCTATGATTATCAATTGATGGTTTAGCAGCTCTATTTAATATTATATACTCATATTGACGTTTCTTAGCACTGCGTCTAGCGTGAAAATTTAACTTTCTTCTCTTAATACTTAAAATTGAGACGTGATACTTATTTAAAAAAAAATTTACGGTTGATAAAAACTTAAACAAATCTTTAATTTCTTTTTGAGTAATAAAATTTGCACTTTGACCTCTAGCATTTACACCGGAGTCTGTTCGCCCTGAGCCAATTATTTTAATCTTTTTATTAAGTGCCTTTGAAATGGCTTTCTCAACAACCGCCTGTACAGATTTACCATTTTTTTGAAACTGCCAACCAACAAAGTTTAAGCCTAGATATTCAACAATTATCTGATAATTAAAATTCAATTTAAATCATCTCCTTTTTTTAATTTATGACCAGATAAAAAATCTTTAACTTTTAAAATTTTTTTTCCTTCTTTTTGAAGTGATAAAACTTTTATTGAATTTTCTTTGCACGCTATAGTTAAGTTATCATCGATAACCTCACCTGTATTCCCTGATACAAAAACTTCAACGGCATCTATTATTTTTATTTTTACTTTTTTATGCTTGAACCAAACACCAGGATAAGGATTTAATCCTCTTATTTTTGCTATTAGCTGTTTAGCTGGTTGATTCCAATTAATTTGGGACTCTTGTTTCAATATTTTTTTTGCATAAGTAACTTTTTTTTCATTCTGATTAATCCACTCTAAACTTTTATTTTCAATTAAATGGAGCGCCTCAAGTATTGCTTCAGAGCCTAACTTAGATAGTTTTATACTTAAAGACGTATAGTTATCATCATTTTTTATTATAATCTTTTTTTGAAGCATAAATGGTCCCGCATCAAGTTGGGGGACAATTTTCATAATAGAGATACCTGTTTCACCATCCATTGCGATAATAGATCTTTGTATCGGTGCAGCCCCTCTCCACTTAGGTAAGAGTGAGGCATGGATATTTATAAATTTTATATTTTTTAAATTAAGCATATTTTTAGGAATTATCTTACCGTAAGCAACAACTACTACCAAATCTGGATTGATTTTTTTTAAGAACTTTAGCTCTTCCTCATCATCAAGTTTTTCTGGATGCCTAACTTTTAATTTTAGTTGTTTTGATATTTGATGGACTGAAGATTCGTTTAATCTTTGGCCACGCCTACTTTTTTTAGGAGGATTGGTATAAACTGCTAGTATTTCGTGTTTTGAATTATTAATTGATTTTAAAATTGGTACAGCAAATGAGGGTGTACCCATGAAAATTAATTTTAATGCCATTTTTTTTACAGTACAATCTTATCAAGTTCTTTTTTTTGTTTTTTTAATTTTTTTATTATCATATCTTTTTTAATTTTTGATAAATAATCAATAAACAATATGCCATTTAAATGATCTATTTCATGCTGTATACAAGTAGAAAGTAGCCCATTCGCTTTCAAAGATTTTTCTTTTCCATAATAGTCGATATAATTTAAATGACACTCGGATGGTCTTGCTATTTCTGCAAAATATCCCGGTATAGACAAACAGCCTTCCTCATAAGATGATTTTTTTTTTGATTGAAATGTAATTTTTGGGTTGATCAAAAACAGAGGTTTTTTTTTTTCAACATCTTTTGATATATCAATTACAATTAATCGTTTTAAAATTCCTATTTGAACTGCTGCCAATCCAATTCCAGGAGCAGAATACATAGTTTCAAGCATGTCGTCTAAGAGTTTTCTTAATTCATCATCAACTTTCTCTAGACTTTGACTTTTTTTTCTTAAAATAGGATCAGGTTCAACTACAATTGGTTTTTTGGACATAATATGAGGTATTATAATGTAATTAAACTCTTTGTGGTAGAGCTGAAATTAAAACTTTGTTTCTAATTTTAATTAAATCCATTTCATTAAGCAGATTTGTAATAAAATAAATTGTTTCAGGATCTAGTTCGTAGGGTTCATCTTCACCGATTATCTCAACAATTTTTAAAGCTAAAAAAGCGTTTTGATTTTTCTCAATTAGATTAATTAAATTTTTTGGAATATCATATTTTGCGGCTAACTCATCTCGATTAAAATTTGCAGGAATATTAAAGCCATCTTTTGCTAGTGCATCAACTAAAGCTAAATCTTTGGCAGAATAAAAATATTTCCTGTTTTTGTTAATTTTTTTAAATATTTTGTCTATGTCTTTTTGTATTTTTTTTTTCTCCTCATCTTCTACATAAAACTTAATTATTTTTGATTGATGTAAAATTTTATCATTGTATTTTACTTTTCCAAGTTTGAGTTCTTCCGTAGAAAAAATTTTATTACTTGCGACTTCCTTGTAACTCTCAGGTATATTTTCTAAACCAATTTTTTTTAAATTTTCGCTTAATTGTTTTTTAAATACATTCTGTAAATTATTTTTTTTAAATAAATCATCAAGTATAAAAAGATATTCTACTCTTAAGGTATCATCTTCTGATAATAAATATTTTTGATATATTAATGATCTCGCATCTGTTTCATCTAATGTTTGGTACAGATTTTTTGCATTGATTAGGGTATTTAGGTTAAATGGATTTTGTTTGTATATGTCAAAAATAATTCTATCATCTACTTGACCTTGATTTACTGCGAGTTCTAACTCTTTAATTCTATTTTTATCATTAACATCATCAAGTTTAATTAAATTTGCAGCATTCAAATATTTCCAAATTTCTTTTTTAGTATTTTTAGACGGTGTGTATTTAAAATTTTTTATAGTTACGCTGGATAAATAGAAATTTAGTAAATTTTTTTCGTTAATATTATTTGAAGTTTTTTCTGAAATTCCTAATAGAAAATTAATTTTATCATCAAAAAATTTATCTGATTGTTTTTGTTCTCTCAATAAGTCTAATAGAAGTTGAGCTTGAGGTTTTTTATTGTTAAACACTAAACAATAAATTTTAAATTTTTCTAAATACGGATCTTTAATAGTATTGTCTATAAACTCGATTTTATCACAACCGGATTTAATATCTGCTTGAGCAATATTCTCATCAACTAAATATTGGATTGCTCTTTTTTTACCAGCGAACTCTTTATTTTGTTTTAAAAATTTTACAATTAAATCCTGCTTATTATTTTCAATTAACCAATCAATTTTTAATTTAACAAATTCACCATCTTTCATCCCATCTGGTGGATAAGAAAAAGATAACAAAATATTTTCTAAAATCTCGTTTGAGGTTTTAGATAAATTTATTTTCCTCAATCTTTTTATACTCGCTCTCACATCGTCAGCTTTCGTAGATGACCACATATTCAAATTAAAATTATAATCAGCTGGGTCATAAACTCCAAAGATTTTTTTTTTATCTTCAGTATTTAATAAAGCGTCTTCCACAGTAATATCTTGACTAGGATTGGGTTTAATATCCTGTTTTAAAGTATTACTGGCGTTTTCATTTTCAGATCTTATTGAGATTTTTGTTTCTTTATTATCTTTTTTATCTTTTTTCCAAATATCGATTTTTTCCTCACTAAGCACTGGTGAGAAAAAAAGTATAATTAATAAGCTAAAATAGATGTTAAAGCTTTTTAATTTCATTAGTTATATCGATATCGTATTTTTTATTTGGGCTAGGAAAATTGATTTTTTCAATTAAAAAAATTGCTACTATAAAAATTACTATGAGTAGTAATAGTTTAAAAAATATTTTTATTAATGAATTTCCTAAACTTGGCTGTCTGTTGTATTTCAGTTGCATACTTTAAGAATTAATTTAAACTCAACAAATAAGACATAATTATGAAAAATCAAATTGTAAATCGGACAATAAATTGAATAAAAACCTTGTTTTAACTGGAATGATGGGTGTTGGTAAGTCCACCGTTGGTAAAAGCCTAGCTAAAAAGCTATTATTTAAGTTTATAGATATAGATAAAGTTATTGAGAGACAGGAAGGATGTTCAATAAATTTTATATTTAAAAGCAAAAGTGAAAAATATTTTAGAATGTTAGAAAATGAAATTACATTAAATGAATTAAATAAAAACAATTCGGTAATATCATTGGGCGGGGGTTCTTTTATGAATCCAAAAATAAGGAATAAAATTAAAAATACATGTGTAAGTTTTTGGCTCGATGTAAATACAAATATATTGATAAAAAGACTAAATAAATCAAAAAAACGACCACTTTTATTGAGTAAGAATCCGGCAAAAACTGTACATAAAATCTATTTAGAAAGAAAAAAAACTTATCAAAAAGCTGACTTCAGAATAAAATGTAGTTCTTTAAGATCAACAACTATAACTAATAAAATATTAAAAATTTATGAAAGTTTGTGAAATAAGATTTAAAGGTAATGCTGAAAACTACTCAGTTATTATTGGTAAAAACATACTTAAAATTTTACCTAAAAAGATAGAAATATTATGTCCAAAAGCAAAGAAAATTGCTCTAATTATAGATAGTAATATACCTAATAAATTTAGAAGAGATCTAAAAAAGATATTGAAAAACTACGACTTGTTTTTTTATTCTTTTAAATCTAATGAAAAAAGTAAATCAATTACTACAGTAAACAAATTATTAAATAAACTTTTGATAAAAAAATTTAATCGATCAGATTTAATTTTGAGTATTGGAGGAGGTATAACTGGAGATGTGGTAGGTTTTATTTCAAGCATATTGAAGAGAGGAACAAATTTTATTAATATTCCAACTACGTTACTTGCACAGGTTGACTCAGCAATAGGTGGTAAAACAGGAGTCAATTCATTACATGGAAAAAATCTTATAGGTTCATTTTATCAACCAAAGTTGGTTATTTCGGATACATCTTTTTTAAACTCTTTGCCAAAAAGAGAAATGGTTTGTGGATATGCTGAAATTTTAAAGCATGCTATTATTAAAGATAAAAATTTTTTTGGTTGGCTTAAGAAAAATTCAAGAGATGTTTTTTTGAAAAAGAGTGATGCATTAATTTACGCAATAAAGAAAAGCTGTGAAATAAAAATGTTTTTTGTGAATAGAGATGTTAATGAAAAAAATATAAGAATGAAATTAAATTTTGGACATACATTCGCACATGCAATTGAAGTCAAAAATAGATATTCAAAAAAAATTAATCATGGAGAAGCAGTTTTATCAGGAATGATTTTAGAGACAAAGTTATCAGTTTTTAAAAAAATTTGTAATTTGAAAGTCTTGGAAAAAATAAAGAAGGTTTACCAAGAAAACAATTTGATAACTGTTATTGATCAATTTTCAAAAAAAAATATTATTAATAAAATTACACCATTTTTAAAAAATGATAAAAAAAATGACGATGAAAGAATAAATTTTATTTTGTTAAAAGGTATTGGCAAAACTACTGAGCCAAACAAAAATAAAGTATCTTTAAATGAGTTAAAAAAATTTAATAAAAATATTACTCAATACTAATTTCTAAAGCATGTATTTTTGTTTTAAAATCTTCTTTAAAAATTTTCATAATAATTTTTTGAGCATTTATTTTACTTAAAGATTTTAAATATTTTGACTTAATCTTAAAATGGAGATGAAGTTTTTCTGGTGAGAAAAATTTATGTTTCTTATGTTTATCAGAATTGTCTATGATTTCTATTTTTTCGAATTTTACTTGTTCACTTATTCTTTTTTTTATTTCATCAAAATAATCATTCATTTTATTTAATTTTACTATATAGATTAAATTTATGAAAATTATTTGTGACTGGGATAATTGTAAAGAAACAGGGTCCTATAAAGCACCGGTAGAGAAAGATAATAGTAAAAAATTTAGATTACTTTGTCTAAAGCACATTAAAATATTTAATAAAAATTGGAATTACTTTGAAAATATGAATGATTCAGAAATAGAATTTTTTATAAAATCAGATTTGACTTGGCATAAAACTACAAAAAATTTTGGATCGTCAGATAACTTTTTCAATATATTATGGAACAATGCTCTTGATGATAAACTTAATATATTTAAAACATCTAATTATAGAGACTTTAAAAAAACAAAAATATCTCAAACCGATCGTGATGCCCTTCATGTGATGGAGTTAAATGAGGAGGTAAAATGGGAAAGAATTCATTCAAAATTTAAAGAGCTTGTAAAAAAATATCATCCTGATAAAAACCGAGGAAGCAAAAAATTTGAGGATAAATTAAAAAAAATTACTTTGGCATATAGTCAGCTTAAAAAGACTTTAGGAAAAAAATGAGTGCAACACAATTTTTACAAAAACCAGACATAAAGCTCTCTGTAAAACAGACTTTTGGATTTGAGAGTGATATGCAAGTAAATGCATTTTCAAAAAAAAATGAGTTTGTTCCAAAAATAGATAGTGACTACAAATTTGACAAAGATACTACTTTAGCAATTTTGGCGGGTTTCTCTTTTAATAAAAGAGTTTTAATACAGGGTTATCATGGCACAGGAAAATCTACTCATATTGAACAAGTGGCTGCAAGATTAAATTGGCCTTGTATAAGAGTTAATCTTGATAGTCACATAAGTAGAATAGACTTGATAGGAAAAGATGCAATTGTTTTAAAGGATAGTAAACAAATAACTGAGTTTAAAGAGGGAATACTTCCTTGGTCAATTCAAAATCCAATCGCCTTAGTTTTTGATGAATATGATGCAGGACGACCAGACGTGATGTTTGTAATTCAAAGAGTGTTGGAAAGTGAAGGAAGCTTTACTCTATTAGATAAGAATAAAGTTTTAGAACAACATGATTTTTTTAGAATATTTGCTACTACTAATACCGTAGGTTTAGGTGATACCACAGGCCTCTATCATGGCACTCAACAAATCAATCAAGGACAAATGGATAGATGGAATATAATTTCTACACTTAATTATCTTCCTTTTGATAAAGAGTTAGAAATAGTGATCGCTAAAAATAAAAGTTTTAACAATAAAGAAGGTAAAGAGTTATTGTCGAACATGATTAAAGTTGCAGATCTTACTAGAAAAGGTTTCGTTAATGGGGATATATCTACAGTAATGAGTCCTAGAACTGTTTTACATTGGGCTGAAAATGCAGAAATCTTTAAAGATAAAGGGTATGCTTTCAGAATCACTTTTCTAAACAAATGTGACGATTTAGAAAAAAAAATAATTTCAGAATACTATCAAAGATGTTTTGGTGAAGATTTACCTGAGTCTTCTATTAACGTCTCTTTATAAAAAGTGAATAATAAAAAGGAAAAAATAGAGGACTTTAAGGCCGCAATAAGTTCAACTGTAAGATCATTATCAAACTCTCAAAAAATTGAAGTATCTTTTGGTAATCAAAATTTCAAATCTGAGAATAATTTAATTAAATTACCTAATTTAAATTATTCAAATGATGCGTTCAATCATGAAGAAATTAGAGCAATAGCCGATTCGAAATCTTTAAGGTTGAGGTTCTCAAATATTGACATTTTAAAAAAATATGAACCTAGTGGCAATATATCTAAAAAACTTTATGATATTTCAGAAAAAATTAGATGTGAAAAAATTGGAACAAGTTATTTTAAAGGTATTAAAAATAATATTGAGAAGTTTTATCAAAAAAGAGTTTCTGGATTAGATCTTAAAAGTAGCGAAGATAAAATTATAGAATCTTTTGAAAATTATTTAAGAACAAAGTTTTTAAACTTTAAAAATGAGTCCGATATAGATAAAAAACTAAAATCTTATAAAAAAGATTTAAATGAAAAGTTAAAAAGTAAAATAAATGAATTGCAGGATTTAACTTTAGACCAAGAAAAATTTAATTCTCTTATTTCTCAACTTATTTCCAATTTAAGCTTAGACCAAACTATTGATGAAGATGAAAAAAAAGATGAAAAGAACGAAAATGATGAAAAAAGTTCTAAACCACAAAATCAGGAACAACAAACTACACAAAAAGATAATAAAAATGAGGAATTATCTATAGATAGTAATGTGCCAGATTTAGAGAATGAGGCACAAGAATCAGATAAAGCTGAAGAAGAGTTTGAATTAGAAGACAGCTCAAGACCGGATCTTAAAAAAAGAGGAGCTGCAAATTTTTCTGACTTTAAATATAAAACCTATACAGAAGAATTTGACGAGACAATCAAAGCGGAAGAGCTTGAAAGTACAGAAGAACTTGCAAGACTTAGAAAAAATTTAGATCAACAATTGCTACAACTCAAAAATTTTATATCTAAGCTTGCAAATAAATTACAAAGAAAATTGTTAGCAAAACAAAATAGATCATGGAACTTCGATTTGGAAGAGGGATTGTTAGATACATCTAAATTAACAAGAGTTATTATGGACCCTCTCAACTCTTTATCTTTCAAAAAAGAAAAAGATATTGAATTTAAAGATACTTTAGTAACAATTTTAATAGATAACTCTGGATCTATGAGAGGGAAACCTATTTCAGTAGCTGCAATATGTGCTGATATTCTTTCCAGAACTTTGGAAAGATGTATGGTCAAAGTAGAAATATTAGGCTTTACTACAAAACATTGGAAAGGTGGTTCCTCTAGAGAGAAATGGATGAAAAATGATAAACCAAATTTACCAGGAAGATTAAATGATTTAAGACATATAATTTATAAGTCAGCAGATACTCAATGGAGACAAGCAAAAAATAACATGGGTCTGATGCTTAAAGAAGGATTGCTAAAAGAAAATATCGATGGTGAAGCTTTAAAATGGGCTTTTAATAAAATGAATAAAAGAAAAGAAGATAGAAAAATTTTGATGGTAATTTCTGATGGAGCGCCTGTCGATGACTCTACTCTTTCAACCAATACTAGTGATTATTTAGAGTCAAACTTAAAGAAGACAGTAAAATGGATTGAAAGTAAATCAAATATTGAATTGTTAGCTATCGGCATAGGTCACGATGTTACAAGATACTATAATAGAGCTGTAAAAATTACAGATGTGCAAGATTTGGGCGACGTGATGATTAACCAACTGACTGATTTATTTGTAGAAAAAAATAGAAAAACTCTTCATTAAAAATTAAATTCTTGAAGTCGAATTATCTGTATATCTTTTAATTTTTCTCAATAAAAGTTTGAAAGGAATTAACATTAAAAAAGTGATTAATAATTTAATAGCTAGGTCTCCTAAAGCTAGAGTAATCCACGGAATACCTGTAGCGTAGAAGGCTATAGAGAAAAATAAAAAAGTATCTGTTATAGAACCAAATATAGATGAAGTAAGTGGTGCGATAAACCATCTTGTGTTTCTTAAACGGTCAAATATTTGTACATCTAAGTTTTGTGCAATAAAAAACGCTGTAGCGGATCCAACAGCTATTCTAATTGAAATAATATCTGAATAGTTTGTTGATACGAGTAAAGTTAACAGAATTCCAATTGTGAAACCAACGTAAACTACTTTTTTTGCTACTAGTTTTCCATAAGCACGGTTAGCCAAATCAGTTATTAAAAATGTTATTGGATAAGTAAACGCTCCATAAGTAAGTATCTCATTAAGACCAAAATATTCTACAGGAAATTGAACTAAATAGTTTGAAATTACTACTATCATTCCCATCAGAATTGATAGTTTATAATATAAGTTCATATTAAGACTTTGCAGAGATAGACGCTTTAATTTTTTTTACTTTTTTTGACAAATTTGTTTTTTTTGCAGATATAAGAAATTTATCTAGGCCACCTTTAAAATCCACAGTCCTTAGTGCAGCGTTAGCAACATTTAATTTAATGTCTTTTTTAAGTATATCACTTCTAAAAGTTACTTTTTTTAAATTAGGCAGAAATCTACGTTTAGTCTTATTTTTAGCATGACTTACGTTATGACCTTTTAAAGGTGATTTTCCTGTTAATTCGCATCTTTTAGACATAAATCTTCCTAACGTTATATAATTCTAGTAATTGAAAGGGTCAAGCATTAATTCCGACTGCTTCTTTAACATTTTTGAAGTTTTCTTTTTTTAAAATTGAGATTAATTCCATTTTCATCTGCTTAACTACTCCTGGACCTTTATATACCATTCCAGTATACAATTGGACAACGTTTGCTCCAGCACTTATTTTTTCAAAGGCGGCTTGACCTGAGTCTACCCCGCCAACACCTATAATTTGTATTTTGCCTTTAGTTTCATTATAAAATTTCTTTATCAATTGTGTAGATAGATCTTTCAAAGGCAGGCCTGAAAGTCCTCCTTTCTCAGTTTTTTTTATATCACTTAATTCTTCTCTATTAGTATCAGATGTATTAGAAACAATTAATCCATTTATTTTATATTTTTTTATAACTTCAATTATTATACTTATATTATTATTATTTATATCTGGAGAAAGCTTGACCGCTAGGGGTTTTACAATATTTTGTTTTTTTTTAATCTTATCAATTCCTGCGAGTAGTTTCTCTAATTCTTTTTGTTCATGAAAATCTCTCAAGCCTTCGGTGTTTGGAGAAGATATATTAATAGCTATGTATCCTGCGTTAGATGAAAGTCTAGACAGACATAAATAATAATCTTCCTCTTTATTTATGGTATCTTTATTCGGCCCAATATTTATTCCCAAAAAACCATTAGGGGGATTATTGGAAATTCTTTTAGAAATTATTTCTGAACCATGATTATTAAAACCAAGTCTATTTATTAATGCTTGATCTTTCTCAAGTCTAAAAATTCTTGGCTTTGGATTACCGAGTTGTCTTTTAGGCGTGACCGTACCAACCTCTATAAAACCGTAACCTAGTTTAAAAAGTGAATTATACACTTCGGCACTTTTATCAAATCCTGCAGCAAGACCAATAGGATTAGGTATAGATTGATTAAATAAAGAGGTTTCAAGCAGTTCCTCATTCTCAACGCTAAATATGCTTTTAGGTAAGATATTAAATTTTAAAGACTTTATTGCCAAGTCATGGGCTATTTCTGGATCAAGTGAAAAAATGTAAGGTTTAAAAATTGAAAACATTATTTTATTTTATCATCTATTAATTTAATTGTTTCTTTTAATCCAAAAAAGCTTATAAAAAAACCCATTCTAGGTCCGTTTTCCTCTCCGAAAACAACTTCATAAATAAGCTTAAACCAATCTCTTAAATTTTTTTCATATCCATTCTCTTTTCCAATTGTATATACTTGTGTTTGAATTTCTTCAGGGCTAAGAGACTCATCAATTTTTTTTAGACTAGTCACTAAATTTTTTAAAGCTTTCTTCTCTGTTGTATTTGGTTTTTTAAATTTTTTTTTAGGTTCTACTTTATCTTTAAAATAATTTATTGCATATTCAGTTAGCCCATCTAATATTTTATATTCTTTAGGTTTAATTTCCGCATGAAACTTATTTATAAATTTCCATAAAATTTCTTTATTGTCTGCATTACTTGAACCAACTAAATTTAAAAGCATTGAAAATGGCATAACAATTTTTTCCTTTGGTGGGTTTCCATTATGTATATGCCAAACAGGATTCAATATTTGATCTTTTTTTTCTTGTGAAGGATATTTTTCAATACAAGACAGATATTCATCTACTGCTTTAGGGACTACCTCTGAATAAAGTTTTTTTGCTCTTTTAGGATTAGGATACATATATAAAGCTAAACTTTCAGGAGAAGCATATCTTAACCATTGTTCAATTGAAATTCCATTTCCTTTTGATTTAGAAATTTTTTCTCCTTTTTCATCCAGGAAAAGTTCATATGCAAATCCATTTGGAGGCTTTTTTCCTAAAACCCGACATATCTTATTAGATAATATTGCACTTTCAGTTAAATCTTTTCCGTACATTTCAAAATCTACATCAAAAGTAAACCAACGCATTGCCCAATCTACTTTCCATTGTAATTTGCAATTACCATCTAAAATATTTGTTTCTATCTTTTTACCATTGTTATCAAAAACAATATTTCCTAGTTTCTTATCCATAGTAATTAATGGAACTTCAAGAACTTTACCTGTATTAGGACAAACAGGTAGAAATGGACAATAAGTTTTACGTCTTTCCTCTCTTAACGTTGGCAAAATAATGTTCATTATTTCGTCATATTTTTCTAAAACTCTTACTAAAGAACTATTAAAAATTCCTTTTTTGTAATTTTCGGTTGAGCTTTTAAAAATAAATTTGAAATTAAATTTTTTTAAAAACTCTTTTAGCATCTCGTTATTATGTTCTCCAAAGCTATTAAACTTTTTAAAAGGATCAGGTATTGAAGTAAGTGGTTTTCCCAAATTTTTTTTAAGTATTTCTATATTAGGAATATTTTCAGGTACTTTTCTGAGCCCATCCATATCATCAGAAAAGGTTATTAATTCATTATCTACATTTTGAATATGGTTTAGAGCATTAATCATCATCGAGGTTCTTGCTACCTCACCAAATGTACCTATATGAGGTAATCCACTTGGACCATAACCAGTTTGAAAAGTAATTTTTTTCTTTTTTTTTATAATTTCTTGTCTATCCTTTAAAAGCTTTCTTACCTCTACAAAAGGCCAAGAGGAAGTAGTCTGAATTAAGTTGTTATCTAGCATAACTAAGGTTTATTAAATTTTATGCTCAAAATACAGTTATAATTGTATGATATTAAGTTGAATTTTAAAACTATTTAAATAATCTCAATTTTAATGACAACAAACAACACTGTCTTTTTTTTAATCGGTATATTATTAATAGTTTTAGGTGCCTCGATGTTGGCGCCTTATACAATTCAAGTGATTTTTGATGAAGGAAGTCACAGTTTTATATCCGCTTCGTTTGTGACAATTTTTATAGGAGTGTTATTCATTTTAGCAAATCTTGAAAAAGAATTTAAATTGAATTTGAGACAGACATTTTTATTTAGTTCTTTAGCTTGGTTTATGGTCGCAATTTTTGGCAGTTTACCTTTCGTGCTTTCAAGCGAAAATTTTAGTTTTAGTGAGGCTTTTTTTGAGAGTATGTCTGGAATAACTACAACCGGAGCTACAATTATATCTGATTTAGATAGTAGCCCCAAAAGTATTTTGCTCTGGAGAGCAATAATGCAATGGTTAGGTGGAATAGGAATAGTAGTTATGGCTATAACAATTTTGCCTTTATTAAAAGTTGGAGGGATGCAGTTGTTTAAAATGGAAGGTCCTGACAGTACTGAAAAAATTCTTCCGAGAACTATTGAGGTAGCTACTATAATTATATCAACTTATATAATTCTCACTTTCCTTTGTGGTTTTTTCTACTGGATTTTTGGAATGACTATTTTTGATAGTGTAAGTCATGCAATGACTACTATCGCGACGGGTGGTTTTTCAACTCATAATGATTCAATCGGTTTTTTCAAAAGCTCAAATATTGAAATAGTTGCCAGTATTTTTATAATTTTAGGAAGCATTCCTTTTATTTCTTACTTAAGATTTGCTCAAGGAAATAGAAAAATTTTTTTCCAAGATGTCCAGATTCAAGGTTTAATTTATTTACTAGCTATTTCTATAATTATAATGTTTTTTTATTTATTATTTATTCAATATGAGGGTGGCCTTTTAGATAAAATAAGAATTGCTTCCTTTAATGTAATATCAATTTTATCTGGGACAGGATACGTGACTGACGATTTTAGTTTATGGGGAAAATTTTCTTTAATTTTTTTCTTACTATTGATGTTTATTGGAGGTTGTGCAGGATCGACTGCATGTGGAATAAAAATTTTTAGATTACAAATGTTGCTTATATTTTTAAAAAATCAAATCAAAAAACTTATCTCCCCTAATAGTATAATAATTATAAAATATAATAATCAAAAAATTTCTGATAGTTTCATAAATTCTGTAATAATTTTTATTTTCACATTCTTGTTTATTTTTTTAATAATCGCGATGCTATTATCTGTTAGCGGTTTAGATTTTATAACTTCTATTTCAGGTGCAGCTAGCTCAATTTCAAATGTGGGTCCTGGCTTAGGAGATATGATAGGACCTAATGGAAACTATAAAGAAATTCCGGATTTATCAAAATGGATTTTATCTTTCGGAATGTTGCTTGGAAGATTAGAGCTTTTCGCTGTATTAGTTTTATTCTTTCCATCTTTTTGGAGAAATTAAAAATGGAAATTCACAGAAAACAATCTTTGTCAGAAACTTTTAAAGTCTACTACGACAAAAGAATGATAAAAATACTTTTACTAGGAGCGATAAGTGGTTTTCCATGGGTCATAATAGGAAGTAGTTTGAGTCTTTGGCTAAAAGAAGATGGCTTAAGTAGAAGCACAATTGGTTGGGCAGGTTTAATTTTTGCAGTTTACGCTTTTAATTATCTTTGGGCTCCAATAATTGACAGAATAAAAATTCCATGGTTGACAAAAAAAGTAGGGCATAGACGTGGTTGGATAATATCCATGCAATCTATAATTTTAATAAGTTTGGTAAGTTGGAGCCTAATTAATCCAACAACAAATTTAGCCTTAGTAATAAGCGTTGGTCTTGTAATTGCAATAGCCTCCGCAACCCAAGACATTACTGTTGATGCCTTAAGAATTGAACAGATTGGAGAAAACGAGGGGAAGTCTATGCAAGCCGGTGCAGCAATTGCAGTCGTTGGTTGGTGGACTGGATATAAATTAGGTGGTGTTGTGGCATTGAACGCAGCAGAATTTTTTCAACAAGCAGGTTTTGAAAACTACTGGCAAATTACATTTTTAGTTTTAGGTATAGTAATCATTTTTTGTAATATTGGACTTTTATTTGTGAATGAACCACATCTAGTCGATAGAACCGAGAACCAAAGACAAACTGACAAAATGATTGAAAATAAATTAGGTTCTTCAAATATCGTAGCAAAAATTGTAGTATGGTTGACTGGTACAGTAATTGGTCCTGTAATAAGTTTTTTTAAAAAAAATGGCTTTAACATTGCATTAGCAATTCTAGGTTTTGTTTTTCTTTTTAAAATTGGCGAAGCTTTTTTAGGACGTATGTCTGTTATATTTTATAAAGAAATAGGATTCACAAAATCAGATATCGCCTTATATTCTAAAGGTCTTGGTTGGATTACCACTGTAATATTTACTTTACTCGGAGGATTATTTGCAATCCGATCTGGTGTTATAAAAGCAATGTTCGTATCTGGAATACTAATGGCTTCGACAAATCTGTTGTTTTCTTTGCTTGCCTGGTCAGGGAAGTCTGATTTTTTATTTGCTATAGCAGTCATATTTGATGATATGGCAGCAGCTTTTGCAACAGTAGCTTTTGTTGCATTTATTTCTATGCTTGTGGACAGAACTTACACTGCAACTCAATATGCGCTACTTGCTTCTATTGGAACAGCAGGAAGAACTACTCTCGCGGCATCTTCGGGTGCTCTGGTCGATTGGTTAGATGGAGATTGGGGAATATTTTTTATTATTACAGCATTGATGGTTATACCGTCCTTAATATTTCTTTACATAATTAAAGACAAACTTAAACTTAATGACTAAGTATTTTACAAATAATTACACGCTTATTAATCTACACAAAAAACCATTGATTAATTCTGAAATTGTTACACAAATGATTTATGGGGATAGTTTTTCAATATCAAAAAGAAGTAAAGGGTGGTTAAAAATCAAAATTAAAGAAGACGGTTACAATGGTTTTATCAAAAATAGGAAATTTTCAAAGTTTTTAAAACCTACTCATAAAGTAAATGTACTAAAGTCAAAAATTTTTAAGCGTCCCAATAGAATTGAAAAAATAAATGAAATTTCATTTGGTTCAAAAATTAAAGTTGAAGAAAATAAAAAAAACTTTTTAAAATTTTCAAAAGGATGGATAAGTAAAAATGATGTAAAACCTATTTCTTTTAAAGAAAAAAACCCTTTTAAAAAAATATTCATTTTTAAAAATATAAAATATAAATGGGGCGGAAAATCTTTTAAAGGAATAGATTGCTCAGCGTTAATACAAATATTTTTAAATTTTAACAACAAATTTTGCCCGAGAGATGCTAAGGATCAGGTCAGATTCTTTAAAAAAAATATTAAACTAAAAAAGATAAAGAAAAATGATATTATTTATTGGAAAGGTCATGTGGCTCTAGCCCTTTCAAATAAAAAACTTATACATGCTTATGGCCCAATGAAGAAAACGGTTGTTATGGGAATTAATCAAACAATTAAGAGGATTGAAAAGACTGCTAAATTAAAAGTAATAGGAATTAAAAGACTATAAAGAGTAAAGGCAGCTTCAGTCTCCCTCCGCTGCCCTTAAAATTAGTTTAATTGATTCGAGCGTAAATCTTAAGACTCTTAATAGTTGTATGTGGATAAAGTATTAGATGGCGGAGAGAGAGGGATTCGAACCCTCGAAACGGTTTCCCGTTTACACGCTTTCCAAGCGTGCGCCTTCAACCACTCGGCCACCTCTCCAAAATATATGATCACTTTTATTTCTTAATTAAAATGCACTGACCCATGTAATTATTTATAAAAGTAAAATCAGAGTCGTTTTTAATTAGTTGATCAACAAATTTTTTTACACCGATAGCACTGTGAATACCATAATCATCAAAAACAATGATACCGTTTTTAATTAATTTTTTTTTAATATAATAGAAAGTTTTTTTTGTTGATTTGAAAGTGTTTACATCAATATGGCATAATTTTATCTTTGATTTTTTTAATATCTTTTCAGCGTTATTAGGAAAATTAAGTTTAAAAACTCTCGTATTTTTTAGTTTTAATGCTTTTATTTTATCTTCCACAAATTTTATATCCTTAAAAATAAAATGCTTTTTTGTGTGATGATGGTCGTTTTCTATTAAACCTTCAAAACTATCAATTAAAAAGACTTTACCCTTTCTATTGACTTGCGACATTATAAATCCTGCGCCACCTTTAAGACAACCTATATCTAAAATATCTGCATTAATATTTTTTAGATTTTTTGAGAAAAACCAAAGTGTATATAAACGCTTATTATCAATAATTGTAGTGTCAGATACCTTGTTATAAAAATTTTTAAAATCATTGTCATCTTTCCAGGGAGCAAAAAATGCTGAAGAAATAATTACCTCGGACCTTTTTTTATTTATTTTAAAAAAAATTGAAATTATAAATAAAAAAATACTACTTACTAATCTTGAGCAAAATTTAATAAACTTAATTTTAGAATTTCCCAATGGATGTAAATTTTCTCTCATTTAAATCAAGATTTTTGTAATTTTAAAAACGTCATTTATTATTGCCACAATAAGATAAACTAAAAAATAGAAATACAAAAAATAAACATTTTTTAATTTCGAAATAGTATCAGATATTAAATTATTATTCATCATAAGTAGAATAATCATAAAGAATATAGGCTCAAAATATTTTTGAAAAATCATATAAGCGCTAAACCCAATTAAAAAAATAATTATAAAAGGTAAGTTTTTAATATCTCTCTTAAAAAAATCAATTAAAGCTACCAGACCAAAGAATGATGTAATTAAGAAAAAATAATTATTATTAAAAAATAAATAAGATATTTTAATAAAAAAACCTCCTCCATAAATCTTATAATTATATTCAAAAAATAAATTTAAAAATACGGTCAAAAGAAATATAGATAGCAGCAAAATTTTTTCAGCTGATATCATTTCTCTTAATTTAAAAAAATTTTTTTTTAGACTCCAAAAGTAAGTTAGGTAAAAAGGGATAATATAAAAAAATATAATTGAGGAACTAATTAATATTGTATTTGCTAAGTTTGGATCAAAAGTTGATTTTAGTATCGCAGGTTCATTAAAAATTAAAATAAATCCCGGTATTGAAAGAGATAAGACAAAAAAGGAAATTTTTATAAAATTGATAAAACTAAATTTTCTGAAATATATCCACATCAAGTATAAATAAAAATAAGCATAATATTGCCGTGTATAAACAGCTAGTGCTAAAAAAATTGTTTGTAAAAATATATTTAGAGTAATTAAATTTTTAAAACCATTTTTTTCCCAAACTAAAAAAAAATATAAAAATGATAAGAAAAAAATTAGTGCTGTAGCATGAGCATTTAACCAAATAACTGATGACCTAAAAGCTGGCATTAAGAATATTATTAAAGATAAAAATATTAAAATATTAACATTCAGTTTTGAGAATTTAACTTTTAAACAGTAAAAAAAAATTAAAGGAATTGATAAACAAATTATAAGAAAAATTAACCTTAAGAATAAATCCGTTTTAAATAAAATGCCTAGCTGAGAAACTATAACATAGTGCAATGGAGTATGGACTGTCCAATTGCCTTCTGTTGGTAAAGTGAACAAATTATTTTGTAGAGCCTTTATATACCCCCATGTTTTGTTATAATCACTTATAAATCCGCCACTACCTGAAGAGTCTTCGCCAAAAAAAAATCCTACAAAAAGACTTAGGATCGATAAAAATAAAAATATTAAAGTTGAAATATTTATTCTCATTATATTTTTAAAAATTTAAGAATTATTACATATAATAGTTTGATTAAAACCATTAAGTTCATTTTGCTATGACCTGTCTTTCTTGTTTTAAAATTTATATCCACATCTACAATTTTGATACTGCTATCTGATGAATAAATAATATCCAGAAGTATTTTATAACCAACTTTATTTAGATTTTTAGTTTTTTTTAAAAGGTCTTTTTTGAACAAAAAAAATCCACTCATTGGATCGGTAGTTTTTTCACCTAATAGTAGCTTTACTATCAATATAAGAAGCTTGGATGCATTTAACCTTAAAAATCCTAAACCACGATTTTCTGAATTAAATAAATTTCTTGACCCAACAACAAGATCTGGACTATTTTTTTTAAAAGAATTTATTAACTTATTTATATCTTTTGGATCGTGTTGCAAATCACCATCCATAATCAGAATGTTTTGAAATTTACTTTTTTTGATACCAAGAAAACAAGATTTTGTAAGATCCCTTGGTTTATCTTTCCTTAGAATAAAATTAAATTTCTTATTTTTTTTTTTAATATCTTTTAAAACATCTAATGATCCATCAAAAGAATCATCATCAACAAAAATTACTTCATATTTTTTAATTTTTAAATTAAATTTTAATAATTTTGTGAGTTTTCGTAAATTTTTGCACTCATTAAAAGTTGGAATTATAATTGATAACGATTTCATTTAATATTGAACTAATATGTTGCTTAGCTTCTCAATGAAATCTTTTTTTGTAGGTATTTTATTATTTTTCATTTTTTCAAAAATTGAGTCTTTATTTTTAGTAATATATTCTACAGTTTGTCTAAAACTTTCAAAATTTCTTTTACAAACGAATATTCCATTTTTTTTTCCAATTACATGTTTGATTTCATCAAAGATAATAATCGGCCTACATCTTGCAAGAGCTTCAAATAAAACCATAGGATGTCCTTCGGTGTATGACGGTAGAACAAAAATTGTACTCTCATCGTAAATATTTATCATTTCACTTTTATTATTTTCAATTTCTCGAAAAAAAACATTTTTTAAATTTTCTCTTTTTTCTTCTTTTTCAATTCCTACAATCGAAAGTGTATAATTTTCGTTTCTACTTATTATTTTTAACAAAGAAAAAACTCCTTTTTCGATTCTAAATCTACCGACATATAGTAGTTTAATTTTTTCGTAATTTGGCATTTTTGGATTACTTAACCAGTCACTATCTATTTGGGTTGGTGAAACAATATCACCTTTTTGACCTTTAAGTATGAAATCTCTACAGCTTATAAGATAAGAAATTTTAGATACTATTTTAAACATCATATGATAACAAAATTTTCCAAAATTTCCTGCTATAGCTTTATATTCCTCATAACCATCACTTCTCAAATATACGAAAGGTTTTTTTCTTAAAAACATTAAAAAAATAGTTGATATAAAAGTGTAAGGTGAAATAGATACTATAAGAAATTTATCATTTAATTTTGTCAAATTCTTTAGTTTTTTTAGATAAGAAAATAAAGAGGTAGTAAGATAAACTTTTTTTAATTTTATTTCATGTGATCTTGATTTGTCTGAAGATCTTGCAATAATGCTAACATCAAACTTATAAGACAAACCTTCAGGTGAAGTTTTCATATCAATATTATCACAGAAGAAAGTCTCTTCCTCTTTAGATATTCTCTCATTTGAAATTACCAAAAGTCTGTTCATTAAGACTCCTTATTTATTTTTAAAACGCCTATAAATGCCTCTTGTGGGATTTCTACTTTTCCAAACTGTTTAGATCTCGCTTTTCCTTTTTTTTGTTTTTCTAAAAGTTTTCTTTTCCTGTCAGTTGCACCCCCGCCATGTATTTTTGTTAAAACATCCTTTTTAAAACCTTTAATTGACTCTCTTGCAACAATTTTTCCTCCAATTGCTGCTTGAACGGGTATCATAAAGTTATGTCTTGGAATTAAATCTTTTAATTTTTCACAAACTTGTTTTCCTGTTTTTTGAGCAAAATCTTTATGAATAATCATGGCTAAAGCGTCGACAGGCTCAGAGTTCACTAAAATACCTAATTTTACTAGATCTCCTTCTCTGTATTTAGAGATTTCATAATCAAAACTTGCATATCCGCTTGAGACTGATTTCAATCTATCATTAAAATCAAATACGACTTCATTTAGAGGTAAATCATATGAAAGTACGGCTCTGTTTCCTGTGTATGATAAATTAGTCTGTATACCTCTTTTATCTTGGCAAATTTTTATTATCGATCCAAGATACTCATCCGGCGTAATAATTGTAGATTTAATCCATGGCTCCTCAATTTTTTCAATTTGTGATGGATCTGGCATATTAGTTGGATTTTGTAAATCTAGAATTTTACCTTTAGTGTTATGAACCTTATAGATTACTCCAGGAGTCGTTGTGATTAAATTAACATCAAATTCTCTTTCTAGCCTTTCAGTTATTATCTCAAGATGCAATAACCCTAGAAAACCACATCTAAACCCTAGACCAAGTGCACTAGAGGACTCAGGCTCATAAGAGAAGCTGGCATCATTTAATTTTAATTTAGCTAGACCATCTTTTAACTTTTGGTATTCAGAGCTATCAACTGGAAATAAACCACAAAATACTACTGGTTTACTAGGTTTAAAACCTGGTAATGGATTATCGATCGGGTTATTAGCGTCGCATATTGTGTCTCCCACTTTTGTTTCAGATAATGATTTAATACCAGTAATTATAAACCCAATTTCCCCTGAGTTTAATTCCTCAATGTCACTTGGTTTTGGAGTAAAAACTCCAACTTTTTCAATTACATATTCTTGATTATTAGACATAAGTTTTACCTTCATATTTTTTTTAAGTTTTCCGTTAATTACTCTAACAAGAATAACAACACCTAAATAACTGTCATACCAGCTGTCTACCAATAAACATTTTAGTTTTTCATTTGGTGAACCTTTTGGGGCTGGGAGCTTATTAATTATTGCCTCTAATATTTCATCTATACCTTGTCCAGTTTTTCCTGAACATGGAATTGCATTAATTGTTTCAATACCGACTACATCTTCAATCTCTTTTTTTGTTTTTTCCAAATCTGATGCTGGTAAATCAATTTTATTTAATATAGGTATAACTTCATGATTTATTTCTAAGGCTTGATAGACATTTGCGAGTGTTTGTGCTTCTACTCCTTGAGTGCTATCCACAATCAAAAGAGAGCCTTCACATGCTGACAAAGACCTACTAACTTCATATCCAAAATCTACATGTCCTGGTGTATCTATAATATTTAATCTATATGTTTCGCCATCTTTTGATTTATAACTTAGTTTTACAGTTTGCGCTTTAATTGTAATACCTCGCTCTCTCTCTATATCCATAGAGTCTAAAACCTGTTGCTTCATTTCACGATCAGACAAGCCTCCACATTTGTGGATTATTCTATCTGCAATAGTAGACTTACCATGATCTATATGCGCAATTATTGAGAAATTACGTATTCTTTTAATATCTGACATTAGGACCTAATTGTAGCGCCTGTTTTTTCTTTTACTACTTGGATAATTTTTTTACTGATTTGATCTAAATCTTGCTCACTTAAAGTTTTATTAGTTGACTGTAAAGTTACATTTATAGCAATAGATTTTTTATCTTTCGAGATATTTTCTCCTTCATATACATCAAATGTGACTACTTCCTGAATAATTGAATTATCTATTTCTTTTATAATTTTTTCTAATAAACCTATTTTAAAAATTTTATCTATCACAAAAGCAAAATCTCTTTGAGATTTTTGAAAGTCAGAAGCCTGAAAATTTTTTTTAGTTTGTCTTATTTTTTTAGCTGGTTCAGGAATATTTTTTAAAAATATTTCTAATCCATAAACATTTGGCTCCTTTAAATCTAATTTTTTAGTAATTCCAGGGTGTATTTCTCCAAAGTAAGCAAGATGTGGTCCTTTTTCAGATTTTAAAGTAATACAACCTGATCGACCTGGGTGGTAGCATTGTTTAGTATTATCACTTACAAAAAGATGTTGCTCTGGCACCCCTAGTTCAATTAAAGTTTGAATCACATCACTTTTAATATCAAAAACATCTATGTTTCTCTCTTTTTCTATCCAGCTTTTTCTTCCTACTTTTCCTGACTTTAAGCCACCTACAACTATTTGTTGTTCTCCAGGATTCTTTCCAAAAAATGTTGGGCCTATTTCAAATAATGATAAATCCTCATAACCTCTGTCTTGATTTTTTTTTAAATGAATTGCAAGATTTGAAAAGATTGACCTTCTTAGAACATTTAGATCAGAGGAAATTGGATTTAAAATGGCAATTGCTTTTTCTTCCTTTGAAAATTGATTATCAATTTTTGAGTCTGTAAATGACCAAGTAATAGTTTCTAAATATCCTTTAGATGCAAGAGATCTTTGAGACAAGTGAAACAATTTTTGTTTAAAGTTGAGAGTTTCGTTATCTCTTTTTTTTTCCGGAGCTATTAATTTTATATTTTTAAAGCCTTTTATTCTAATAAGCTCTTCTATCAAATCGACATTCTGAGTAATATCTGGTCTCCATGAAGGGATTTCAACTTTGAGTTCTTTTTTTGTTTTTTTACAAACAAAACCTAGAGATTCTAGAATTTTTTTAGCATTATTAATAGATATTGGAATTCCAATTAAATTTTCAAAACTATCAATTTCAAATTTAATAATTTTATTTTTTTGTGAATTTTTGCCTGTAATTTGAAATTTGCTTGCTTGGCCACCACAAATTTTTATTATTAATTGAGTGGCAATTTGAAGTCCATCGATTATAGAATTAGGATCAATACCTCTTTCAAACCTGTATTTTGCATCTGTATTAATAGCCAATTCTCTAGCTGTTTTTCTTATTGAAGAGGGAACAAAATAAGCTGACTCAAGTAAAATATTTCTGGTTCCAACTTCAGTAGATGTTTTTGAACCGCCAATTATTCCGCCAAGACCCAAGACACTTGATTTATCAGAAATTACACACATTCCTTTTTTAAGTTTATATTTTTTTTTATCTAGGGCTTCAAATTCCTCTCCTTCTTTTGAGTCTCTTATAATAATTTCTCTGTCAATTTTATCAGCGTCATACGCGTGCAGAGGACGATTAAGATCAAACATAACATAGTTCGTTATGTCCACAACTGCCGAAATAGGTTTTAAACCAATCGCTAAAAGTTTATTCTTTAACCAATCTGGACTTTCTTTATTAACTATATTTTTTATGTAACAGCTACCAAATGTTAAGCATCCTTGGTTCTTATCTTTAGTAATTGACGTTTTTATTAAATTTTGACCAATTTGTTTAAATTTATTTTTTTTTATTGGTATCAATTTTCCAAGACCTGTGGATGATAAATCTCTGGCAATACCTCTTACGCCCAAACAATCTGCTCTATTCGGGGTAATTGCAATATCAATTGCTTTTGCAGCTTTATTTTTAAAATAATTTTTTCCTAATTCATTTTCTTTATTTTGAAGTTCAATTATTCCCTCGCTTTCATCTGATAAATTTAATTCACTTTCGGAACAAAGCATTCCTTTAGACTCGACACCTCTAATTTTAACTATCTTAAGGAGTAATTTTGTCTTTGGGATAATTGCGCCTGGTGGAGCGTATATAGTAATCAGGCCATCTCTAGCATTAGATGCTCCACATACTACTTTTAAAATTTCTTTTTCTCCAATATCAACATCACAGACTTTAAGTTTATCAGCATTTGGATGTTTTTTTGCTTTAACAATTTTTGCGATTTTAAAATCACTTAATTTTCCTAAGTTCTCTTTAACTCCTTCAACCTCTAAACCGATGTTGGTTAGTTTGTCGATTATCTCATGTTCATTCGATTTTGTTTTTAAATGTTCTTTTAACCATGGAATTGTAATAATCATTTACTTAGTCCTCTATAATTTGTGGGAACATCAAGTGGATCAAAACCGAAGTGACTTAACCACCGATAATCTGTTTCAAAAAAAGCTCTTAAGTCATTAATTCCATATTTTAACATCGCTAACCGATCTATTCCCATGCCAAATGCAAAACCTTGATACTTTTTAAAATTAACTTTTACATTTTTAAGCACATTGGGATGCACCATTCCACAACCTAAAATTTCTAGCCATTTATCACCCTCCCCAATTACAATCTTATGATTTTCAATCTTATAACCAATGTCTACTTCAGCAGAAGGCTCTGTGAAAGGGAAATGGCTTGGCCTGAATCTCATTTTGATATTTTTAACTTCAAAAAATTCTTTAATGAAATATTCTAAACAACCCTTTAAGTGACCCATTGTAATATTTTTATCTATATGGAGACCTTCTAATTGATGAAACATTGGAGCATGAGTTTGATCGCTATCACATCTGTAAGTTCTGCCTGGCACAATTATTTTAAATGGTGGATTGCCGCTTAGCATTGTTCTAATTTGGACTGGAGAAGTGTGGGTTCTTAATAATAATTTTCTATTTTCCTCTAAATAAAAAGTATCATGCATATCTCTTGCTGGATGATCTTCTGGGGTGTTCAAAGCAGTAAAATTATTATACTCTGATTCTACATCAGGTCCTTCTGCAACTGAAAATCCAATTTCAGAAAAAATTGAAGAAATCTCATCAATAACTTGTGATACAGGATGTATTTTACCTTTTTTATAAGGTCTTATTGGTAAAGTTATATCCACTTTTTCATTTTTCAACTTCTCACTTATCTCTGCATTATCTATTTCAAAGCTTTTTTGTTCGATTTGATTATTTAGATCATCTTTTATTTCGTTTAAAGTTGAAGCAAATTCTTTTCTCTTTTCAAGATCTAAAGAACCTAAGGTTTTAAATTGTTTAGTAATTTGGCCATTCTTTCCAAAAAACTCTGTTTTGATATTTTGCAAATCTTCTTTGGTCTTAACGGAATCAATTTTTGCGTTAAAAATAGAATTTATTTTATCTAAATCACTCATTAGGTATTTGATTTTTTATATTAAAGTTTGGATTAAATCAAAGACCCTTTTAACCAAGGGATGATTGAACCTTTTTTACTACTGATTTAAAGGCTTCTGGATTATTGTAGGCTAATTCAGCTAAAACTTTTCTATCTAATTTAATTTTAGATTTAGCTAAACCATTAATAAATTTCGCATAAGTTAGACCCTCAGATCTAACACCTGCATTAATTCTTTGTATCCACAATGATCTAAATTCTCTTTTTTTAGTTTTTCTATCTCTATACGCATATTGCATCGCCTTTTCCATAGCTTGGCGAGCTATTCGTATTGTATTTTTTCTTCTACCGTATTGACCTTTTACAGATTTTAAAACTTTTTTATGTTTAGCCCTACTTACTACACCACGTTTAGTTCTAGCCATATTATCCTCTTATTGAATTGTACGGCATGTACGACTTTACAATTTTTGTATCTTGTTTTGACATTATCGTAGTGCCTCTTTGTTTTCTGATTTGAGAATTCGTTCTTTTAATCATACCGTGCCTTTTTCCTGCTTGGGGCGTTTTTATTTTTCCCGAAGAAGTAAATCTAAATCTTTTCTTTGCAGAGCTTTTAGTTTTTAATTTAGGCATAAATATTTCGGTCTTATATATGCTATAGCTTTTCTTAGCAAGAAGCTTTTATGATTGATTTAGATGGGTTGTATGATCATAACCATTTGCTTGCCCTCAAATTTTGGTTGGCTTTCAACTTTTGCTATATCTTTTGTCTCCTTAATAATTTTATTCATTAACTCTTTGCCAAGTTCTGTATGCTGCATTTCTCGACCTTTAAATTTGACAGTGAATTTTACTTTGTCACCTTTATTTATAAATTTTTTTGCATTTTTAATTTTAAAATTATAATCATGTGTTTCGGTACCTGGCCTTAATTTGATCTCTTTCAAAGAAACAGTTTTTTGTTTTTTTTTTGCTTGGTTAGCTTTTTTTTGTAAATCATATTTATATTTTCCCATATCCATGATCTTACATACGGGTGGGTTTGCATTCGGTGATATTTCAATTAGATCTAGTTCTTCGTTTTTTGCTTGTTCAATTGCTTTTTTTAAAGGCATAACACCAAGATTATTACCGTCACTTCCTATCACTTGTACATCTAGAGACCTTATTCTTTCATTGGCCCTTGGACCTTGAGGTTTAGTTCTTCTTTGAAAATAATTGTGTTTTGAATTTGACACTTAATTTAAAGGCAACTTATTTAAGTCTAACATAGTTTTGATTAGGTCTTCTCTTTTCATAACTTGGTGTTTGTCTGAGCCAAGTTTTCTAATACTGACTGTATTTTCCGCAACTTCTTTTTTTCCACAGACAATTATGAAAGGTATTTTTGCAAGAGAATGTTCTCTTACTTTGTAATTAATTTTTTCATTTCTTAAATCCACTTCACATTTTATACCTTCTTTAAACAAATCTTTAAATAACTTTTTAACATAATTATTGTTCTCTTCTGCTATTGGACATACTACTGCTTGTGCAGGAGATAACCAAAAAGGTAATTTACCTGCATAGTTTTCAATTAAAATCCCAATAAACCTCTCTAAGGAACCAAATAAAGCTCTATGCAACATTACAGGAACTTTTTTAGTTCCGTCTGTATCTATGTATGTTGCCCCAAGTCTACCAGGTAAGTTTAAATCTACTTGTAGAGTTCCGCACTGCCAATCTCTTCCGATTGCATCTCTCAAAACAAATTCAATCTTTGGACCATAAAAAGCTCCCTCTCCTTTATTAATTTCATATTCGAGCTTTGTTTTTTTTATAGCTGTTAAAAGAGCTTCTTCAGATTTATCCCAAATATTATCGTCACCTACTCTCTTCTCAGGTCTATCTGAATATTTTAATATTACGTCTTTAAAACCCAAATCTTTATAAATTTCTAAAATTAAATTTGTAACTGAAAGTGACTCCTCTGTTATTTGATCCTCTGTGCAAAAAATGTGTGCGTCATCTTGTGTGAATGCCCTAACCCTCAAAAGCCCATGTAATGCACCAGACGGTTCATATCTATGAACTTTTCCAAACTCAGATAGTTTCAAAGGTAAGTCCCTATAACTCTTCAAGCCTTGATTAAAAATCTGAACACACCCTGGGCAATTCATTGGTTTGATTGCAAATGTTTTTTCATCTGGGGTTTCTGATGTAAACATATGCTCTCCAAATTTTTCCCAATGACCAGATTTTTCCCACAAAGATTTATCTAAAAGTTCAGGAGTATTAATTTCTTTATATCCTGCTAGTCTTTGCTTCATCCTCATATACTCAATTAGTCTTTGAAAAAGTTGCCAACCTTTCTCGTGCCAAAAAACCGATCCTGGGCTTTCTTCTCTAAAATGAAATAAATCCATTTCTTTACCTAATTTTCTATGATCTCTCCTTTCTGCTTCCTCCAATCGATGAAGATATTCTTCAAGATCTTTTTTTGAACTCCAGCATGTTCCATATATTCTTTGCAACATTTCATTGTTAGAATCTCCCCTCCAATATGCTCCTGATACCTTTGTAAGTTTGAAAGCTTTTCCAATTTTACCTGATGATGCTAAATGTGGGCCTCTGCATAAATCATGCCATGTGTCTCCATGATGATAAATAGAAAGTTCCTCATTTTCAGGAATACTTTGAATAATTTCAGCTTTATATTTTTCACCAATTTTTTTAAAGTGTTTAATTGCTTTATCTCTTTTCCAAACTTCTCTTTTTGTTTTTACATCTCTATCAATTATCTCCGACATTTTCTTTTCAATTGTTTTTAAATCATCGCTAGTAAAAGGTTCTTTTCTAGCAAAATCATAATAAAATCCATTTTCGATGACTGGGCCTATTGTAACTTGTGTTCCTGGATAAAGTTCCTGAACAGCCATGGCCATTATATGTGCAGCGTCATGTCTTAAAACTTTTAACCCCTCTTTATCTTTTTGAGTGATAATTTTTACTTTCGCATCTTTTGAAATCTCGTAACTTAAATCTTTTAATTCTCCGTTAACTTCCATAATTAAAGCAGTCTTTTCCAGAGACTTGCTAATTTTTTTTGTTAACTCAAAACCACTTATTGATTTTGTAAATGAAATCTTTTTACCGTCTAGTAATTGAATATTGGGCATTAATTTTTTAATAATTTAATATACTCTCTTAAATTCGAATCACACATTATTTCAACATCAAATTTTTTCGTAACGTTTTTTCTACCCTCGTTTCCCATTAATTTCAACTCTTCTTGATTCAATTGAATAACAGTATTTAAATTTTTCGCAAGTTCTCTTGGATCATTGTGTTTATATAAAAAACCAGATTTTTTATTTAAAACTGTTTCCTTTGATCCACCTAAATTACTTGCTATTATTGGTTTACTCATTGCCTGAGATTCCACCGCTACCCTTCCAAAAGCCTCTGGTTCAATAGAAGCAGAAACTACTACATCTGCAAGAGAATATGCTAAGGGCATTTCTTTACAATGATTTATAAATTTGATTTTTTTTGTTAAACTGTATCTTTCTACTAAACTTAAAAGTTTCTTTGAATAAACTTTTCTTCCTTGATCGGACCCAAGTAGAATTGCTTGAAAATTATTTATATTATAATCTTCAATTAAAATATTTAATGCTTCAATAAATCTTTCTTGACCTTTCCAATAGGTCAATCTTCCTGGCATTAATATTGTAAATTTATTTGGCTCATGGCCCCACTCCCTTTTCAATTTTTCTTGTTTTAATATTGAGATATTTTTTTGATTGTAATAATCCACATTTATTCCTCTAAAAATAACTCTTAACTTATTTTTTTTGTTGAGATACTCATTATAATTTTCGTTAATATGACCAAATATAAAGTTTGATCCCGCAATAGTTAATTTTGATCTTAACATAATACTGTTATAAAATTTTTTTAATTTGCTTTTAAAATTATAGGTACCGTGAAAAGTGGTAACAAATTTTGTATTAGTTAAAATACATGCAAAATAACACGACCATGCTGGCGCCCTACTTCTAGCGTGAACTATATTTATTTTTTTTAATAAAATAAAAAATGAAATTAAAATTATATTTAGAAATATTATTATTGGATTTTTTGAATTAACTGGAATTCTAAATACTCCCACTTTATTTTTTTTTATATATTTAAGTAATTCTCCACCAGATGTAGCAATAAAAGACCCACATTCTTTTTCTGCCAAATAATGAGCTATATCGTAACAACCTGTTTCAGCTCCACCGTAACCTAGTTTTGGGATTACTTGCAAAACATTTATTTTAGAAGTCATTTCTTTTATATATAATAACAAATTAAGTAAACGTTATATGAAAAAATTTAAATATCTTAAATTGACGAATTCCAAAAAACTTAGATATATAGACAATTATTTTAGAAAGAAGCTATATATAATTTTCCTGCCTGGTTTTATGTCAGATATTGATGGGAAGAAACCCCAAGCTTTTAGGAAGTATGCTATTAAAAAAAAGTTAGGTTTCTTAGCTATTGAGTATACAGGTCACGGAAAATCATCAGGAGATTTTATCAAAGGAAATATAACCAAGTGGTCTAAAGATGCTAAAAGTTCAATTAGAAAAATTGTAAAAAAAAATAAATTTATTTTAATTGGCTCGAGTATGGGTGCTTGGATTTCATTAAATCAATTCAAGTTTTTTAAAAAACAAATTTTAGGTTTTGTAGGTATCGGATCTGCGCCTGAATTTCTTGATAGATTAATGTGGAAAAAATTTTCAAAAAAAATAAAAAAAGAAATAATTAGTAAAGGTATTTCTATAATTACCCATGGTGACTCAAAATTTAAGCGAAGACAAAATCAATATCCTATCGCTCATCAGTTAATTAAAGATGGAAGAAAGAACAAGGTCCTATCAAAAAAAATCAAATCTAAAATAAGTGTAACAATGATTCATGGAGAAAACGATGAGGTTGTGCCTGTTATTTTTTCAAAAAGAGTGATGTCTCTATTTCCTTTTGCAAAAAAAAAATTGATAATGATTAAAAACGGAGACCACAGCTTATCAAATAAAGGTCCATTAAAAAGAATAATTAAAGAATTAGATATTATTGTTAAAGATGTAATCTAATCCTTGCACATATGTTGGAAATTTTAAATTATACCTGAAAAAAGCTTTCATTTTTTTGTTATCAACTTTTTTTGAGTCTTTGTAAAAATTCTGTAACATTTTACTTTCTATCTCTTCGAGTTTTACTGGATTTGGTTTTTCTAGTTTTAATAATTTTGCACCATAGGCTGCTACCTCATTCTGTGAAGCTGGCTGATCATCACAAATATTATAAATTTCATTTTTTTTAAAATTATCAAGAGACCTAAATAAAATGTTAGCTATATCCTCAACATGAATTCTCGAAAAAAAATGATTTTTTATGTCTACTATTTGAACATTGCCGGTTTTAAGTCTGTTCAAAATATTAAATTCATTTGAGTATATTCCGGCTAATCTAAATATTTGTAATGGATAATTGTTTTTGTTTGATATTTTTTTCCAAGTATTTTCTGCCTCTAATCTATGTGTTCCATAAGCTGATGTAGGTCTAGTAGGACTATTTTCATTTACCCATTCTCCTTTATGATCTCCGTAAACACTAGTTGCTGATAAATAAGTAATCCATTTACAATTTGTCAATTTTTTTTGATTTGTATCAAAATACTTCGCTACAATATCTTTACCTTCAATAGGTGGGATAGAAATTAAAATACAATCTGCTTCTTCTAATTTTACTGCAATAGAACTATCAAATTTATCATTAGTAAATTGATATGACTTTATTTTGATATTATTAAACTCTATCTGATGAGTTTCCTGTCGAGAAGTAACACTTAAGTCAAATTTTTTTTTTTCATCTATTAGCTTATTTGTAAAACTTTCTGCGACCTGGCCAAAACCAAAGCAAAAGATTTTCAGATTACTCATTAACCTGCTTTCTTGATATGGGGCTTCAAACTAATTGGATTTTCTAATTTATCAAGCATTTCTACTGGGCACACTTGTTTAAAATTTTTAAGTTCTATATCAAAATTATCTAATATTTTTTTTGCTATTTGTGAGGAGGTTTTAGATACGAATCCTTCTATGCTTTCCTTCAAGAATTTTTTCCAATAATTAGTTTCGACTGGTTGCCAGATTATTGAAGCAGGGTTGGCAAAATCCTCAAACTCATTTTTTTCATCATAAATAAAGGCCATACCACCTGTCATTCCAGCCCCAAAGTTATCTCCTACAGATCCTAAAATAATTGCGGTTCCACCTGTCATATATTCACATCCATGAGCACCACATCCCTCAACTATAGCAAAGCTTCCAGAGTTTCTAACAGCAAATCTTTCACCTGCTTGTCCTGAGGCATAAAGTATTCCTGATGTTGCACCATATAAAACTGTATTCCCAATTATAGTATTTTGATCAGTAACCAATTTGCTTTTTTTGGAAGTTTTTACAATTATTTTACCTCCCGATAAACCTTTACCAACATAATCATTGCAATCACCCTCAACTGTCAGACTTATACCTTTTGTTAAAAATGCACCTAAGGACTGTCCTGCAGATCCTTTTAATTTAATATTGACGGTATCATCATTTAATTTTTTGTTACCGTACTTTTTGTAAATATGATGTGATAACCTGGTACCGACTGATCTTGAAGTATTTTCAATTTCATACTCAAAATTATTTTTATCTGATGGAATAATCTTGTCTTTGATATCAGACCATATTTTTTCATCTAGTGTTTCAGGAACTTTATTTATGTGGTTGTCTTTGCAGTATCTTAAATTTTCACCAGGATCTGCCTGAACTAGTAAAGGATTTAAATCTAAATCATCGAGGTTAGACGCTCCTTTATTAACTTGAGAGAGCAAATCTGTTCTGCCTATTATCTCATTTATAGATTTAAATCCTAGTGAAGCTAAAATCTCTCTTACTTCAGTTGCAACAAATTTAAATAGGTTTACTACTTTTTCTGGTGTACCAATAAATTTTTCTCTTAAGGACTCATCCTGACTACAAACTCCTACAGGACATGTATTAGAGTGACATTGTCTGACCATTATACAACCCATGGCAACTAAAGACGAAGTTCCCATGCCATACTCTTCTGCTCCCATCATTGCGGCAATTACTACGTCCCTTCCAGTTTTCAGTCCTCCGTCAGTTCTAAGAGTAACATTGTGTCTTAAATTATTTAAGGTTAAAATCTGGTTAGCCTCAGTCAAACCCATCTCCCAGGGTATTCCAGCATACTTAATGCTTGTTTGAGGACTTGCTCCGGTTCCACCTGAATGTCCTGAGATTAAAATTATGTCAGCCTTTGCTTTTGCAACTCCTGCAGCAATAGTACCTATACCTGTGGAAGCAACAAGTTTTACTCCAACTCGCGCTTTTGGATTAATTTGTTTTAAATCATAAATTAATTGAGCTAAATCCTCAATTGAATATATGTCATGATGTGGAGGAGGGGAAATTAAAGTGACGCCTGGAGTAGAATGTCTGAGTCTAGCTATTTCATCTGTAACTTTAAAACCTGGTAGCTGCCCACCTTCTCCGGGTTTTGCACCTTGAGCAATCTTTATCTCTATTTCATTGGCATTATTTAAATAGTCTACAGTAACACCAAATCTCGCTGAAGCAATTTGTTTTACCCTAGAGTTTGCACTGTCACCATTGGATAGAACTTTAAATCTTTTAGCGTCTTCTCCTCCTTCTCCACTACAAGAAGCTCCCTTAATTCTATTCATTCCCATAGCTAAAGTTTCATGAGCTTCAGCGGATAAGGCTCCATGGGACATACTTCCGCTACCGAATCTCTTTAATATATCTTCTAAAGACTCAACCTCATCAATACTAATTTCTTTTTTGGATTTTTTGAATTCTAATAAGTCTCTAATATTTATAGGCGGAAGATTATGTATACCTGCTGAATACTTTTTATATTGATCATATGAACCGCTCCCTACCGCACTTTGTAGCAGATGAATCAATTTTCCTTGATACTGATGATCTTCGCCACTTTTTCTATAACGATAAAGACCGCCTATAGGTAAAGTAAAAACATTTTTTGAATTGAATTTAGCATGCAGTTCTTTAATTTTTTTCTCTATTCCAATTACTCCTATTCCTGAGATCCTTGATGACATTCCCGGAAAATAGTCAGAGACAATTGCTCTACTAAGACCTACAGCTTCAAAGTTGCACCCACCTCTATAAGAGCTTATTACAGAAATTCCCATCTTAGATATTATCTTCAACAATCCTGCATCAATTGATTTTTTAAACTTTACCACGCAACTTTCATAATCAGATTTACCAAATAATTTTTTTTCAAATCTTTGAAAGATACTATCTATAGCAAGATAAGGGTTTACGGTTGTAGCACCAACGCCAATTAATATAGCAAAAGAATGAGTGTCCAAAGCATCAGAGCACTCTATATTTAATGAGCAGTATCCCCTTAAACCGTGCTTTACTAAATGAGAATGGACAGCTCCGACTGTTAATATACTCGGTATACTTGCTTTCTGATTAGATATGTTCTTATCTGATAAAATTATACATGTATTTCCCTCTCTCACAGAAGTTTCAGCCTCTATTCTGATTTCTTCAATTCTTTCTTTAAGAGAGGATGTTATATCAAAAGTGCAGTCTATAACTTTTGTTTTTTTTGAAAAAAATTTTTTAAATTTTTTAAATTGAGAATTAGAAAGTATTGGACTATCTAATACATAAATATTTTCTTCTGTTAAGTTATCAAAATCTAAGATATTTCCTAAATTGCCAAATCTGGTTTTTAAACTCATAACTTTATTTTCTCTTAGAGAATCAATTGGCGGATTGGTTACTTGACTAAAGTTTTGTCTAAAATAATGAGAAACCGGTCTGAAATGACTTGATAAAACTGCTACTGGTGTATCATCACCCATTGAACCAGAAGCCTCTTTTCCTTCATCTGCCATTGGGTGCAGGATTAATTCAAGATCTTCAATGCTCAGACCAGACAAATATTGTCTTTTTCTTAATTCTTCACCGGTAAAATTTGGCAATTCGTTCTCATTAGAAATTTTTTTATCTAAATCAATTATTTGTTTACTATATTTTTTATAGTCTTTTGCTAATAAATTTTTTATTTCTCTATCCTTAAACAATTTCCCTTTTTTTAAATCTATTGAAATTATCTGTCCTGGCCCTAGTTTTCCTTTTTCAATTATATTTTCTTCAGGAATTTTAATCATACCTGTTTCTGAACCAGCAAAAAATAAATTGTCTGATGTAATAGTGTATCTTAGAGGTCTCAATCCATTTCTGTCTGAAGAGGCTAAAACCCATTTTGCGTCAGTAGCGCAAATTGCTGCTGGTCCATCCCAGGGTTCTATAGTACTGTTTAAAAAATTAAATAAATCTTGGTGATTTTTGGGAACTGTTTTACTTCTTTTAGACCATGAGTCTGGGATCATCATAAGCTTTATTAGAGGGGCAAGCTTTCCCGAGTGGACTAATAACTCAAATACATTATCTAGTGCGCCTGAATCTGAGCTACTTCTAATAACGGGCTTTAGATCTTTTACATTTTTAAACAAAGAGCTGGACATATCTTGCTCGTGAATTTTCATCCAGTTGATGTTACCTTTTAGTGTATTTATTTCACCGTTATGAGCTAAAGTTCTAAAAGGTTGAGCTAGGTCCCAACTTGGGAAAGTATTCGTAGAATATCTTTGATGAAAAATGGCAAATCTAGAGGTTAATTTTTCATTATTTAAATCGAGATAAAATTCAGATAGCATTTCAGCCAAAAACATCCCCTTGTAAACAATTGACCTTGAGCTAAAGGAACAAATGTAAAAATCCTTTAGCTGGCTATCTCTTGCAATTTTTTCGATTTTTTTCCTCGTTTCGAATAAGTCTCTTTCTAAATCATTTGTTTTCAAATTTTCATTTTTTTTAAACATAACTTGAGCAATTTCTGGTCTACTTTGATCTGCAGTTTTACCTAAAACACTTGGATTGATTGGAACTTGTCTCCATCCGTAAATATAATAATCCCCTTCTAGTAAGGCAGACTCTATAATCTCTCTGCATTTTTCTTGCTCTGAATAATCCGTACGAGGTAAAAAAATCATTCCAACACAAATTCTTTTTTCATTATCTGGAGTATGACCGGTTGATAAAATTTTTTCTTTGAAAAATTCAGGTGCAATTTCTATTTGAATACCTGCTCCGTCTCCTGATTTTCCATCTGCGTCTACAGCTCCTCGATGCCAGATTGCTTTTAAAGCTTCGATACCATATTCAACAACTTTTCTAGATTTTTTTCCATTGGTTGAAGCAATTAAACCAACTCCACATGCATCATGCTCCATATCTGATTTATAGTTAAAAGTTTTTTCAAGTAATGATTTATTTTTTCTATAATTTCTCATTTAAGCTGCTTTAGATTTTTCTTTTTTAAGTTTTGATTGTAAATATTTTTCGATTTGTATCGCAGCATCTCTGCCATCTCTTATAGCCCAAACTACTAATGAGGCTCCTCTAACAATATCGCCTGCCGCAAAAACTCCGTCTAAATTCGTTTGCATTGTCTTAAGATCAATCTTTATTGTGCCCCATTGAGAAACTGCTAACTCTTCAGCATTAAATAATTTTGGGAGATTTTCGGGATCGAATCCCAGAGATTTAATAACAAGATCTGCTTTGATCTTATACTCTGAACCAATATCAATTTCAGGTCTTCTCCTTCCAGATGAATCAGGTTCTCCAAGTTTCATTTTGTTTACCTCGACAGCCTCTATTTTATTTGTACCTATAAAACTCTTTGGACTAGTCAGCCACACAAATTCAACTCCTTCTTCAATTGCATTTCCAACTTCTCTTGCAGAACCTGGCATATTTTCTCTATCTCTTCTGTATAAACATTTAACTGATTTAGCCTTTTGTCTAACTGATGTTCTAACACAATCCATTGCGGTATCTCCCCCGCCAATTACTACAACATCTTTTCCTTCAGCATTAAGTGTGCCATCGTCAAATAATTGAACTTTATCTCCTAAGCCTTTTCTATTTGAAGCGGTTAAAAATTCCATAGCTGGGAAAATATTTTTTAATTTCTGACCAGGTATATCGATTTCTCTTGGTTTATAAACTCCTGTAGATATTAAGATCGCATCATGTTTTTTTTGAAGTTCATAAAGAGTTTGATTTTTTCCGACTTCAAAATTTTGTATAAATTTTATACCACTTTCCTTAAGAAGTTTTGTCCTTCTTTCAACTACAAATTTTTCCAATTTAAAATTTGGAATTCCATAAATTAGAAGCCCGCCAGGTCTATCGTATCTATCATAAATTGTTACTTGATAGCCTGTCTTTCTTAACTCTTCAGCACATGCCATCCCCGCTGGACCTGCTCCAATAATTCCGATTGACTGTTTAAGTTCTTTTTTAATCTTAATTGGTTTTACCCAACCCTTTTCCCAAGCTGTATCATTAATATATTTTTCAATTGATCCTATCGTTACAGTCCCATGCCCAGATTGTTCAATAACGCAGTTTCCTTCACAAAGCCTGTCTTGAGGGCAAATTCGACCACAAACGTCAGGCATATTGTTTGTGCTTTGTGAAATTTCATAAGCTTCTTTTAATCTTCCTTCAGCGGTAAGCTTTAACCAATCAGGAATATTATTTCCTAACGGACAATGTATTTGACAGAAAGGAACCCCGCATTGTGAACATCTACTAGATTGCTCACTTGCTTTTTCAGTTATGTATTCTTTGTAAATCTCATTGAAGTCTTCTTTTCTTTTAGAAGTATTTCTCTTTTCAGGAGTTTCCTGATTTAAATCCACAAATTGCAACATTTTTTTTTTCATAAGAAAGTCAAAATATTAAAAAAATGTTTTAAATTATATAAATTAAAGGTCAACATTAATTACCTATAAATTGAAAAATCCCTCAATTTTAATGTCTTTTTGTGCATACCTGATATGCATTCCGTATGACATTAAAAAAACATCCTTCAGTTTTAAATATTTTTAATGATTGAAATTATTTTTTTATCTTTGATTCAAGGTGTTACAGAATTTATTCCAGTAAGTTCATCCTCACATTTATTTTTAATTTCTGAATTTGTAGATTTTAAACAACAAAGTCTCACCATAGATGTCAGTTTACATATAGGCTCATTTTTGGCTGTTTTGACCTACTTTTATAAAGATATTGCAAATTTAATTGAAAACAAAAAGCTACTTATTAAAATATTTATTTCATCTTTGCCGGTAATTTTAGTTGGCTTCGTTTTAATTCAAACGAATTTGATAGAGAGTTTTAGAAATCTAAAAGTTATCGGATGGACGACTTTAATATTTGGAGTACTATTATTTTTAAGTGATAGGTTTGATATTCGGAAAACTTTATCGAGCGATTTTGATTTTAAAGCAGTTTTAATTATTGGTCTTTTTCAAGTTTTATCTTTAGTTCCAGGAGTAAGTAGATCAGGAATAACGTTAACGGCAGCTAGATTTCTTAAATTTAAGAGGCTAGATGCTGCTAAAATTTCATTTCTAATATCAATACCAATTCTAGGTGTGGTGTCTTTATACGGTTTAAAAAATATTATTATTTCTGAGGATGTAAATTTTTCTATAATAAATATAATTTCTATAATTTTTTCTTTTTTATTCTCGTTAATGACTATAAAATATTTTTTAAAATATATTCAGAAATTTAGCTTGGATTTATTTGTTGTATATAGAGTTGCTCTTGGTTTTGCTCTATTAGTAATTAGCTATTTATAAAGAGTGTAATACAAACAAGAATTATGAAAATGATAATAAAAAAATAAACCACAGATTTTTGTAATGAGATGTTTTTTAAAAAATTCATATAATTTTATAGTTATTTACATAAGTAATTACAATAAAAAAATGGTGCGCCTGCTAGGATTTGAACCCAGAACCTCCTGGTCCGTAGCCAAGCGCTCTATCCAGTTGAGCTACAGGCGCAAATTTAAAAAAGAATTACCAAATATTGTTAATGATAAATTTTTTAATTATAAGTATTAGTGATGTATAAAAATTCCAACAAACTATTTAATAATTATTTTCTTATAAATTTCTTATTTGCATTAATACCAATTAGTTATGTCATAGGCAATCTAATACTTAATCTAAATATATTAATATTTATTCTATTTTCATTTTTTATTTGTAGAAAAGAAATTTCAGAATTTAAAATTAATTTATTTGATAAATTTATTTTAATATATTTTTCTTATATTCTTTTAATTGGTGTTTATAATTTTATTACTGCATCAACAAATAATTTTGAAATAATAATAAAATCTTTTTTATATTTAAGGTTCCTCCTACTTTATATTGTTTTAAGACTTTTAACGAATAAAAAAATTATTAATTTTCAATTTTTTTTTGTAGTTAGTTCATTTTTAGTTTTATTTGTTTCTTTAGATGTCATTTATCAGTACAATTTTGGAAAAGATATTTTTGGATTTGAAGGTAGTGGGCGAAGATTAGGCGGTCCATTTGGTGATGAACTAATTGCTGGGGGTTTTCTCCAAAAATTTTCTTTTTTTTTATTTTTTCTATTGGCTACTTCTCCTTTTTTAAAAAAATTTTCCAGTAGAAAGTTACTCGTTTTATTTTTGTTCTCATCTGTAATAATTACTTTTGGATTTTTATTTGCAGGTAATAGAGTTCCTTTCGCGATGTTTTTCTTAACATCAATTTTAATTTTTATTTTTTTTGAAAATAAAAGAATTTATTTTTTATCAATCATTATTAGCGTTATTAGTATCTTTTATATTATGTATAATTCTAACTTAGAAATAGCAAAGCATTACGGACATGCTTATATCAAAGCTAAGGATATAGTTACTCCATTTTCAGAAAAAAATTTAATAAATAATGACCAGTTTGAAAAGCTAAATAAATCTTCTGACCAAACAAACTATTCAATAAAATTTAAAAATAAAAATTATTTGATGAATAATGCTCATATTTTGCAATTTTATTCTGGATATTTAACATGGAGTGAAAAAAAAATGTTTGGAGGCGGTGTTAAAACATACCGATATAATTGCCCGAAAGTTATGATTAACTGTACAACACATCC
>CABZFF010000008.1 GCA_902524945.1 uncultured Pelagibacteraceae bacterium
CAACATTAAATTTTGATTTGAAGTAAAGTTTTTTTGGATCATAATTCATTTTCTTTAAATGATTTTTAATAGTTACATATCTATCATAATCAATTTTCAAAGGTCTCTGGCTCTGGTTGACAATTTTATTATCCTTTCTCTTATAATTAAGATTTAATTCTGTTTTGATCTTACTCATCGGTTTGTCCCATAAAGGAGAATTATCATAACCGCTTTCCCATGGGTGAAGTATGGAAATTAAACCAGTTCGTTTAGGATCTCTGTATCTAATAAACCATTCTAAACATTTTTTAATCTTTAAAATTAAAGACTGGTATTTTTTTATTTCTTTTTTTGAAAACTTTTGTCTCTCAATAATTATTCTTAAAATACTTGCTAAGATCGGTGGTTGGGTTATTCCAGATGAGGAAACCTTTTTACCACAATTCCAAGCTTTATAGTTAGGAGTATAATTTAAATCTTTAATATGGAAAAGAATGTGTGGTATCATTCCGTCATCCCATTGTCCTGAAATCAGAGTTTCAAGTTCTTTAAATGAATAGTCTAAATTGAAATTAGAATATCCTAATGCGATAAAAGCTGAGTCCCAATTCCATTGGGCTGGATAAAGTTTAGTATTAGTGGGTAAAGTGTAATTTAACCTTCTGTTATTTATTAAGGTTCTCTTTGCTTCTTTAATTGAGTTATTCATTATCCTTTTACACCTCCGGCAGTTAGACCGCTTACTAAATACTTTTCAAAATATATGAAAATTAAAAGTATTGGTAAAGTAACTACCACAGATCCAGCCATTAGATATTGCCGTGGTGTTTCGGCATCACCAGTTAAATGATTAATTGCTCTAGATAATGTGAATGTTTTTGGATTGTCCAAAAACATAAGAGAAAATAAAAACTCATTCCAAGCTATCATAAAGACATACAATGATACTGAAGCAATAGCAGGTAAACTGAGAGGAATTATTATTTTAATAATTATTCCAAACCAATTTTGCCCATCAATAAGTCCCGCCTCTTCAATTTCTTTAGGTATGCTTTTAAAGTATCCCTGAAGCATATAGATGGCTACTGGTAAAGTGGTTGCTGTGTAAACTATTAGTAGGCCCTCCACAGAATTCCTCAAACCTAGTTGACTAAAAACAGTGTATAAAGGAATTACTAATACTATTGCTGGAAACATATAAATTATTAATATTGATGTTGAAAGAAAGGTTTTGCCAAAGAAATTTAATCTTGCAACAGCGTACGCTGCGGGGATAGCAAATAATAAGGTTATTAAAACAGTTCCAATTGAAACATATGAACTTGTAAGAATGTATCTACCAAAATCATATGTTTTGAAAATGACAAAGTAAGATTTGAATATCTCAAAAATATTTGTTGAAAAATCAATACTTAGATCAATCGGGTTAATTAATAAAGCTGTTTGCGTTTTAAAGCTAGTAACAAACATTATGTAAAATGGAAACAATATGACTAATGCAAAAAATACTATTGCAAATAAAGATAAAAACTCAAACACAATTTTTTCAGATATAAAATCCTGATTTAAATATTTTAAATCATATTTTTTTAATTTATTTATAAAAAATAAAATAAGTAAAAAAATACCTACTGAAAACCACATAGGGGAGTTTTCATTTAAAAATGTATATAAAATTGTAAATAATAAGGATAATATAAAAACTTTTAAGTTATGATTAAACTTTTTTCCAATAAATACACAAGTTATAACTAATCCGAGTGATAATAACAGATTTAGATTAAAGTTAAGGTTTGTAAAACTTAAACCTTGCAAAGTTGCTAATATTTTCCATATACAAATTATTATTGTAAGAAAAATTGATGATGCAAGTAAAGTTATTATTAGAGATTTAAATTTCATTTGCCTTTTTTCCAATTAATTTGAAATAAATAATCATAAAAGTTATTAATAATAATACGATTACTATTGAAACTGCTGAGCCCATGCCAATATTTGATATTGCAAATCCTTGTTGATACACGCTTATTGGTAACGTTAAAGTACCCGAAGCACCGCCTGTTAATAAAAATATATCTTCAAATTTATTAAAGTTCCAAATAAATCTAATCATGAACAATATTGACAAAATCGCTGTAATTTGTGGAAGAGTAATATAAAAGAATTTTCTAAATGGCCCAGCACCATCTACATCCGCAGCCTCATAAAGATCCTTAGGAATAGCTTGTAGTCTAGCTAATATAAATAAAAAAGCTAAAGGAAAATATCGCCAAATCTCAAAAAATATAACTGTGGTCAATGCTAATCTAAGTTTTAACTCAAGTCCTAAAATATTAATGATTAAATACTTTTGTCCAAGTAAATTTATAGGTTTTTCAATGACCCCGTAATTAATAAGAAGAGAATTTATCGTACCGCTATTAGGGTCTAAGAGTAAAGTCCAGGTATAAGCCAAAGCAACTACAGGTCCTACATAGGGAAAAAGCAGTATACTTCGCATAAAAGTTCTTCCATAAAATTTTTGATTTACAAGTTGGGCAGCGAATATACCAAGTAAAATAGCTCCAAGAGTTCCAAAAAAAGTAAAGTAAAAAGTCGTCATTAAAACCTCAACAAAATTGTTATTTATGAAAACATTTTTAAAATTTTTGAAAGTGAAATCTGTAGTCAATAAAATATTATTTGATTTTCCATTCAAATCTGGTTTATTAGATTTAACGTATTTACTGTTAATAGCATCGTTATTCACATCTTTTACAAATATTTCGAAATTTTCACGATAGCCTGCCTCCCAATTTCCAAAAAAACATTTAATTTTTTGTGACTTAAATTCACATCTTTTGTCCAAATTAACTGGTTCAATATTTTTTGGTAATTTATCTGAAAATTTAACTTCTCTAATATCTTGGATTAAAGAACTATTTCTTAATTTATAGATAATTTTTAATTTACAACTACTATCTTGTATATTTTTTACAATTTTTTTTGCCCTAGGCTCAGGTATTCTTATATCTTTAAGTCCAACTTCTTTGAAACTAATCCAGACGTTTGCAAAAATTGGAAATAAAATTATTGCAAAAACTAGACATACAGCAGGTAAAAGAAGTGTATATGCAGTTCTTTTTTCTATTATTGATAATGTGGAACTCATTTAAAAGCGGATAATAACCTATTATCCGCTTTTAAGAAATAAATTTGCTAGAATTTTGCTAATTCTGCGTTAATTTTTTTAACTGCCTCATCAACAGTTATCTGGTCATCAATGTATTCTCTTGTAATTCTATTCAAGAATTGAGCATTGATTATTTTTGATGCTCTAGAAAGCTCCCCTTCTTTTACACCCCATCTGTTTGCAGTATCTAATCCAGCAACAATGTTATTGATTACATCAGGTGAATAAAGTTCAGTTAATGGTTTTTTTCTATCTACACCAACTGGTAATTTACTCCAAGCTTTTGTAAACGCTGCAGAATCTGAAGAATTTCCTCTTCTTACAGGAAATTTACCCTCTGGAGCGATTGCTAACGTACTTGTGTAACCTTCGTCCATGGAATACTCAACAAACTTTTTAGCTTCATCAGTATCTGCATCAGCTGTAATACCGAAATATCTTACATCTGCCCATGCAGCACCTTTCTTATTATTTGGTCCACTAAAATTCGTTATGAAACCAGTTTTAGAAGCAAGTTCAGGTGATGTTGGATCGCTGTTTATTGTTGGTGGAGCTGAATCTCTTAGTCCAGCTAATTCATCCATTATAAACGGAGACCAAATTATCATTGGTGTTTTGCCAGCAAAGTATAACTCTCTAGATTGTTTCCAGAATAGTTCTCCTGGGGGACTCGCTTTAGCTATAACTTTATAAAACTCTAAAGAGTTTTTAAGAGCCTTTCCTTGTTTTTTTGTTCCGCCCTTTTTAACAAAGTTAACACCATTTGCTAAAAGAACATGTTCAAGAACTTGGCTCATAAAGTTTTCATCAGTTTTAGTTGCGGCCACAAATCCAAACATATCTCCGCTTGAAAGAACTTTAACAGCTTTTGTAATATTTTCATAACTTGTCGGCGGTTCAAGACCTGCTTGTTTAAATAGGTCCTTTCTATAAACTACCATTTGTGTCCATCCATCGACTGGCACAGCAGCAATTTTTCCACCCTTTTTTGCCATGTTTAATGCTCCTGGCGCAAAAGTATTTTTTCCTAAACTTTTAACTACATTATTGTTAGCATTTACATCTAGTATTCCAGCTTCTGCCCAAGGTAAAACATATTGAAGAGTGTGATAAATCACATCTGGCAGATTACCCGCAGCTGCAGCAGCAGTAGCTCTAGACCCCAAGTCTTTTTCCTCTACTGGTATTACTTCAACTTTTATTCCAGTTTTAGACTCAAATGATTTAGCCATTTCCATTTGTTTTTCCATTCTTGCTGGTTGAACTTCTGTAGTCCAGAAAGTGATGTCTGCAAAACTATTAGAAGTTAAAAAAGTTAGTGCAAAAATGAAGGCTATTATTTTTCTCATTTTTCCTCCTATTAATTATTTAAATAATGATTTAAGTTTAACAATAAGATAACAAATTTTCTATGATTAAATGCTTACGAGGTTTGAAATAATTAAAAAATTAGGAAATTTTGAATTATGGCTTTTTTAAAATTTGAAGATATTGATAAATCTTTCGGTGAAAACAACGTAATTAGTAAATTTAACCTAGAGGTTGAAAAAGGAAAATTTATTGTTCTGTTAGGTCCGTCTGGTTGCGGAAAATCTACTCTACTGAGAATGATAGCTGGACTAGAAAAAATAGATAATGGCAAAATACTTTTAGAAAATAATCTTTTAAATGATTTATTACCTTCAAAAAGACAAATTGCGATGGTTTTTCAATCTTACGCTTTGTATCCCCATATGAATGTTTTTCAAAATATCTCGTTTGGTCTTAAATCTGAAAAAATTTCAAAAGAAAATATAATATATAAAGTAAATGAAGCTGCAAAAATTTTAAAAATTGTAGAACTTTTGGATAGAAGACCAAAGGAACTTTCGGGAGGTCAAAGGCAGCGTGTGGCAATCGGTAGAGCTATTACTAGAAACCCTAAATTATTTTTATTTGATGAACCTCTTTCCAATCTTGATGCTGCGCTTAGGTCAGAGATGAGAGTTGAAATTTCAAAATTACATAAAAAACTTAAAAGCAATATTATTTATGTAACTCATGATCAAATTGAGGCAATGACCTTAGCTGATAAAATTGTCATTATGAATAAAGGAAAGATTGAACAATTTGGAAGCCCTGAAGATATTTACAATAATCCAAATAATACTTTTGTCGCAGAATTTATTGGTAATCCTAAAATGAATATTTTTAAAGTTAAAACTGAAGATATAATAAGCAAAAATACATTTAAATTATTCAATAAAGAAATTAAATTTGAAAATTTACATTTTGAAGATGGTCTTTATGTGGGTATTAGACCTGAAGATATCTCTCTAGAAAATAAAAGTGAATATAGAGTTGAAATCAGTGTTGATTTAATTGAAAATTTAGGATCAGAAAAAATTATATATTCTCATTTAAATAACACAGAAATCAGAATAAAAAGTACTAAAAATATAAAAGATAAAAAAATTACAATTTACTTCCAAAAAAATAAGATATATTTATTCGATAATAAAAAAAATAGATTAAAATCATTATAAGTTTAATGATTTAATCTAAATCAAGGGCCACGTGGCGGAATGGTTACGCAGAGGATTGCAAATCCTTTTATCCCAGTTCGATTCTGGGCGTGGCCTCCAAAAAAACAAGTTGTTTTATTTTATTAAAAAAAGTATGTTCGCAATTATTCCTCGGTAGCTCAGTTGGTAGAGCAGTTGACTGTTAATCAATTGGTCGCAGGTTCGAGTCCTGCCCGAGGAGCCAACTATCCAACTTTTTCAAATTTAGAAGTGTTGTTTAAAATTTGTAAAATCTTTTCTTTTTGGGTTTTGGACAATGATGAAAAAGTTCTGCTTAAAAAAGAATAATTTAAATCATCATTAGTACTCTCTCCAGGATTAATATCTTTAAATTCTTTAAAGTCCTCAAAAAAATAGATAATCGGAACTTTTAAAAATTGAGATAATTGCATTAGTCTATTAGAACTTACACCATTAGTTCCTTTTTCGTATTTTTGAATTTGTTGAAATGTAACATTTATAGCTTGAGCAACTTTAGTTTGAGTTAAACCTAATGATAATCTTCTCATTCTTAACTTTTTTCCTAAATGAATATTGAAATTTTCTTCCATGGATCTCCCTAGTTTTTAATTATAAAACCTCAAAATGGACTTTTTAGCAATACATATTATTTTTTTTTTTGGGGGGTCTAAAAAGCAAAAATATCTTATTTTTACTGTTGACTAAATCAAAAAAATGAAGTGTAAAATTTAATTATTTTGCTTTTTTAAGCCTATACTCCCAATAGCCAGTTTTATCAAAAGCAGCTTTTACCCAAAGAAAGGTGTCCTCTTCATACCAAATGTCAGTATTCAGTTTTTTATCTTTGGTTAAACTTGGATCTGATGAACTAAAATTAAATCGTAATGTTTTGTAAACTTTATCATTAATTCGAATTTCTTCTTTTCCTATAAATTCAACTTTTTGTTCAATAATCCTTCCTGAAACTGCACTGATTTGAGCTTTCTTTTGAACGATTTCATGGTTCCACCATGTTCCTATTATCATGTCTTTATCTGCTTTACCTTTATATGAAGAACCATCAATAATAAGATCTTTATCTACAGGATCTACTGATATTTTAACGTATTTTTCTTTTTTATTTTGATTGGTCTCAGAATTAAATCCTGTAAAAACTCCACCTTTATATTTTTCAGTTCCTTTAGCATAATATTTGTAAAGGTCTATGCCAAGTTTTGTAATTTTAAAGTTAACTTCATTATCAATGATCAAATTTTCACCATTTCTTATAAAATTATATTTATGATAACCAATTAATTTGTTGTTTCTATATAGTTCATACTCCAAGTAATTATATTTTGAATAATGATCTACATGGGCATTAATTTCTAAAGATAAAAGGAAAATTAAAGTAATTGAAAGTAAATATTTTTTCATATATTTAATGTTATGGAAACTAATTCAGTAATTTCTCAAATTGGAAATACACCATTAGTACGTTTAAAACAAGCCTCAGAATTGACTGGTTGTAATATTTATGGGAAGGCTGAATATTTTAATCCGGGAGAATCAGTAAAAGATAGAGCGGCTCTTTTTATTGTTGAAGATGCAATTAAAAGAAAACTTATTTCCAAGGGTGGTACAATTGTAGAAGGTACTGCAGGAAACACTGGTATAGGTTTAGCTGTAGTGTGTAAAGAATATGGTCTCAAACTTAAAATAGTTATTCCAAATACACAATCAATCGAAAAAAAAGAAACTCTCAAAAAATTAGGGGCTGAATTAATTGAAGTTGATGCGGTTCCTTATTCTAATCCAAAAAATTACATCAAACAGTCTAAACAAATTGCTGAAGATTTAAATAAAGAGAGTAAGAATGGAGTATACTGGGCTAATCAGTTTGACAACATTATTAACACGGAAGCTCATATCAAAACTACTGCAGAAGAAATTTGGAACCAGACTGCTGGTTCGGTAGATGGTTTTACTTGTGCGGTTGGGACAGGTGGAACTTTAGCTGGTGTATCTATAGGATTAAAAAATAAAAATAAAAATGTAAAGATTGCTTTATCTGATCCGATGGGTTCTTCCTTATTCTCTCATATTAAGAATAATAAATTAGAAAGCTCTGGTAACTCAATAACTGAAGGTATTGGCACTGGAAGAATTACAAAAAATTTTGAAAAAGCATTAGTTGATGAGGCTTTTCAAACAGATGATACTGAAGCTTTAAATATAGTGTATGATTTAATTAAAAACCAAAAAATTATTCTAGGTGGGTCCTCAGGTATTAATATTGCTGGCGCCATCAAACTTGCAAGAAAAATGGGTCCTGGAAAAACAATAGTTACTATACTTTGCGATCATGGGAAAAGATATGCAAGTAAACTTTTTAATAAAGAATTTTTAAAAAGCAAAGATTTGCCAATTCCAAAATGGCTATAAAATTTGACTTAAAAATAGTTTCGTTCGATCTGATTTTGGATTATCAAAAAACTCTTTTGTTTTTGCTCTTTCAACTATTTTCCCTTCATCCATAAAAATCATGTAGTCTGCAACTTCTTTGGCAAAACCCATTTCATGGGTAACTACTATCATGGTCATTCCACCTTTTGCTAAATCAACCATTACGTCTAAAACCTCTTTAATCATTTCTGGATCTAATGCAGAAGTAGGTTCATCAAATAACATAATCTTTGGTTCCATACAAAGTGCTCTTGCTATAGCTGCTCTCTGTTGTTGACCTCCTGAAAGTTGGCCAGGAAATTTCAAAGCTTGATCGTCTATTTGAACTCTTGTTAAATTTTTCATTGCAAGTTCTTCAGCTTCTTTTTTAGTTAATTTCTTTACCCAAATAGGTGCCAAAGTACAATTGTCTAAAATCGAGAGATGAGGAAATAAATTAAACTGCTGAAAAACCATTCCAACTTCAGCTCTTATCTTTTCAATGTTTTTGGTATTCTCTGCTAGTTCAGTTCCATCTACTATAATATTTCCCTCTTGATGTTCTTCTAATCTATTGATGCACCTAATCAAAGTTGATTTTCCTGACCCTGATGGACCACAAATAACTATTTTTTCTTGAGGGGCAACCTCGAGATCAATATCTTTTAACACCTGAAATTTATCAAACCATTTATTTACTTTTTTCAACTCTATTATTTTTCCCATAATTATCTTTCAGTACTCAATTTTTTCTCCAAGTTTTGACTATATCTACTCATCGCATAACATATTATCCAGAAAACTAAACCTGCAAAAACATATCCCTCCATTGCCATACCCAGCCATTTTGGATTTGTTTTTGCTAAACCTATCATACCTGCTAATTCCATCAACCCTACAACGAAAATTAATGGTGTATCTTTTACTAAAGCTAGAAGAGTATTTGCTATTCCAGGTATCACTAGTTTAAGCGCCTGAGGTAATATAATTAGTGCGTTCATTCTCCAATAGCCCATACCTAAAGACTTTGCGGCTTCATATTGACCTTTTGGTAAAGCTTGTAATCCTCCTCTAACAACTTCTGCCATGTAAGCAGCTTCGAACAATGTGATCGCTATTAAAACTCTGATTAGCTTATCGACAAAAGTACCATCTGGTAAAAACATAGGAAACATTACAGCTGCCATGAATAAAACTGTAATTAAAGGCACACCTCTCCAAAGTTCTATAAAACCAATCGAAACATATCTGATAGCTGGCAATGATGATCTCCTACCTAATGCTAAAAAGACACCTATTGGGAAACAGAAAAGGATTGCAAATGCAGAAATAATAAAGGTTAATGAAAGACCTCCCCACGCAGCGGTCTCAACATATACTAACCCAAAGCTACCGCCTGATAGCAACTTAATACCAATGAAAGGATAAACAAAGAGTAAAAAAAGTATAAAATATTTTTTAATTTTTTGAGGCACAAAAAAAGCTATTCCCACCAAAGCAAATAACAATATGAAGGCGCTATTAACTCTCCATTGCTCTACATCAGGATAAAGCCCGTACATTAGTCTGTTAAACCATACCTTTATAAATACCCAGCAAGCTCCATTACCATTACAATCATCTTTTGAAGAACCTGCAAAATTAGCCTCTAAAATTAGCCAATTCATTAGAGGTAAAATTGCCTTGATTATTATGAATAATATTAGAAGAGTTAAAAAAGCATTAAAATTACTTGAATTAATGTTTTTATTTAATTTATCTAAAAAACTAATGCCACTGAAATCTATTCTTATTAGATAAAAACCGATGTAGCCTAATAACAATGGAAAAAAATAACTTAATGTTTGAGGCAAAAAACCCGTAATGTTAAGATTTAAAAAAGTATTTGTCAAAACGTCTAAAAAGGCAAATATGACAAAAATACTTCCTAAGGGTAAAAAAGTATTTATTTTTTCTTTTGTTGGTTTTAAATTATTTAATATCATTTATTTTTCCTTGATAGCCATTTTTTTATTATACCAGTTCATTAATATAGATATTGATATGCTTAGAGTTAAGTAAGTAAGCATTGTAATTGAAATAATTTCAATTGCTCTTCCCGTTTGCATTAAAGCAGTTTTTGCAAAAACTAAAACCATATCTGGATATGCTATTGCTGCTGCTAAGGATGAGTTTTTTGTTAAATTTAAATATTGGTTAGTAGTTGGTGGAATTATAATTCTTAATGCTTGAGGCATAACTACTAATTTAAGAATTTGTCCTTTATTCAATCCGATACTCGCTGCAGCCTCTTTTTGACCTTTGCCTACACCCATAACTCCTGCTCTAACATTCTCAGCTATAAAAGTTGCTGTATACATGGAAAGTGCAAGAGCAAGGGCTATTAACTCTGGTATTATGCTAACTCCATTCTCATAAGTATAAGATGTTTCTGATAATTGTTTTAATTCTGGATAATTTAAAGAAAGAGATACACCTAGTAAAAGAAAACTTAATAATGGTATCGAAATTAAAATCCCTAAAGATAAAGTAAAAGTCGGTAGAATTTTACCATTTTCTTCTCGCTGTTTTTTTGCATATCGATTTAAAAAATATATAGATATAAAAGCTAATATAAGTGAATAACAAAATATATCAAAATTGATCCATACAAACTTTGGAATATACCAGCCTTTTATTGTCAAATAAGATACATCATATAAATTTATTGCATTTTCTGGAGAAGGTAATGCTCTAAGTGCTGCAAAATACCAAAAAAATATTTGCAAAATTAATGGAATATTTCTAAATATTTCTACGTACCATTCTGCAGTTTTAGCTATCAAATAATTATTAGATAATCTAGAAACACCCACAATTACACCAAGAATTGTAGCTAAGAAAATTCCTATAATTGAAACTAAAATAGTATTTAATAATCCAACTAAAAAGGCTCTTCCATAAGAGTAAGATCCATCGAACTCGATTAAGGAAAAAGCTATATCAAATGATGCTTCTTGACTTAAAAAACCAAAACCAAAGGATATTCCTCTATTACCCATGTTGATTTGTGCATTGGTCGCAAAATAAATAATTACTGAAAGTAAGGCTAATACAGTTAATACTTGAGGTATTAAATTTCTAATTTTTTTGTTTTCAATATTAAACTTTTTAAGATTCATTTTAAAGTTGAGAATAAAAAAAAGGGCCAGACAAATCCAGCCCTTTTTAATTTTATTAGCAATTATCTTGCTGGTGGTACATAAAGAATTCCACCTTTAGTCCATAATTCATTTGGACCTCTTTTCGGTAAAATTCCAGTATCAGCTATATGTTTTTTATAGCTTTCGCCATAATTACCAACTTGCTCGATAATTCTTAAGCTCCATTCGTTATCTAAACCAAACGCAGCACCTAATTCTCCTTCTGCACCAACTAATCTTTTGATAGCCGGGTTATCAGAGTCTTTTAGACTTGAAGCGTTTGACGAATTAACACCATACTCTTCAGCTTCGATCATTGTGTTTAGAGACCATCTAACAATATCTTCCCACACTGAGTCCCCTTGTCTTACAACAGGTCCCAATGGTTCTTTAGAAATTGTTTCAGGTAATACTTTATGATCATCTGGTGCACTCAATTTTGTTCTCTGAGCAGCTAATCCAGATTTATCAGTTGTATAAGTATCACATCTTCCAGCATCATAAGCTTGAACAACTTCGTCTGCTTTTTCAAACGCAATTGGTTCATACTTAATATTTTTAGAGTTAAAGAAGTCTCTCATGTTAAGTTCGGTAGTTGTACCTGTATTTGTACAAGCAGAAATACCATTTTTAAAATCATTCACAGAATTAATTCCAGAATTTTTTCTTACCATGAAACCTTGACCATCATAAAAGTTTACACCAACAAAGGTTAAACCAATGTCAGCATCTCTTGATAACGTCCAAGTTGTGTTACGTGAAAGAACATCTATTTCGCCAGATGTTAAAGCCGTAAATCTTTCTGCGGCACTTAATGGAGTATATTTAACCTTGTCAGCATCACCTAATACAGCAGCTGCAACAGCTCTACATACGTCCACATCAATACCAGACCAGTTTCCTGATGCATCAGCATTAGAGAAACCAGGTAGACCTTGTGAAACTCCACATTTCACAAATCCAGCTTTCTTAGTATTGTCTAAAGTTTTAGATTTTTTTGAACCAGCTCCACCTCCGCCCTGGCCGCAAGCAACCAATAGCAAAGAAGCAAATCCAACTAAAATCCAAGTTTTGATAGATTTAATCATTTAAGATTTCCTTTATTTTATTGTTAACAATATTTTTGAATTAAGAATTCAAAACAGATTTAATATAATTTTATTTTTTTCTTACTTCAATTTTATGGTAGTCAATATATAGATTTATAAATATTATATATTACTAAATATGTGTATTTACAACCAAAATTTAAGATAATTTTGATGCAGTCATTTCGTGGAGTCTGCTTGTTGTTCTTTTAAAAGTTTCTGAATGTTTTTTTGAAGTTCCGATATTATTTAAATCTGTTTCCAGTGAAAGAGTAAGGTTTATTTTTTTTTCATAGAGAATATCTATTAGTGTAATAAATCTTAATTGTTGATTAGAATTATATTCATTAAATACCGGCACCTTCTCAATAAAGATATGATTGCAAGTCTGAGATATATTAAGATAATCTTCTGCTCCTAAATTTTGATCACATAATTCTTTGAAACTAAATCTGGCCAAACCTCCATAATAATTATTTATTTTAAAAACTCTTCCTTTAGTGTTAATTGTTTTTTCCTCTTTTTTAAAATTTTTTGTAAATATTCTAAATTTTTGATTAATTTTAAATAAAGTTTTTTCATTTAAAGGATAAAAAATTCTCTGATTATTGTCCTGATTTTGAGTTCTATAATCATCTTCTAAAAACAATTCTTTTTGTATTGATTTTTTTTCGATTAGACTGATAAAAGGGATAAATTGTTCTCTTTGTAAGCCGTCTTTATATAAATTGATTAAACTAATATTTGTAGTAATAAGAATTTTTATATTATTTAAAAAAATATTTTCAAATAATTTGCCTAAAATCATCGCATCGACAATATTTGTAACTTGAAATTCATCTAAATATAAAAAATCGAATTTTTGTTTAAGATTTTTTACAAATTTAGAAATAGAATTATCATCTTTTTTTTTATGTCTAAAATCATGAAAATTAATCATGAATTCATTAAAATGAAATTTAGTTTTTTTAATATTTATTTGGTCGTATACAAAATTAGCTATCATAGTTTTACCAACTCCAACATTTCCATAAAGATAGAAACAACTAGGGTCTTCTTTTTTAGAAAAAAAATTAAATAATTTATTCCTTGGAAAAATGAATTTTTCTAGACTGTTTAATATTTCTGTTTGTTTTTTATTAATCTCGAATTTATTTTTCTTACAAAATTCACTAAAAGAGTTTTGTAGACTCGGTGACATTATTGTCTTTTTTCCCAACTTATGCAGCTTTTGACTATTGTATTTAAGTTATTAAATTTTGGTTTCCATTTAATAAACTTCTTTAACTTATTATTCGAAGCAATAATTTTCACTAGATCACCTTTTCTCCTTTTTGAAACTAAAATTTCTACCTTTTTAGAAGTTTGTTTTTTAAATACTTTTGCAACTTCAAGAACTGAAATACCTTTGTTATAACCACAATTAAGTATTTTAGAATTATTCAAATTATTTATTTTTTCCAAAACTTTGTAATGAATTTCCGCGATATCAGAAACGTGAATAAAGTCTCTTATACAAGATCCATCTTTTGTTTCATAATTACCTCCGTAAATTTTAAGAATGGGTCTTTTTTTGATAATTTCTCTAGAAAAATTTTTGAATAAATGGTCACTTTTATTTATTAATCCAATTTTTCCAGAAGGGCTTGATCCCGCAATATTGAAATATCTGAGAATACAGTAATTAATTTTATTTCTTTTACAAAATTGTTTAATAATTTTTTCAGCTTTAATTTTTGTTTTTCCGTAAATACTTTTTGGCTTAATAACAGAATTTTCATGTACTTTATATTGACCGTCTTTGTAAACAGCCGCTGTTGAGGAAAAAACTAAGTTTTTTACTCCTGTATTTTTACATGATTCTAATAAATTTTTAGTTCCTAGAACGTTGTTTTTGAAATATTTTTTTGGGTATTTTTCGCCTTCTCCAATTATTAAATTAGCAGCTAAATGTATGACAGAATCTATTTTGTTTTTTATAATTATTTCCCTAATTTTTTTACTTTTAAGAATGTCTACCTTAAAGAATTTAGCTTTTTTATTAATAAGTCTTCTGTAACCGGTAGACAAATTGTCTGTTATAAAAATTTTTTTTTTATTTTTAATTAAAACTTCTGAAACATGAGAGCCTATGTAACCAGCTCCTCCAGTAATAAGAATGTTTTTAATCATAATATTGATTGGCGCGCCCTGAAGGATTCGAACCTACGACCCTCGGTTTAGAAAACCGATGCTCTATCCAGCTGAGCTAAGGGCGCTGAACCATTATATTTACTTAAAAACATACTAAGTGGTCAATATAAATCGGAGACTTAACACCAAATTGTTCCGACTTCTCGTGTTGATGAATATGGTGAGAGTGAACAAATACTGGTAAATGCTCACCTTTTTTAGTCTTTAAAGTATAAATAAAATTAGTACCTCTAAATTTTCTATCAACTACTTCTAATTTTAGTTTACTTTGATCATCATGAATTAAGTCCTCAGGCTGTAAAAGTAATTTAACCTTTGATCCAGATGGAAAATTATTTGATAATTTCCCTCTTATTTCACCTAGCTCTTCATGTTTAAGCCTATGAACTGCACACTCACTATCCACTACCTGAACATCTATAAAAATTCCTTTATTTAAAAAATTTGCAACATCAATTGAATTTGGTTCGTGGTGCACATTATAAGGTATATCGTATTGCTTTAATTCTTGGTCTAAAATAATTCCACATTTATCAGCCATCGAAAAAGCTTCATATGAATCATGTGTTACAATGATAGTTGTTAAATTTATTCTTTTTAAAAGTTTTTTTACAGACACCTGTATTTCTTCCTTTAAACTTTGATCTATATTTGAGAATGGCTCGTCTAATAATAACAAATCAGGTTTAGACATTAAAGATCTAGCTAACGAAACACGTTGTGCTTCTCCAGCGCTTATTTGATGAGGATATTTTTCTAATATAGGTTCAATTCTCAATAATTTAATTATTTCCTTAACATCTAAATTTAAACCATGTCCGTTAGATCTTTTTTCTCCAAAGTTTATATTATCGATAACTTTATAATTAGGGAAGAGAGAGTTATCTTGAAAAGAAAGAGCTATATTCCTTTTTTCAGGTTCTATATGAATTTCTTCAGAGGCTAAAATTGTATCTCTAAGTTTTATTTTGCCTTTGCTAAGCTTTTGTAAACCTGCAATTGTTCTTAATATAGTGGTCTTTCCTATTCCAGAAGGACCCAATAAAGAAATAATTTCACCTTGTTTTTCTATAACAAGGTTTACGTTGTTTACTTTATTTTTTTCGCTAGCTGTAAAGTTACCATTTTGAATCTCAAAAAAATTATTGGTCATTAAATAGATTATATTAATTTTTCTTTGAAAGTATATATCTAGATGAAAGAAGTATCAAAATTGTAGACCAGAATATTAAAAAAAGTGATGGTAATGCTGCCGCTTCTAATAAATCTTGGGATGCGTAAATATAAGCCTGAGTAGCAAATGTTTCGAAATTAAAAGGTCTTAAAATCATTGTTATGGGTAATTCTTTAATTACCTCTAGAGAAATTAACAAAACTATCAAAATTATATTTGTACTTAAATAAGGAATATGGATTTTTAAAAATGTACTTATCTTAGAATAACCAAGAAGATACGCGCTCTCATCAATTGAATTATTAATTTTTTCATAACTTGATTTTATCCCATTGAAAGATAATGAAAAAAATCTTATGAAATATGCCAATAATAATCCAAAAATGGATCCAATAAATAAACTTTTTGAGCTTTTAAAATTAAAATTATTTGTAAAAAAATCACTTAAATTTGAAAAAAAAGTAATGAATGCAATTGCTAAAATAACTCCAGGTATCGCATAACCAGAAATGGAAAAGTTTGTAAGGTAATTTAAAATTTTGCTTTTTGATATTCTGCTTCCATAATTTATAAATAAAGAAACAATTACAATTAAAACACTAGCCAATCCCACTAGTATCAAAGTATTTAAGCTTATTTTAAATATATCAATGTCTTGAATATATTTTGGAAATTTTACTGTCCAATAAATCATTTGAGAAACTGGAAAAATAAAACTCAATAAAAAGATTAAAGAACAAACAATAAATGGAATTATAGACTTTTTTCCAGTTAATTTAATTTTAGTAATTGACTTAAAACCCCGACCTGGTTGATGATATTTTGCCTCTTGTCTTGAGTAAATTTCTATTGAAAAAAGTAAAAGAATAAAAATAAGTAATATAAAAGATATCTGATTGGCTGTATTTAAGTCATCAAAAGACAGCCATGAATTATAAATTCCAGTAGTTAATGTATTAACACTAAAAAATGACACAGTTCCAAAATCTGACAAGCATTCCATTGATACTAAAGCTAAACCTGCAATAATTGCCGGTCTTGCCGAGGGTAAAACTATTCTTAAAAAGGTTTCCTTTGATGAAAGTCCAAGATTTTTTCCTACTTCAATATAATTATTCGATTGATAATAAAATGATGCTCTCGTTAATACATAAACATACGGAAACAAAGAAAATGATATAGATATTATAGCTCCAATCAATCCATCTATTTTTGGAATAACAGGATTGTAATTATTTTCACCAAATAGAAATGTTAATAATGAAAAAGCTGTACCGTAATTTTCAAAAAAAGCAATTATTGAAAATGCATAAATATAACCTGGAACTGCGAATGATAAGATTAGTGCCCAACTAAAAAAATTGGATAATGGAAAATCATAAAAAGATATAAAGTATGCAGAAAAAATACCAAGAATAAAAGTAAAAAATATTACAAATAATAAGATTGTTATTGAATTAAAAATATAATCAAGCAAAAAAGTTTCTTTTAAAATATAGAAATAATTACTTGTTTCGTTAAAAAAACTAAAAAATACTGTAATAATAGGCATAGCAACCACTGCAGCTACAAGTAGTGATCCAAAAAACCATATATTATATTTTGTCATTTAATAATTTTGTTATCATATTAAGTTCCCTGGCTAAAGCGGCTTGAGTGTAGATAAAATAAGCTAGCATTTTAAGCCAGGGAAATTGACGTCAAACTTTTAATCTTTTTTAAACATTGAAGATACAATTACTTTTACTTCCTCAATTTTTATTTCAGAAACCTTTCTATTAGATATTTTTTGCTCCATTTTTTTAGCTGCTGACATACAGGGCGAACAACCTGTTTTTAACTTATTCAAGTTAATTTCTTTTTTTGTTGTTCGCCTCATATAATTAACAAACTACTTCCAACCTGCTGCTGTCATTACTTCCAAAGCATCTGCTTGTCTTTTTCCATAATTAACAACTTTAGTTTTTAGATCTTGTTTAAAATCTAATCCCATATTTACAACAAGTGGATGTGGGGACACATCTTTTATCATTGGATACTCAAAAGTATTATTTACAATATGATTTTGAGCTTCCTCACTTAACATGAACTCAACTAATTTTATTGCATTAGCTTTGTTAGGCGCTCCTTTAACGAGCCCTGCACCACTAATGTTCATATGAGTTCCTCTTCCATCTTGATTTGGGAAGAAAGGTTTCACTTTTTTAGCAGCTGCCTGCTGTTCTGGGCCTTTTTTTCCAGAAAGCATTAATGCTAAATAATAAGTGTTAGCTACAGCTATATCTGCCTCACCTGCTGCAACAGCAAGTATCTGAGCTCTATCGTTACCCTTAGGTGATCTAGCCATATTCGAAACCATACCTTTTGACCAATCAGCAATTTTACTTTTTCCATTATTTTTAATTAATGAAGCAACAAGTGATTGATTGTAAATATTGTTTGAAGCTCTGATTACTAATCTGCCTTTCCATTTTGGATCAGCTAAACTTTCATAAGTTAAACCAGCTAATTCTGCGCCACTTACTCTTTCTGGAGCAAAATATACTATTCGAGCTCTCTTAGCTATACCAGTCCATTTTGATGTTCTGAAGTTACTTGGTACAGCAGATTTAATAGCAGCACTAGTAAGTCCCCCTTGAAGGTTAGCTTCAAAAGCACCTAGTCTACCAGCGTCTGCTGTAATGTATAGATCTGCTTGGCTATCAGCTCCCTCCTCTATTATCCTCTTTTCTAAAGCACCTGACTTACCTGATACAACATTTACTTTTATTCCAGTTTTAGCTGTAAATTTTTCATAAAGTTGGACATCAGAGTCATAATGTCTTGCACTAAATATATTTACCTCATTCGCAAATAAAGAGCCTGCAAATGCAACTAAAAATAGATAGCTAATTATTAGTGTTTTTTTCATTTATTTCCCTCGTTTATTGATAATGATTATCATTTACAATATATTGATAATGATTATCATTTGCAATATTGACGCACCTGTTAAAATTTTAAGGTGTTGATAACTTGGTAAAAATGAAGTTAATAGAATTATGTTGCAAATAAATCCAAAAAAATTCAAAAGTATAGAAAACAAGTCTATACCATCACCTCTTAGACCAAAGTTTAGAAATAAAGCCGAAACTAATATTTATTTTCTCTCGAAAAGGAAATTTCAAGGTGAAAAAAGAGAATCTTTAATTAGGAATATAAAGTACTTGTCTGCGATTGTGTTTATAATTCTTGGTGGGTATTTACTCTCTAATTAATTTTAGCTTTAACTGATCCTAATTTTTCGATATTACCTTTATAAATACCTTTATCTAGGATTGGAACAACCCCTACCGTGGAACCTGTAAAAACATAAAAATCTTGATTATGTTTTAATTTATCTTTCTGAATTTTTTTTAAAACGAATAAAAGGGAATTCATTGGATTAATATAAACAGTGTTTGTATTCCCGTTGACAGATTGTTTAATTTTAGAATTTGAAATATTTGTTTTTAAATTTTTTACGTTATTATTTTTAAATTTCTTTCTCGTTCCAAGAATAAATTTAATGTTTGCACCAAAATCAGAGCATAAATCACCAAAGCTCTTAATACCTTTTTTCTTTTGTCTGTAACCAACAACTTCAATGCAAGGAGCTATATGAGTGATAAACTTTTTCATATTATTTTTTGAGATTTTTTGTTTAAAATCAAAAAAACTTTTTTTTAAGTAGTAACAGACTTCTAGTTCGATACCTAAGGTATAATTGTTTATTTTAACAGATTTATTATTTTCAAGCACATTATGCTTATACACTGATGCATAAAAAGGTTCTTTTTCTTTAAGTTTTTTTATTACAGGTATCCCTGTTCCACCTGCTTTAAATCCTATAATCGGTCTTTTTATCTTACTCTCACATAATTTTCTAAATTTTTGAGCATTCGTAAGTTTTTTTGTATATTTTCCGGAAATAGGATTTATAATTTCGTTTTTTAGAAAAGCTTTTACAATTCTATTAGCAACTAAATTTGAATTTTTATCTTTCATTAAATTTCATCTCCTAAATAAATTCCTAGTGAAAGCGCTGTTTCGACTAAAGAGTCTTTTCTTTCAACATTTTTATATGTTTTGATGCCTTCGTCAATAGGTACATCTACCACTCTTCTGTCTCTCCATGCAACCATTCGATCAAATTTTTTTTGATTTAATAAGTCTACAGCGTAAACTCCAAAAGCACTAGCTAATATTCTGTCACTTGCTGTTGGGGGAGCTCCTCTTTGAACGTGACCAAGTGATGTTACTCTACATTCAACATCTGTTTTCTTCATCAACTCCTTAGCTATATAATCTCCAATACCACCAAGTCTTTGTTCACCGTCCATATATTTATGTACCACTCTTGAACCATCCTCTTTTTTAACAGCTTCAGCAACTACGATTAATGAATGTTGTATATCATTTTTTTTCATAGAATTAAGTTTATTAATAATACCATCTATTGAATACTTTAATTCAGGAATTAAAATAATGTCTGCACCACCTGCTATACCAGCATTCAGTGCGATGTGCCCTGCATCACGACCCATAACCTCAAGTATCATAGATCTTCTATGGCTAGCTGCTGTGGATTGTAAATTATCCAACGCTTGAGTTGCGACATCCACAGCGGTATGAAAACCTATCGAACTTTCCGTTGCACCTACATCATTGTCTATTGTCTTTGGTATAGCTACTATTTTCATATCACCATCTTTGGCTAATTTTTTTAAAATTTGCATACTGCCATCTCCACCGATAATTATTAAACCATCGAGTTTCATTGAATGATATCCCTCTATAATTTCTTTTGATTTATCGACATGCTTACCACCACCTGTTGGAATTTTAAATGGATTGCCTTTATTTGTAGATCCTAAAAATGTTCCACCTTGTCTCAATAAATATCCTCCAAAAGTTTTATGAGTTAGTTGTATAACGTCTACTGGACGTTTTATTAGGCCTGCTGTACCATCTCTTATGCCATATACATCCATCTTATATTTATTTTTTGCTCTATAAAAAATTGATCTAATTGCTGCATTAAGACCCCCGCAATCTCCACCGCTAGTTAAAATTCCTATTTTTTTATTACTCATTTAAATTAATTTTTCTTTAATATTCTTTTTTAAGAGAAGTGGTGTTATAACATAAAAATCTCTCAATGGAAAAAAAAGCAAAAATTATAGCTACTTTAGGCCCAGCAATTTATAGTGAAAATAAGTTAAAAAAGCTTGTAGATCTCGGTGTTGATGCATTTAGAATAAATTTTAGTCATAACACAAATGGGATTAATAAAATAATTTCACGGATAAGAAAAGTAGAGAAAAAAAATGGAAAAAAATTATCTTTAATAGCTGACCTACAAGGCGTTAAGTTGAGAATAGGTAAAGTTAAAAATCAAAATCAAAAAGTTAGTTTTAACCAAAAATTTATATTCGATAATAAAAAATCACCTGGAGACTCAAAGAGAGTAAATTTTCCCTATCCAAAAATTATAAAAAAATTAAAAAAAGGAAATAAGATTTTAATCGATGATGGAAAGTATCTTTTCTCTGTAATTGGAAAAAAAGGAAATTCAGTTATAACAAAATGTCGAACACAAAATTGTATACTAAAAAGTAATAAGAGTTTCCATGTTCCAAATTTAGATGTAAAATTTAATAAACTAACTGAAAAAGATAGAAAAGATTTAAAGACTGCAGTAAAACTTGGGTGTAATTGGATTGCCCTTTCTTATTTACAAAATGAAAAGTTAATTTTAGAAACAAGAAAATTAATTAAAAAAGATATGGGTATAATTTCCAAAATAGAAAATAAACATGCTTTAAAAAATATTAAAAAGATTATTCAAGCTACTGATTCAATAATGATTGCACGAGGAGATTTAGCAATTGATATTGGTCATAGTGAAGTGCCAAAAGTTCAATTAAGTCTTATAAAAAAATGTTCTCAATTTTCTAAATCTGTAATTGTGGCTACACAAATGTTAGAAAGTATGATTGAAAACAATACTGCTACTAGAGCAGAGATTAATGATATTGCGACTGCAATATTTCAAGGAGCTGATACTGTGATGTTATCTGCGGAGGCAGCGATTGGTAAATTTCCTACCCAAGCCGTTTCGACAATGACACAAACTATCATATCAACTGAAAAATATAAAAGAGAGCATATAGAAGATTTTAAAAATTCTATTATTACAAATAAAGACCCGGTAAAATCTATTCTTCTTTCTGTCAAAGATATGGCTTATAACCCAGACGTTAAAGCTATAATTGTTTTTTCTAATTCTGGAAAATCTGCAAAACTTGTTTCTGCTATGCGTCCAGCAGCTAAAATACTAACTATTTCTCCAAATATAAACGTAAGTAGACAAGTGTCATTACTATGGGGCGTAAAGTCTATAAATAGTAGAGATGCAAATGGATGGAGAGATATGATGTCTATTTCTAAAGAAATTATAAAAAAATTGAAATTTATAAAAAAAAATGACTTTGTAGTTATAACTGCTGGTTTGCCTTTTGGAAAAGCAGGTATGACTAACATGGTGAGACTTTATAAAGTTGGTTCCTAATGGAAGACAATTATAGCATTGATGAGATTCTCCTAGCAGTTGATGATCTTCAAAATATAAATAGAAATAAAATTAAAAAAGTTTCTAACGTTTCAAACTCTAAATCAGATAATTCAAATATTCCAAAAAATACCCTTAAATTGATTGAGGAAGCTGAAAAATCAAATAATTAAATTAAACCAGCTATTTGTATTGAAGTATCACACATTCTATTAGAGAAACCCCATTCATTATCGTACCATGAAAGCACTCGACTAAATTTTCCTTTAATTACTTGAGTTTGGGTTATATCAAAAATTGAACTATGGGGATTATGATTAAAATCTTTTGATACAAGAGGTTTTTGGTTTATATCTAAAATTCCTTCTAATTCACCTCTCGCAGCTTTTGTCATAGCTTCATTAATACTTTCAGGTGTTACTTCTTTATCAGTAACTAATGTTAAATCAATTAACGAAACATTTGGTGTCGGAACTCTTATAGCTGTACCATCTAACTTACCTTTTAAACTCGGCAGAACTAAACTCATTGCTTTAGCAGCTCCTGTTGAGGTAGGTATCATTGCTCCTTCAGTAGAACGAGCTCTTCTCAAATCTTTATGCAATGTATCTAAAAGTTTTTGATCGCCTGTATAACTGTGGATTGTAGTCATATAACCATAACTAATTCCAAAAGTTTTTTCTAAAACCATTGCAACTGGCGCTAAGCAGTTTGTCGTACATGATCCGTTAGAAATAATATTATGTTCTTTTTTTAGATCTTTGCTATTAACACCTTGAACAATTGTAAAATCTACCTCTTTTCCTGGAGCAGAGATTATTACTTTTTTTGCTCCACCTTTTATGTGTTTTTCTGCTGATGACTTATCTAAAAATATACCAGTGCATTCTAAAACAACATCAGCACTTACTTTTCCCCAAGAAATATTAGCTGGATCCTTTTCTGCAAAAACTTTTATTTCTTGATTACCGATTTTAAAACCGTCTTTTGAAGTCTGAATATCTTCATTAATGATACCATGAGTGCTATCATATTTAATTAAGTGTGCATTAGTTTCTATTGATCCTAAATCATTAATTGCAACAACTTGAATTTTATTTTTATAATTTTCTAAAATAGCTCTTAAAATTAATCTACCTATTCTACCAAAACCATTAATGCCAACTTTTACCATATATTTTATACGTATTTAAATACTAGTACGAAATAAGCAACACAAATAATTGTTGCTATCCACAACAAGCTTCCAACTAAACCTAACCAAGCTAAGTGAATAAATGCACTTCCTAACAAAGATACAAAAAGTCTATCGCCCCTAGTTGTATCTAATCCTAAAATTCCTCTTCTTGGAGATCCACCAGGTACTTTTTTTTCCCAAAAATACATGACAGTTATGCATAATGCTATAAAAATAAAAAAACTTGCTGTAGGCCATGTCCAAGCCATCCAAGTTATAAAGTCAAAATCAAAAAGACCTTTTTCTTTTGGTTGACCCACAGTCGACCAACTAGATGCATTTAAATTTGTAAAAATCATACTCTTCCCATTGCAAATCCTTTTGCGATGTAATTTCTTACAAAGTAAATTACCACCGCACCTGGGATGATTGTCAAACTACCTGCTGCTGCTAATAAACCTAATTCATATCCTGATGTGCTCGAGGTTCTTGTCATTATTGCTGCGATAGGTTTAGCAATAGTTGCAGTAAGAGTCTTTGCTAATAGCAATTCAACCCAAGAAAACATAAAACAGAAAAACATGGTTATACCTATTCCTGCTGCTATTGTTGGAATAAAGATCTTAAAGAAAAATCTTCCAAAAGAATATCCATCGACATAAGCTGTTTCATCTAATTCTTTTGGAACAGCTGACATAAATCCCTCTAATATCCAGACAGCCAAAGGTATATTAAAAAGGCAATGTGATAAAGCTATAGCAATGTGCGTATCAAATAAATTTACCGAAGAGTAAAATTGAAAAAATGGTAAAGCGAAAACAGCAGGCGGAGCCATTCTATTTGTTAGCAACCAGAAAAATAAGTGTTTATCCCCTAAAAATTTATATCTAGAAAAAGCGTAAGCTGCCGGAAGTGCTGCGGATACAGAAATTATAGTATTAAAAACAGTATAAGTGATAGAGTTTACGTAACCCATGTACCAAGTGCTATCGGTAAAAATTGTTACATAATTTTCTAAAGTGAAATCTTTCGGCCATAAAGAGTAAACATTAATAATTTCAGTTGTTGTCTTAAAGGACATATTTAATAACCAATAAATCGGTAGCATTAAAAATATTATATAAATTGTAGGAACTAACCATTTAATTTTTTTCATGTCCGAGCCTCATTTTTCATCATTAAGCTGTAAAAAATCCAGCATATTAATAGAACAATTAGAAAATAAATAAGTGACATCGCTGCAGCAGGTCCAAGATCAAATTGTCCTAAGGCCATTTTTACTAAATCTAAAGAAAGAAAGTTTGTTGCATTACCAGGTCCCCCACCAGTCAAAACAAAAGGTTCAGTATAAATCATGAAACTATCCATAAATCTTAAAAGTATTGCTAAAGTTAAAACTTTTTTCATTTTAGGAAGTTCTATGTATCTAAATATATCCCATCTACTAGCGCCATCAATTTCAGCTGCTTGATAATAAGCCGGTTGTATTGAATTCAAGCCGGCATAAGATAGAAGCACTACTAAGGAAGTCCAATGCCAAACATCCATTAATATTGTTGTAAACCAAGCATCCCCACTTTGTTGTGTAAAGTTATAATCAAATCCAATCGAATTTAAGGAATTCCCTAAAAAACCAATATCTGGGAGTGCAAATATATTCCACATTGCTCCAACTACATTCCAAGGAATTAGTAATGGCATTGACATCAATATTAAACAGACTGGAACACCCCAACCTTTTTTAGGCATAGTCAACGCAATAAATATACCTAGAGGTAGCTGAATTAACAAAATTATAAAAGTAAATATAGCTTGCCTTCCTAAAGATGCATGAAATCTTTCAGAATGCAGAATTTCTTTAAACCATCTAGTTCCTTCCCAGGCAAAAACATTACTTCCAAATGTTTCTTGAAATGAATAATTTACAACTGTCATCAATGGAACCGCTGCATTGAACGCAACGAGGACAAAAACAGGAATAACAAAATACCAAGCTTTTTGATTAAATGTTTTATTCATTATTCAATTATCCAGTTATCTCCATATGCATATGTATATTTTTGATCAAAAGAAATATGTGCGCTACCAGTTGGTATTTCAGTAGAGGCACTAGCCAAGACTTTAATATTACCACTCTTGCATTCGGTGTCGACTACTTTATGTCTACCTGTATCACTAACTCTTTTAATCTTTACTTGAATTCCGTCATTTGAAAAATTAATAAATTCTGGTCTTATTCCTACCTGTGTCTTGCTAAAGTTTGTTTTTTTTATTCTAGTATTTGTAGGTAATACTTTTCCTTCAAAATTTATTTGACCATTCTTAATTTCACAAGGAAGAATGTTCATTCCTGGTGAGCCTATAAAATGACCAACAAAAGTATGTTTTGGTTTTTCAAATAATTCCACAGGTGTTCCAGTTTGTACAATCTGTCCTTCATGCATCACAACAACTTGATCCGCGAATGTTAATGCTTCTATTTGATCGTGGGTTACATAAATCATAGTACGATTGATTTTTTGATGTAATTCTTTTAATTTTGATCTTAAAACCCATTTCAAATGTGGGTCAATTACTGTTAAAGGTTCGTCAAACATAATTACATTTACATCTGATCTAACAAGTCCTCGTCCTAGAGAAATTTTTTGTTTCCCATCTGCTGTCAATCCAGATGCTCTATTATTTAATGTAGAGCTTAGTTCTAACATTTCAGCAATTTCTTTAACCTTACTGTCGATTTCAATATCTGATAAACCTCTATTTTTTAAAGGAAATGCTAAATTATCATAAACAGTCATGGTGTCATAAATGACTGGAAATTGAAAAATTTGTGCAATATCTCTTTCAACTGGATTAAGCGTTGTTACATCTTTATCATTAAATAATATTTCGCCTTCAGTTGGTTTTAATAAACCAGATATAATATTTAATAACGTAGTTTTTCCACAACCTGAAGGTCCTAATAATGCATAAGCTCCTCCATCTTTCCAATCAATGTCAACTCCTCTTAAGGCCCAATCGGAATCATTATTTTGATTGACTAAATAACTATGACTTAGTTTTTTTAAAGTAATCTTAGCCATGATTAACCAATCTGTTGTTTTGATCAAAATATAAAAATTCATCTACATTCATATGTAATTTTGTATCCTCACCAATATTTCTTTGTTGGATGCCATTTGATAAAGAAACCCAATTTAATTTTCCATTAGTAAAATGAATTAAGCTTTCTGATCCAGAAAGTTCAGAAATTAGAACTTTCCCATTAATTTCAACTGAATTACTACCTTCTTTATACGTTGTTATATTGTGAGGTCTGATACCAATTTTATAATTTCCGTCTTTTATATTTACATTTGATTTCCACTGGACGTTATTATCAACTAATTTAAAATTATCTCCAGACTTTGTAATTTCAGCAATATTCATTGGAGGGTCACTAAATACTTTGGCAGAAGTTAAATTGTCAGGTTTACTATAAACATCTAAAGTTTTTCCATACTGAACGACATTCCCTTCTAATAATGTTGCAGTATTACCTCCTATCATAAGCGCATCAAGAGGTTCAGTTGTTGCATAAACAACAATGCAATCTCTGTCTTCAAATAGCTTTGGTAATTCTTCTCTAAGTTCTTCACGTAACTTAAAATCCAAATTAGCTAAAGGTTCATCTAATAATATCAGATCAGAATCTTTGACTAAAGCTCTAGCTAAGGCGGTTCTTTGTTGCTGGCCACCAGATAATTCATCTGGTTTTTTATTAAGCATTGCAGATAATTTTAAAAGCTCTGCAACTTTACCTACTCTTTGTTTAATTTCATCGGAATTAATTCCTGTAATTTTTAAAGGTGATGCAATATTATCAAAAACAGTAAAATTAGGATAATTAATAAATTGCTGGTAAACCATTGAACAATTTCTTTTTTGAACTTCTTTGCCAGTCACATTTTCTCCGTTAAACCAAATTTCTCCTGAAGTTGGTTTATCTAAACCGGCCATAATTTGCATTAATGTTGTTTTACCAGCTAAAGTAGATCCTAATAAAACATTAATAGTATTTTTTTCTAATTTTAAATTTGTAGGATATATATGAGTTTCTATTCCAACTTTTTTTTCAACTTCTTTTAATTCTAAACTCATATTTGTAATTTGGTTTTAAAGAAGGGGGCAAAAATTGCCCCCTTTTAAGATTTAGATTAACCTAAGTTATTTCCAAGCGTCTTTAAATGCTACGGTTTTACCTTTAGGTTTCTCATTAACTTTAGCTTTTGGTGAACCTTTTTGATTTAACCAATAAGAAGCTTCTCTTGGTTTGTTAAGTCTAGGTCCACATCCACCGTAAGCGTTACTACCTTTATCAGCAGCTTCCATACGAGACATAACTAAGTCCATTTCATCTGCAAGACGATCCATAGTTTGTTGTGGAGTAAATGTCCCAGAGTTTACTTCTCCGATATGCTGCCACCATAATTGTGCTAGCTTCGGATAATCTGGAACGTTGACACCTGTTGGTGACCAAACATTTCTATTTTTTGATCTGTAGAACTCTACAAGACCACCAAGTTCAGGCGCTCTCTTTGTAAAGTGTTTGTGATTAATAGTGCTTTTTCTCACAAATGTTATACCAACGTCAGCTTTTTTAAGAGATACTGTTTTTGAAACAGCAAATTGAGCGTACAACCATGCAGCTTTTCTTCTCTCAACGTCAGTAGACTTAAATAAAGTCCATGATCCAACGTCTTGATAACCAAGCTTCATACCTTCTTCCCAATATGGTCCTTTTGGTGATGGTCCCATTCTCCATAGTGGCATACCGTTTGCATCAACAACTTTATTATTAGGATCTTTTCCTACTAAAGATGCTGTGAAAGCCGTGTACCAGAAAATTTGCTGAGCAACGTTTCCTGAAGAAAGTGACGGTAAAGACTGATAGAAGTCCATTGCCGCGGCTCCTGGAGGCGCATATTGTCTTAACCACTCATCCCATTTTCTAATTGCGTATACAGCAGCGGGGCCGTTTGTAGCTCCACCTCTTGATACGTTAGCACCTACTGGGTTACAAGAACCAGGCTCCATTCGAATTCCCCACTCATCTACTGGAACTCCGTTTGGTAATCCTTTACTTCCTGCACCAGCCATTGATAACCACGCATCAGTCATTCTCCATCCTAAATCTGGAGCTCTTTTACCGTAGTCCATGTGACCGTATATTCTTACACCATCAATTTCTTTAACATCTTCTGAAAAGAATTTAGCTATATCTTCATATGCAGACCAGTTTACTGGTACTCCTAAATCATAACCATATTTTTTCTTAAATGCTTTTTGAATTTCAGGTCTATCAAACCAGTCTTTTCTAAACCAATAAAGGTTAGCAAATTGTTGGTCTGGTAGTTGATAAAGATTTCCATCAGGACCTGTAGTAAATTGAAGTCCTATGAAATCATCCAAATCTAGCATTGGATTAGTGACAGCTTTACCTTCACCTTTCATCCAATCAGTTAAATTCACAGCTTGTTGCATACGCGCATGCGTACCAATTAAGTCTGAGTCATTAACATACGCATCGTAAATACTTACGTTCGTTTGCATTTGAGTTTGTACTGCCATCACTACATCACCTTCACCTATAATTTGGTGTTGGACTTTAATGCCTGTAATCTCTTCAAACGCTTTAGTAAGAACCTTAGATTCATACACGTGAGTAGGTATTCCTTCAGATACTACTTTTAAAGACATTCCTTTGAATGGCTTAGCAGCATCGTGGAACCATTGTAGTTCTTTTTCTCTATCTTTTGCAGATAGAACTGAAAGACTAAATTCCCCATTTGACCATTTCTTAATTGCAGCCATATGACCATCTGCAAATACGCTAGAAATAGTTACGATTGAAAATGAAACAGCAACAGCAAAAATAGTTTTTAATGTTTTAATCATTATTTCCCTCATTTGTTTGTTATTGTTTTTTTTTAATAAATTTAAGCAAATATAGATAAAAAAGTACAGTGTTTAAAATGGAAATATTCAACTAAAAGATGTATTAATTAATTAAAGTTCTTTTAACAGCTTTCAACCACCCTTTTAGAAGAGTTGATCTTGATTGTTTTTTCATATTTGGAGAAAATTTTTTATCTAAACTCCAATTTCTAGAAATATCTTTTAAAGATTTGTAAACCCCTATATGTAAACCCGCCATAAAAGCTGCTCCTAGAGCTGTAGTTTCTTGTACTTTTGGTCTTAATACCTTTACATTAACAATATCGGATAAAAATTGTGAGAACCAATTATTCATAACCATCCCTCCATCAACTTTTACGATTTTTGGTCTCAAACCATCATGTTTCATAGCCTCAAATAAATCTTGGGTTTGATAAGCAACAGCTTCGATTGTTGCTCTTACTATTTCTTTTGGACTTGTATCTCGTGTAATTCCACTCAAAACTCCTCTAGAATTTGCATCCCAGTAAGGGGCTCCAAGACCAGTAAATGCTGGTACTAAATATATATCATTATTACTTTTAAGAGATTTTATTATCTTTTCGGTTTCTGATGCTTTCTTAAAAAATTTCATTCTATCTCTTAACCATTGAACTCCTGCTCCAGCAATAAAGATTGAACCTTCCATGGCGTATGTAGTTTTACCCTTAATCCTATAAGCTATAGTGGTCAATAAACGATTTTTCGAATAAATTTTCTTTGAACCTGTGTTTAATAAAACGAAAGCTCCTGTTCCATATGTGCTTTTAAGGGAACCAGGTTCAAAACAGCATTGACCAATAGTTGCTGCTTGCTGATCTCCAACTACACCATTAATTGGAATAGATTTACCTGTTATTGATGAATGTGTTTGGCCAAAATTATCTGCGCAGTCTTTTACCTCTGGTAAGATATATTTTTTAATATTTAAAAGTTTTAAAATTGCGTCATCCCATTTATTAGATGTTATATTATAAATCATTGTTCGACTTGCATTTGTAGCGTCAGTTGCGTGGACTTTACCCTTAGTAAATCTCCAAATTAAAAAACTATCTATAGTCCCAAAAAGTAATTGATTACTGTTCATTAGTTTTTTTGCTTTTGGAACATTATCTAAAATCCACTTAATTTTTGTTCCTGAAAAATATGAGTCTATTAAAAGACCTGTCTTGTTAAAGATCATTGTATCTTTATTTTGTTTTCTCAATTTTGCACAAAACTCTTCTTGTCTACGGTCTTGCCATACAATAGCGTTGTAAACTGGTTTACCTGTTCTCTTGTCCCATAAAACAGTTGTTTCTCTTTGATTAGTAATTCCAATATTTAAAATTTTACCTCTAAGTTTTTTAGCTTTTTGAATTACATCTTTTAGTGTTTTTACGGTAGTTCTCCAAATCTCATCAGGATCATGTTCTACCCAACCACTTTTAGGAAAGTATTGTGTGAATTCTTTTTGAGAGGAAAAAACCGGGTTACCTTTTAAATCAAAAAGAATAGATCTATTAGAAGTAGTTCCAGCATCTATAGAAATGATAAATTTTTTCATATTACTTTATTAATAATTTTTTTTTTTCATTTTCATATTCGTATCCGCTTATTACACCAGACTTGTAAAGATCTTGTAAATGCTTAAGTTGATCAGTATAAGAAGTATTTTTTTTTGAGTCTTGATTATTATTGGCGTAAGAAAAATTGAAAATTAGAGTGTTTAATATTAAAATTATAAAAATCTTTTTCACCTAAATGACTCCCAGTTTAGTTCGAGCTTCTTATCGTCTACAATAGCATTTATCATGCCTAGCATTAAAGGTAATTTTTTTTCATCAAAATCTTCATTAACTTTCTTTGCAATTTCTTTTGCTAAATCAGCACCTTCAACAGTAACTTTTTCCATTTTTGTTTTTTTTACCTCAGAAAATGTTAAACCCTCACCAATATAAGCTCCCATTTTTGCATTTCTTCCACCACCTGAACTTACATAAAGGTCGCCGAGACCAGCCAATCCTTTTACAGTTTCCTTTTTTCCTTTTAAATATTCTACGAAGATTTCCATCTCATATATTGATTGTTTAATCAAAGCTGAAGCTGTATTTAAATAGTTTTTTTCTTTAATTTCATTTGAAGCATTATTGCTGCATAGGCCTTTAGCAGCCCCGACTGCCATAGAAAAAATATTTTTTATTGCTGCTGAAACTTCCACGCCATTTAAATCGGTTGAGTATGAAGTATGATAATAATTTGTGTTAAGCATATTTGCAATTTGTTCTGCGGTTTGCTTATCTTTATTTGCAATTACCACACTGCTATGTACCCTATTTGCTAAACCAGTTGCTAAACAAGGTCCTCCTACAGCTGATATATTTAATTTTGGAATTCCTCTTTCGTTTAACAACCTCTCAAGTTTATCGACTAACAATTCATATTTGTTTTTATGGATACTTAATCCTTTAGTAAGCATTAACAATTTTGGAATTTGTTTATTTTTAAATATTTTACTTAATTGTTCTGCAACCCATTCAATTCCTTTTGAACTAATTCCAAGTACAATTAAATCTACATTTGACTTTAAGAGTTTATCAAATTTATCAAATTTAAATATTTTTATTTCATTTGGTATTTTAATGTTTAATCCTGGATGTATATTTTTATTTTTTTTTAAATCATCAATAAATTTATTTTCCAGGTGAGTTCCAACAATATTAATATCGTGATTGTTATCTAAGCAGGGTAGTGCAAATGCTGACCCCATAGCACCAGCTCCAATTACAATTATTTTTGACATTTATTCCTTTATTAAAATTTTTTTGAAAATTAAAAAAACTGATATTAGCTCAATTTTTCCTATAATCATAAATATTATTAAACCTATTTTTGAAGATATTAACAAATTTGAAAAATTTAAATTTGATAGATTATACATCTCAGAGTTTACAGTATTAGTCAAAGCAAGGATGGCAAGTTTAAATGATTTTTCAAACTCAATATTATCAAAAACTAACAAACTAGAGAGAAAAAATAGACTGATAAAAAAAGATATAAAGATTAAAAATGAAATTTTGATATTATCATCAGTAATTTTAATGTTAGAATTAAAAATTGTTTTGTTTATTATACTGTTTGGGCTAATTAATCTTATTATTTCTGCAGAAGTTATCTTTAAGAGAATGAAAAATCTACTAAGCTTAATTCCAGAAGAATTAGAAACTAAAGATCCACCTATCATTGTTGTCAATAAAAAGTATAAACTTAAGTTGTTTTCAGTTTTAAAAAGTGTAATACCAGAATTTGCTAAACTGCTAAGAACACTTATAATAATATTTAATCCTTCAAAATGATTAAAATAAATAAATAATATTAGAGTTATTGCCAATAGAATTAAATTAAGATCTTCTTTATGTGATTTTAATAATATCTTTTTATTAAACAAATTAAATAGAAGATAGAAATTTAAAAAAGATAAAATAAAAGCAAAAATTAAAGTAATTTTCTGAAAATTGCTTGAAATAATTTCATTTAAACTGTCTGATGGTAAAAAACCCCCATTTGAAACTAAAGTCATTGTAATATTTAATGAATTAAAAAGTCTGAGACCAGAAATAGTAAATAAAGTAAATATTATAAGGCTTAACACTGAATAAAAAATAAATATTTTAAGTATATAATTTTTTATATTTTCACTTGACTTAAAATTGCTATCTCCAGAGTAAGTCAAATTTGTCATTTTAAAATTAAATATCTTATTTGAAAATATTAAAGTTAAAAAAATTAAAAAAAATAAACCTCCTATCCACTGTGATGAAGATCGCCAAAGAATTAAAGTTGGATCTAAATATTTTATATCTTTATAAGTAGAAAAACCTGTTCCAGTCAATCCAGATATCGATTCAAATAAGGCACTTAAAAATGAAACTTGAGAATTGCTTAAAAAAAAAGGAATCGAAATCAAAAATCCATCGATAAAATAAACTAAGATGATTAAAATTAATTGGTCAATAAAATCTATTTTTTTATCAGAGTTTTTACCAAGAAGGTAAAATCCAGTTCCAGTTACTACAGAAATTATCAAAGTAATAAAATAAGAATTTATACTTAAAAAATAATCAAAGTATGATGAATATAAAATATTTACAAATGCTAAAATACTTATTGGAAAACAAAATAGACTTAAAAAGAAACTTAAACTTCTATAATTCATTTAAACTAAATTGAGCCAACGCTAAAGATATTTTCAACATCCTTGAGTTGCTCTCTTTTAGCAAGAAAAACAACTAGATCGTCTTTTTCGAAAATAATATTTGATCTTGGTATTATTACTTTATCCTTTCTTACTATAGCCCCAATTCTAATATCTTCTGGGAAATTTGAGTCTCTTATACTTTTATTCATTAATTCAGATTTTTCCAAAATTTTAGCTTCAATAAACTCATATTCTCCATCTAATATTGAGTAAACGGTTCCGATTGTTCCTTTATGAACATGCTCCATTATTCTTGATACTGTTGTCATCCTTGGATCAACTAAGTCATCGATATTCAATGAATCTTGAAGTAAGTTATAATTAGATTTATTTACTATTGCTATAGTCCTCTTTTTAAAACCACTTTTCTCAGCTAATACACAAGCCATCATATTATTTTCATCATCATTTGTTAAAGCCATAACAGTTTCTGAACCCTCAAGATTAGCTTCTTTTAAAATTTCTTCATCCAAACCGTCTCCGTTAATAACAATCGATGAAGATAATTCGTTAGCTATTTCTTCAGCTCTTTTCTTATCTTTTTCAATAATCTTAATTCTTAAATCGTCAAAATTTTCCTCCAGCATTTTAGCTAAATTTAAACCAATATTTCCGCCGCCAATAATTAAAATATTCTTGGAAACTTTCTCCTCATGTCCAAATGCTTTAAGAATTTGATTTAGTTGGTCACTGCTCACTACTACATAAACATCATCTCCTTCTAACATTTGATCGTTTTTTTTAAGATAAATAAACTTATCTTTTCTTAAAGCACCTATGATATTCGCCTTAAAATCTGGAAATTTTTCAGTTAATTTTTTTAATGGAATATTTTTAATCGGGCAATTTTTCTCAACAGATATCTCAAGCATTTTTACTTTATCATTACCAAAGGGAACATTGTCTAATGCCCCAGGAGCTTCTAATCTTCTATATAAAGATTTTGCAACTTCTATCTCTGGGGAAATAATTACATCTATTGGTATATTTGATTTATTATAAAGCTTGCCCCATTTACCTTCTAAAAAATCTTTTGTCCTTATTCGTGCAACTTTTTTTGTTACATTAAATAAGGAGCTTGCTAGCTGACATACAATCATATTTGTTTCATCATTTCTTGTAACTGCTATGATCATATCTGCTTTTTCTGCTCCAGCATTTTCAAGGACCGTTGGAAGTGAAGCTCTGCCTACAATACCTTTCACATCCTGTGTATCATTAATTTTTTTAATATCCTCAGATGACTGATCAATAACAGTCACTGAATGACCTTGGGCAGATAATTGTTTACTTATCGAAAAGCCGACTTTACCAGCTCCACATATAATAATATTCATTTTAATTTATGCCTTTTATTCCAAGCTCTTTGAGCTTTCTATGAAGTGCTGATCTTTCCATGCCAATAAAATCAGCTGTTTTTGAAATATTGCCGTGATTTTTTTTCAATTGAGTCGTTAAATATTCTCTTTCAAAATGTTTTCTTGCCTCTTTAAGTGGAGAAAGAAATGATTTTTCCAAAAGATTTTTACTTGAGAGAGTAGAAGAGGTGGGATTTAAGATGTCTTCTATCAATTTGTTTATATTTGATTTTGTCTCATCAGCTGATAAAATTGTAATTCTCTCTACTAAATTTCTTAATTCCCTAACATTTCCTGGCCAATTGTAAGTATAAAGATTATCATTGTTAAAATCTATTTTCGGTTCTTGAACACCGTTTATTTCTGAAAGTTTTTCTCTAAAATAATTTATTAATAATGGAATGTCTTCTGTTCGTGAGCTAAGTGGAAAAAGTTCAATCGGCATTACATTTAACCTGTGGTATAAATCTTCTCTAAATTTTTTTTCATCAACTAAATTTTTTATATTTTTTGAAGTTGATGAAATAAGTCTTATATTTACATGAATATCTCTGGAGCCATTTAATCTTTTAAATTTCTGATCTATCAATACTCTTAAGACATTCGCTTGAGTTTCAAAAGGAATTTCTGAAACTTCATCAATTAGCAACGTTCCTTTGTTTGCTCTCTCAAGAGCTCCAAAAGATATATTTCCATCCTCGAACTCCTCACCAAATAATTCTTTCTCATAAGTACTCTCTTTAAGTAAAGCCGCATTAATTATTATAAAAGGTTCTTTTGATCTAGTAGAATTTTTGTGTATTTTTCTTGCCACCAACTCTTTTCCTGAGCCTGTGGGTCCAGAGATTAACACTCTACTTTCTGAAGATGATAATTTATCAATTATCTTTTTTACTTTAATCATTGAAGGACTTTTTCCTATTAATTCAAATGAATGAAAAAGTTTATTTTCAATAATATTTTTTTCTCTTTTAAGTTCAAAAGCCTCAATAGCTCTAGCGACATAGTTAAGTATTTTTTCTTTGTTAAAAGGTTTTTCAATAAACTCATATGCACCTAGTCTTGTAGCTTCAACTGCAATTTGAACTGTTGCATGGCCTGAAATCATTATAACTGGTATTAGTTTATCTTTTTCACTAATTATCTTTAATAAATCTATGCCATCTTTGTCGGTTTTATCTAATTTGATATCTATTATAGCAAGATCTGGAAGTTTTTTATTTATTTCAAATAATGCTTGATCATAGTTGGCAGCTGTTCTAATTGAAAAATTTTGTTCTGCAAGAATTTTACTTACAAGAGAGCGAATATCAGGATTATCGTCGATAATTAAAATTTCTTTATGCATTATATTTTGGCAATAAAATTGTAACCATAGTGCCTTTTTCCTTACTTAAATTTTTTAATACAAAACTGCCTGAATGTTCATTAATGATTTTTGTCACTATTGGGAGACCAAGGCCTGTGCCTATTTTTTTTGTGGTAAAATAAGGAGTCATTGCTTTTTTTGCGTCTGTAATACCTGGGCCATTATCTGTCAATCTACAAATTATATAGTCGTTATTGCTGTTAATTTCTATGTCTATATTACCTTTAAATTCAGGGTTTTTTTTAGTCATTTCTTCGAATGACTCCTCTGAATTCTTTATCAAATTAATGAATACTCTATTTAGCTGATCTTCATCACCGCTAATAAAAGCGTTTTTCTCTTCAGAGAATAAATTTATAGTATGTTTAGATGTCATTTTTATAAACTCAAGTGAATTTTTTACTAATTTAGTAAGATTAATTTTTTTTAAAATTGGTCTAGGCATTCTTGCAAAGTTAGAAAATTCATTTACTAATTTTTCAATATCTTTAATTTGTCTATTTATAGTTTCTAAATATTTTTCAAAATCTTGTTTTTGTTCTCCTAGTATGTTTTTGTATTTTTCTCTTAAACTATCAATCGATAGCTGAATAGGAGTTAAAGGATTCTTTATTTCGTGTGCTAATTTTCTTGCTACACTCTCCCAGGCTTCATATCTTTCATTGATTAATAATTTATCTTGTTGTTCTTTTAATCTCTGTATCATTAAATTAAAGTTTTTGTTGAGTAATTTTAGCTCTTCATCTTGCGCTAATTCGGGAACTTTAACATCAAGAGCACCCCTGCTAATTGAGTCAGAAGCTTTAATTAAATTGATTATCGGTTTAGTCAATCTTGAGGCAAAAGTTATTGCTATCGAAGTTGATAGAAATAATAATAGTGTTACTACAATTATGTATATCACCGCAAAAGTAATTTTAATCCCTGTTTGGCTATTTTCTATTGAATAATAAAAACTAACAGCTTGCTCTGTCTCATTTAAATATCTTAATATTTCAGGGTCAATATTTCGTGAAATATATAAATATGTATCAACTAGTGAATTTAGTTTTGTCATGACGGAAGTTTTATTTTCGAGGCTTCCTGTTATAAAAACTGGTTTACCCTCAATAGCTTGATTATAATCTTCATCGGAAGGTGTAATGAATTCGTCAGAAACATCTCTAACATCAGATAATAATATGTTACCTAGACTATCAATCAAATAAACATCATCTATTCTTCTTAAAATTTTTTCAGACATAATAACATTTTTGAATCCATTTAAATTTGAATAATATAGATTGGATGCTCTATTTAAACCTACGCTCATCATAATTACGTCAGATAAAACATTTTCTTTACTTTCATCTAAATAGTTTTTCGCTACATCATAAGAATTGTTCACTGCTTTAGTTATTTGTTTATCAAAATAGTTTTGAATTCCAAAATTAAAAATGAATAATGAAAATATAGCTACGATAAGAGAGGGAATGACAGTAAACAATGAGAAAAATGATATGTATTTTAAATTTGTTTGAGCTCCTTTTTTATTTTTTTTCCCCGTATTGTAAAATCTATAAAAGTTTTTAAATATAAGACCGAAAAATATTAAAAGTAAAAAAATGTCAAAAATTAATAAATTTTGTAAATTTTCATTTGTTAAAGGAACAAACCCCTCATTAATAAATGTTAAAAATGTTACTATCCCCATGAAAATACACAAAAATGAGGATAAAATAATCCAATTAAAATTTTTTATAATTTTAAACATCTAAATAATCATTAATTATTTATATAAATATAATATAAGTTTATATCATGAGTTTTTGTTTAATTATTCTTGCTGGAGGTAATAGCCATAGATTTAGGTCTAATATAGGCAAACCATATCAAAAAATAGCAGGCAAATCATTAATTGAAATAAACCTTAATAAAGCAACTAAATTTAAACAAATTAAAAAGTTCGTTCTTGTTTATAATAAAAAAGACTTAAAACGAGTTAAATCTCTCCAACTTAAAAACGTAAAACTTGTTGTCGGAGGAAATAATAGACAACAATCTACTTATAATGCTCTAAAATACTTAGTAAGTCAAAAAGGAGTATCTAAAGTATTGATACATGATGTAGCTAGACCAAATTTTTCGACAAAACTTTTAAAAGCAATATTAAGAAATATGAAAAATCGCAGGGCAGTTGTTCCCAAATTAGAAGTACAAGATGCAATAAAACAAATAATAGACTCTAGTAACGAAGAATACATAGTGGGGAAAAAAAGAGATGCTTTATTTTTAACTCAAACACCACAAGCATTTAATTTAAAGGAAATATATTACCTGCATAAAACAAACTTTGGCAAATACAAAGATGATGATATCTCTTTGTATATGGATCTTAATAAAGTTAAGTTTATTGATGGAGAAAAAAATAATTTTAAAATTACAGATAAATTAGATTTTGAAAATTTAAAGAATATTTATAAATCCAAACAAAGTGTTGGGATAGGTTTTGACGTACATAGATTAGTTCCTAAAAGAAAACTTTTTTTAGCAGGTTTAAAAATTAAGTCTAAATTAGGAACTTTGGGTCATTCTGATGGTGATCCTGTTCTACATTCTATTACGGATGCAATTTTAGGAGCTTGTAAAATGGGAGATATAGGTCAATTGTTTTCTGACAAAAGTAAAAAATTTAAAAATATAAGATCAACTGTTTTGCTTAAAAAGGTAATAGATAAGACTAAGTCTAAAGGATATTTTATAAATAATATTGATATAAACATTATTACTCAAACACCTAAGATAAAACACTTAAAAAATAAAATGATTGATAGTATTTCTAAGCTCTGTGAAATTTCTAAAGATCAAATTAATATCAAAGGAAAAACAACCGAAAAATTAGGTGTTATCGGAAAAGAAAAAGCAATAGCGTGCGAAGTTATATGTTCAGTCATTAAATATGATTAAAACTATAAATTATTTATTTGTTACATGTTTTGGTATTGGATCTTTTAGATTTGCTCCAGGAACTATAACCTCTTTAGTTGCAACAATTTTTTTATACAGCCTATTCCATATAGTTAATCTATCTAGCGGTATTATATTGCTAATTTTGTTTTTAGTTTTTATATATTCATTTTATGCGGTGTCTGAATATATAAAATATAATGAAAACAAAGACCCTAAAGAAGTTGTTGTAGATGAGTTTATTGGCCAATCCATTCCAATTTATCTTTATGAAATCGCACACGGAACTACGAAAGCCCCGCAGGAGTCAATTCTATTTTATTTATATATTTTTATTTTATTTAGATTTTTTGACATCAAAAAACCATTTCCTATCAATTTTTTTGATAAAAAATTTAAAAATAGTTTTGGAGTAATAATAGACGATGTAGTTGCAGGTCTATATGTTGTCCTTACATTAATAATCTTTATGGTAATTAAATCAAAGTTTTTCTAATGAGTTATAATAAAAAAATAATTTCATTAATTAAAAGAAAAAGAATGAAGCTTGCAATTGCGGAGTCTTGCACTGGAGGAATGTTGTCTAGTTCTATCACATCTGTGAGCGGATCATCTAAAGTATTTACTATGGGATTGATCACATATTCAAATCAAGCCAAAAAAAGCATATTAAAAGTTCCTCAAAAAATAATAAAAAAATATGGCGCTGTAAGTGTTCAATGTTGTTTGGCTATGGTTAATAACTTAAGTAAAATAAGTAAATCAAAAGTCTGTATTTCAATAACTGGAATAGCTGGTCCTAAAGGAGGATCTAAACAAAAACCAGTAGGATTAGTTTTTATTGGGATTAGGGTCGGAAAAAAGGTTGTTATTAACAAATGTAATTTTCAGAATAAAGGAAGAGTTTTTATTCAAAAGCAAACTGTAAAAAAAACTCTGAATTTATTAGGGCAATTGATTAAACGGGATAGCTAAACTCTGGATTAACAATTACATCTAAAAGATGAGCAGTAAAACTGTTAAGCAACAAAAAGATTCCAAAAGCAATTAAATAGAGTATAAAAACTAAAAAATTTCTAGCCCGTTTTTTTTGCAATAGCTGTTTGTCTTCGGGTACCCATTCTTTACTTTTAGACTTAAAATCATAGGAAAACATCCAATAAGTTAGGTCAGTTTCGTTAGGATCGCCTGTTCTTATTGTTTTAATATATGAAGATAAGAATTTAAAAGTTAAAATGAATAAGATTAATAAAGATGATATTGTAAACATTATTTATATAATTTAATTGCTCTCTCCTGAAAAGCTTTGGCAATTTTATTTAAACCAAGTTCAAAAGATTTTTTCATTATTCCATTCAAAATTGGATTTTTCAATTCAAAATCAATAAAAAATTCTAACTGTGTCGAATTGTTAATTTCTTTAAATTTCCACTCATTTTTAAGATGTTTTAATGGTCCATCAAGATTAGTTACTATGATTTTATCTTTTTCTTTATAAAAAGTCACATAACTTGAGAAAGTTTCATTCAGGATGCTCTTACCTACTTTTAAATCTCCATTAAAAGTAATTAAATCTGCACTTTCATTTCTATCATAAATTTTACCTTCGATGCACCATGGAACAAATTCTGGATATTTTTCAATGTCTAGAACCATTTCTACTAATTGTTCTTTTTTACAAGGAATAATTTTTTTTATTGATGCGGATGACATTCAAGCTGTTTATTTCTTGCATCCTGTAACTTTCTAAAATCTTCGTCAGCATGATAGGAAGATCTTGTTAGAGGTGACGAAGACACGAGTAAAAACCCTTTTGTCTTTGCTATTTGCTCGAACTCTTTAAACTCGTTAGGATGGTAATAACGATTAAGCGGATGGTGCTTTGGAGATGGTTGCAAGTACTGACCGATAGTAATAAAGTCGACTTCAGCTGATCTAAGATCATCCATAACTTGAATTACTTCTTCCTTGTTTTCGCCCAAACCAACCATAATTCCTGATTTAGTAAAAACTTTTTTGTTAAATTTTTTTGCATTTTTTAAAAGTTCTAATGAGGCAAAATAACGTGCTCCAGGTCTAACTGTTGTATAAAGTCTAGGAACAGTTTCTATATTATGATTAAAAACATCAAGATCAGCTTTCAAAACTTTTTTATAAGCATCTCCTTTTCTTAAAAAGTCTGGAGTTAAAACTTCTATAGATGTTTCTGGATTTTTTTCTCTTGTAGCTTTAACAACTTTGTAAAAATGTTCCGATCCCCCATCATCTAAATCGTCTCTGTCTACAGATGTAATTACAACATGTTTCAAATTTAAATTTTGAACTGCTCTTGCAATTTTAGCTGGTTCAAAAATATCTAGCTCAGTTGGTTTTCCAGTTTTGACATCACAAAATGCACACGCTCTAGTGCACGTGTCTCCCATAATCATAAATGTAGCATGTTTTTTACTCCAACACTCAGTTATATTTGGACAATTAGCCTCCTGACAGACTGTGACTAAGTTATTTTGATTAACGACCTGTTTAGTTTGGAAAAAAATTTGAGAGTCTATTATTTTTGACCTTATCCATTCAGGTTTCTTTTTAATTGGATGAGATGGTTTATTTACTTTTTCAGGGTGTCTTGGTTTTTGACTCATTTTAACTTAATAATAATTTCATCTTTTTTGCCATATCTAAACTGTTCTCTATAAAGCATATCTAAATAATCAAAATCATTATTTTTAACTAATGATATTTTATGCTCAAGTTCTTCTAATTTACTAGTTAGTATTTTTTCTTTATTTACTAGTTCTTTATAAATCTCTTTTTTATCAAAATAAGAAATCAATCCTCTTTCACCACCAACTAAATTAATTCCAATATAAAGAGTAAAAAAAATATTTAATAGTATAAATTTTTTTTTTTTAAAACTTTCAATAAGTCGCATCAACTAGATTTTAGCCATTTTAGCTTGATTGCCAAGTTCTTCTTCTATACGTAATAATCTATTGTATTTGGCTACTCTTTCAGATCTTGCTAATGATCCAGTTTTGATTTGTGAAGACATTGTAGCCACTGCCAAATCAGCTATAAATGTGTCTTCCGAGTCCCCTGACCTATGAGAGATAATAGTGTTGAAATTTGCTGCTTTTGCAATTGAGATAACCTTCAAAGTCTCAGTCAAAGTCCCTATTTGGTTGGGTTTTACCAATATAGAATTCGCTGTTTTTTCTTTAACACCTTTACTTAATCGCTTTGAATTAGTTACAAATAAATCATCACCGACAATTTGAACAGTTTTTCCGATTTCATTTGTTATTTTTTTCCAGGATTCCCAATCTTCCTCTGCAAAAGGATCTTCTATTGATTTAATTGGATAATTAGCGATTAATTTTTTATAGTAATTGATATTATCTTCAACAGAAGTGAAATTTTTTGATTGAATTGAATATTCACCTTTTTCATTAATCAACTCATTAGCAGCAACGTCTAAGCATATAACTATATCTTTTCCTGGTTCTAGATTTGACTTTTCGATCGCATTGACTATTAAATCTAGCGCTTGTTCATTTGTGTCAATTGATGGAGCAAATCCTCCTTCATCTCCGACATTGGTCAGCATCTTGTTTAATTTTAGCAATTTTTTTAAATTTTGAATTACTAAATAACTTTTTTCAATAGCGTCTGTAAAGTTTTTAGCTGAGTCAGGTCTAATCATAAACTCTTGAATATTTAATTCGTTATCGGCATGAGCGCCTCCATTTATTATATTCATTAAGGGTATTGGAAGCGAATAATCATTTCCTAAATAATTATATAAAGATTTTTTATTTGATAAAGCTGAACATTTTGAATTTGCAAGAGAAACTGCAAGAGTGGCATTTGCTCCTAGATTTTTTTTATTATCGCTTCCATCTAAATCTAACAAAACTTTATCAATATTTTCTTGATCATCTGACTCTAGTCCTATTAAACTTTTTGAAATTTTGTCATTAATATTTGCAACAGCATTATATATACTTTTACCTAAAAATTTATTTTTATCATTATCTCTCAATTCATGCGCCTCGAAAGCACCTGTTGATGCGCCCGAAGGAGAAATTGCTGAAGAAGATAAATCATTTTCTAAAAAGATTTCTGCCTCTACTGTCGGATTTCCTCTACTATCAAAGACTTGTCTGCCTTTTACACTTTTAATTTTTACCATTATTATTTTACTATTTTGTCAATCTCTGTAAGTTTTTTTAATAAAGTTTTTACTTCATTAAGTGGTAGCATATTCGGCCCATCTGATGGTGCATTATCCGGATCCTCATGGGTTTCCAAAAAAATTGCTCCAACACCAACTGCTATTGCTGCACGAGCTAAATAAGGGACAAACTCTCTTTGACCACCACTTTTCTCACCCATGCCCCCTGGTTGTTGTACTGAGTGAGTTGCATCAAAAACTATTGGGAAACCATATTGTGACATTATGGGTAAAGCTCTCATATCAGAAACAAGAGTATTATAACCAAAACTCGCGCCTCTCTCTGTTATTAAAATATTTTTATTTCCCGAGTCTTTAATTTTTTTTATAACATTAGCCATATCCCAAGGAGCCAAAAATTGTCCTTTTTTAACATTTATAATTTTACCTGTTTTAGCAGCTGCGATTAATAAGTCAGTTTGCCTACACAGGAACGCAGGAATTTGTAAAACATCAACATGCTTTGCGACAACTGAGCATTGATCTATAGTATGAATATCTGTTAGGACCGGTACTCCAACCTTCTCTCTTATTTTATCAAAAATTGGAAGTGATTTATCCAAACCCAAACCTCTTTTACCTTTCAAGCTGGTTCTATTGGCTTTGTCAAAAGATGTTTTGTAAATTAAATTTATTCCTAATTCACCGGTAATATGTTTGAGTTCAGTTGAAATTTTTATCGCATGATCTTCATTTTCAAGCTGGCAAGGTCCGGCAATTAAAGTAAATGGTTTATTATTAGCTATCTCAAAATTGGAACATTTTACTTTATGATTATTCATTTTTTAGAATTGATTTTAACTGCCTTAATAAATGATGAGAATAATGGATGTGGATCTAAAGGTCTAGATTTAAATTCAGGATGAAATTGCACCCCAATAAACCATGGATGGTCTTTTAATTCAATAATTTCTGGTAATTTATTATCTGGAGATAATCCTGAGAAAATCATACCTTTATTTTCGAAATCCTTTTTGTAATTAATATTAACTTCGTATCTATGTCGATGTCTTTCATAAATCTTTAATGAGTTATAAATTTTACTTATTTTTGTGTCTTTTTTAAGTCTTGCTTCATAACTACCCAAACGCATAGTGCCGCCCAAATTTTTATCAGTTCCTTTCATTAATTTTCCGTCTTTTGTCCACTCGCTCATGAGACCCACTACAGAAGCTTTAGATGGTCCAAATTCACTAGAAGTAGCATTTTTAATATTTAATCTGTTTCTTGCGAATTCAATTATTGCCATTTGCATGCCGAAACAAATACCAAAAAAAGGAATTTTGTTTATTCTTGCGTAATTAATAGCTTCAATTTTTCCCTCTGTGCCTCTTTTTCCAAATCCACCCGGGATCAAAATTCCTGCAACATTTTTAAGTTTATTTTTAATTTCATTTAGTTTTAAATAATCAGATTCTAGCCTTACTAAATTTACTTTGAGATTATTAGCTATGCCACCATGAATTAAAGCTTCATCTAATGATTTATAGGCATCTTTAAGCTCAACATACTTTCCAATAATTCCTATATTTACTTTTTCTTTTGAATTTAAAACTAAATTCGTAATTTTCTTCCAGGGTTGTAAGTTTACTTTTTTTCTCGATTTAATCTTAAAGAATCTTAACACTCTTTCATCTAATTTTTCTTTATTAAAACTTATTGGAGCTTCATATATTGTTTTTACATCAACGGTTTCTATAACATCTTCAATCGCAACATTACAAAATAATGAAATTTTCTTTCTTTGATCTAATGGAATTGTTCTTTCTGATCTACAAATAATAATATCTGGCTGGATGCCAATACTCCTTAACTCTTTAACTGAATGCTGCGTTGGTTTAGTTTTTATTTCATCAGATGCTCTCATATATGGAACCAGAGTGAGATGAATGAATAAAGTATATTTTCTGCCTATTTCATTTGAGAATTGTCTTATTGCTTCCAAAAAAGGTAGGCTTTCAATGTCACCTACTGTTCCACCTATTTCACAAATAACAAAATCTTCTTTTGATACATCATTCTTGATAAATTCTTTAATGCGTTCTGTAATATGTGGTATAACCTGAACAGTCTTACCTAAATACTTTCCTTGCCTTTCTTTTATTAATACGTCACTGTAAATCTTACCTGTTGTAATGTTATCTGATTTTTTTGCAGATATACCGGAAAATCTCTCATAATGGCCTAAATCTAAATCAGTTTCAGCACCATCATCGGTAACAAAAACTTCACCATGTTGAAACGGGTTCATAGTTCCAGGATCAATGTTTAAATAAGGATCGAGCTTTCTAATTCTAACTTTATAGCCTCGCGACTGAAGTAAATAAGCTAATGATGCTGAAGATAATCCTTTGCCTAAAGATGAAACCACGCCGCCGGTAACGAATATATATCGCGCCATGGAAGTATGTTATACTTCATAAACTAGTAATTACAAAGTGTTAATTACTTTGATTGAGGAATTTGTGGAAGGTTGGAATTTTGCTCTTCCTCTTTTTCTAAAACTGATTGTGTTTCACGAATTTCGTCTCTTGAGATTGCTACAATTGCAATACTACAAATAATAAATAAAGTGGCAATAATTGAGGTAAATTTAGTAAGAAATGTTCCTACCGATCTAGCAGAAGTGAAATTATCTTGTGAAACACCTAAACCTAAAGCTCCGCCTTCAGATCTTTGTAAAAGTATTACAATAACTAATATTACAGCGAGAATAATATTAACTAAAATTAGCAAATCTTCCATGACGTTTATCTATAGTAATTTTTTATTATATCAATAAATTTTTTAGCTGATTTTGAAGCTCCGCCAATCAAAAAGCCATCGATTTCTTTTATTTCTTTAAATATTTCAACATTATTGCCGTCGACTGATCCACCATAAAGAACTGGAGGACTTTTTTTCTTAAAAACACCCTTTAAAACTTTTTTTATAAAAATTATTGTTTTTTTTAAATCTTTTTGAGAGGGTATTTTTCCTGTTCCTATCGACCAAATAGGTTCATAAGCAACAATAAT
>CABZFF010000009.1 GCA_902524945.1 uncultured Pelagibacteraceae bacterium
ATAGTTACAAATGACATTAATGTGGAAGTAACTATAACGCTAGCAATACTATCGACTACCCTTTTCTCTGAATACATCGATCCTACCAAGTAGGTTAGAATAGCACTAGGCATGGCAGATTGAATCAAAAGCACTCCAGCAGCCAATCCAGAAAGGTTTAAATATTTAATTAAAGAAAATCCAATTACAGGACCAATTACAATTCTAATAACGCTTAAAACAGATGCATTTAACCATGAAACAACTTTTAGCTTTGTTAATGCTATGCCTAAAGACATAAGAACTAGAAATATTGTAGCGTAGGTTAATAAAAACGTAGTATTCACTACAAAACCAGGAACCTTCAAATCAAAATATAAAACTAATACGGCCGCTATTATCCCGTAAATAGGCATATTAGTAATTAATATTTTCATTGAAAAACTCTTTTTTGCTAAAAGAACTCCCAATGTAAAGTGAAGCAAGATAATTACTGATGCTATAGCAGAGGCTACACCTAAACCCTCTGTACCATAGGCAAATAGGCAAATTGGTATACCCATATTACCAGTATTAGGTAATATTAGTGGAGGTAGTTCACTTACAAAGTCCTTTTTCATTAAGGCAAGAACAATTATACCTATTACAGCAAAACCTCCGATTATAATTAAAGCATATATAAAATATTCTATAAATGTTTCTAAAGTTACACCTGTAGAAGTAATGGTGTAAAAAATCATTGCAGGTGTACCCACATTACCAGCTAATGTGGTTATAAAATCAGTGTTAAAATTTGGATCTTTTTTACCAAGGTAATAACCTATACCAATTACAAAAAATACTGGAAGTATGACGTCTATCAGTTTGATATAGAGTTCCATTAAACTCTTACATCAGATTTTTGAGGCTTTCTCAACTTATTAGTATTATAATTAATAGCAGTTTCAAACTCCATTAATCGCTTATGTATTGATCTTAGTTCTGTAATTCTTGTCCAATTATACAAAAATACAGAGAAAGCGTCCTTTACCTCACCAAATGCATTTACCACTTGCATCATAATACCCAAAGTGAACGCTGCAGTAAACAATCCTGGTGCCATTATTAAAAATGGTACAATTACAAATAATTGTCTGTACCAAATAGCCCATAAATCAAAATATCCGTAGTGTAAAAATAGTTTATGGTAATTGAATTTTATCCCAGTAAACAATTGTAAAATCGTAGGAGCTTGAACATAATTTTTTCTGTCGTCTTCACCGTAAACTAATTCTTTTCTAAATGCAGCTTCAACCTTTTGATTGTTATATTCAAGACCAGGTAATTTTATTCCGACTAGCCAACTAATAAGTATTCCTCCCAAACTAAGAGTAAGCGCTACCCATACTAAAGATCCAGATACGTTGTTTAAAAAAGGTACAGTAACATTTGAAGAAAGAACCCATAAAATTGGTATGAACGCTATTAATGTCATTATAGCTTTAACAACTTGCAATCCAATTGACTCTACAATTTTTGCAAAGTTCATACAGTCCTCTTGAATTCTTTGGGATGAGCCCTCAACTTTTGCTTCAGTGGCTCTCCAATATGGCATGTACGAAAACGTTATCGCCTCTCTCCATCTAAATGCCCATAATCTTGTAAACCAATTAGTGAAAGCAAAAAGTGTAACGTACGGAAGTGCTATATATAAAAACCTTTTAATTGAATCCCAAAACTCTGATATCTCGCGTTTCTCAGCTGTTTGGAGAATATCATAAAAATCCTTATACCAACTATTGAAGAGAACATCCAAATAGGTTTGCAGCACTAGCAAAGAAATAATAAAAAATCCTCCTCCGTAGGACCAATAAAACCATTTTTTATCTCTGAAAAAACTTCTCCACATATTTAATCTTTAAGAAAATTATCTGCGTATGATTTTATAACAAATTCTTTTTTATTAGGTTCAATAACACTGTAAGATATATTATTTTTTTTAGCATATTCTATAGCTTTTTCTTTTGATGGAAACTTAAGAATTACTTCTTCAAGGGTATCCGTCGATGTCTCCCACCCCATTAAAGGATTGATTGAGGGATCTTTGGTTAAAAATTCTAATACCCAGTTTTTAAGTTTGCCCCTGCCCGATTGCATCGCAGTTTTAGCAGGAATGTAAATTTTAGCTTTTTTCATCTTTATAATGGTCGGGGCGGCAGGATTTGAACCTGCGACCCTCTGGTCCCAAACCAGATGCGCTACCAGGCTGCGCTACGCCCCGAACGTCTGTTTTATAGGTTAATTAAGTGATTTTGGCAATTGAAAGATAGTCTCTATAGAAGTAAATAATACCAATGATACAGCATATAACAAAACCATTTAAATATTTTTTTAAACTTGAGGCTGCTTCTGGGTTAGTTTTGTTATTCGCTGCAATACTAGCACTTTTAATTAGTAATGGCGTTTTAAGTGAAATTTATTTTTCTACCTTAGAAAAATATATCACACTTGGTACTAAAGAGTTTGGTTTAAAACTAAGTGTTCTACATTGGATAAATGATGTTCTGATGGCTATATTTTTCTTTTTTGTTTCATTGGAGATAAAAAGAGAATTTATTCAGGGAGAATTATCTAATCCAAAACAAGCAATGCTACCTATCATTGGTGCCGTTGGAGGAATGGCGGTGCCGGCATTATTCTATATCGTTGTAAACTATTCAGACAGCACGACATTAAATGGTTGGGCTATACCCTCAGCTACAGATATTGCTTTTTCTTTAGGGGTTTTGTCTTTATTAGGCAAAAGGGTTCCGATATCGCTTAAAGTTTTTTTGACTGCCTTAGCAATTATAGATGATTTAGGTGCGATTGTTATCATTGCCCTTTTTTACTCTGGCAATATTGAAGCAAAATATATAATTTTAATGTTATTAACTTTAATTATTTTAATAGCGCTTAATAAATATAGAGTAAAGAGTTTCTTACCTTTTCTAGTTTTAGGAATTTTTCTATGGGATTTTACTCATCAATCGGGAATACATGCTACAATTGCAGGTGTTTTATTGGCTCTAACTATTCCACATGCAAAAAATAAAAGTAAAGAGTCAATGTTACTTAAATTAGAACATGGTTTATCCCCTTATGTTGCTTTTGGAATAATGCCAATTTTTGCTTTTGCTAATGCAGGAGTTTCTCTTGAGGGACTATCATTTGCTTCTTTGCTCAATCCTGTACCTCTTGGAATTGTTTTAGGTCTATTTTTTGGAAAACAAATTGGTGTTTTTGCCCTATCTTATATATCTGTGAAACTGAAATTTGCTGATAAACCATCTGGTTCTACGTGGTTAGCTGTTTATGGAGTTTCAATATTAACAGGTATAGGATTTACAATGAGTTTGTTTGTTGGAAATTTAGCTTTCGTAAATAATTTAGAATATATGGATGGAGTTAAAATTGGAGTGTTAACAGGCTCGCTGCTTTCTACACTCTTTGGATATTTTCTACTGTTACTTTCTTCTAAGAAATGATCAATAAAGATATCATTAGATTAGCCACTAATACTTCAAATGTAGGTCTTAAAAACAATTACTCACACAAGATATCTTTAAAAAACTCAACATGTGGAGACAAAATTACCTTAGAGTTAATAGCAGATAAAAATAAGATAAGCTCAATGAAATACGAAACCTTATCCTGTATATATTGTGAGGCCTCAGCAAGTCTTCTATCGAGGAAGATAAAAGATGTTAAATTAAAAGATATTAAAAATGATTTTATAACCTTAAAAAAAATATCAAAAAAAAAAAATGTAAAAATTCCAAAGAGGCTATCTGATTTCAAAAAATTAATAAATAGCGACAATTTTAATAGATTTAAATGTATATTTTTGCCATTTGATGCAGTATTAAAAGCATTAAAATTATGAAAAAAATATTCATTATTTTATTTATGTTCAGTTTTTTTTCAAATGTTATAGCTGGTAATAATGGCACCGCCTATGATTACGAATTTAATAGCATAGATGGAGACTTAATAAAACTAAGTCAATATAGAGGAAAAATAATTGTAGTAGTAAATGTTGCGAGTAGATGTGGTTATACACCTCAATACGAAGATCTTCAAACTTTGTGGTCTGAATATAAAAGTAAAAATTTAGTTGTTTTAGGTATCCCAACTAATAACTTCAGACAAGAACCTGGTAATAATAAAGAAATAAAAAACTTTTGTGAAACAAATTTTGGAATTACATTTCCGATGACAGAAAAGATTAATGTAATAGGAAATAATTCACATCCATTTTATAAATGGGCAAGAAAGGATTATGGTATTGGCGCAATACCTAAGTGGAATTTCCATAAAATTATAATTGGAAAAGATGGAAAAGTTGTAGAAACTTTCTCCTCAATAACAAAACCCTCATCTAAAAAATTTATTAAAGTAATTGAAAACTTGATTTAGCTTGTAAAACTTAATCCATCAAACGCAGGGATTATATTTTTCGGTAATATTTTTTTTAGCTCAAAATAATCTAAATCTGTATGTAAATTGGTAAGTATAGCTTTTTTTGGCTTGGTTATATCTATTAAATTTAAAGATTCTTCTAGATTAAAGTGTGATGGGTGTTTATCGATTTTAAGACAATCTAATACCAGGTAATTAAGATTTTTGAGATGATTTATATTCTTCAAAGATATGTTATTACAATCACTTATATACGCAATTTTATCCATTACGTATCCGGTTGATTTTATTAATCCATGAGTAACTTGAAAAGATTTGATGACCAATTTTGTATTATTTTTTTTAATAGAAAAACTTTTACCAATTATATTCGCTTTCATAATCGGCTTATACCCTTGCTCTTCAAAAAAACAAAATCTGTAAGATCTTTTTAAAGCTGTGATAGTTCTTCTACTACCATAAATTGGGATCTTTGATTTATTTTTCCAATAAAAAGGTCTCATTTCAAATATACCAGCTGTCTGATCGGCGTGTTCATGAGTATAAATAATTGAGTCAAGATCTTTAATTTTATTTTTTAAAAATTGATTTTTTATATCTGGTGAAGTATCTATACAAACAGACAAATTTCCTTTTTGAATATGAGCGCAACACCTAGTCCTTAAATTTTTTGGACTTTGTTTAAGATTTCCTCTGTAATTGGTTATCCATGGAGATCCAAGTGAACTTCCACAGCCTAGAATTGTAAATTTACTTTTCAATTTAATTTACCAAACAAATTGAAAAAATTATTAGTTGTAATTTTTGAAAATTCATCAAATGATAAATTTTTGATTTCAGATAAAAACTTTACTGTATGTATTATGTAACTTGGCTCATTTGGTTTGCCTCTTAATGGCACAGGAGCAAGATATGGAGCATCAGTTTCAACTAATATTTTTTCATTTGGTATATCCTTAAATGTATTGGCTAAGTCCTGAGATTTTTTGAATGTAACTACCCCACTAGCAGAAATATAAGCGCCTAGATTTAATAATTTAAAAGCAAAATCTCTCGATCCGGTAAAACAATGAATAAGGATTTTAGTTTCTTTTTTTTTTGAATGTTTTTCTAATATTTGTAAAGTTTCTTTTTCAGCTGATCTTGTGTGGACTATAAGTGGTAAATTTTTTTCTTGTGCAGCTGATATGTGTTCCTCAAAGGAATAGATTTGATCTTTCTTTTCAGAATGATTATAATAAAAGTCTAATCCTGTTTCACCAATACCAATAATTTTTTTATTTCGATTAACTTGACTAATTATATCAACACTTTTAATATGCTGATGTGACTTAGCTTCATGAGGATGAATTCCATAGGTACCGTAAACACTTTTATATCCATTGACTATTTTAAGTATTTGTTCAAAACTTTTATCTTCTGTAGATATTGTAAGCATATATTTAATGCCATCTTTATTTGCTCTATCTATTGTTTCGTTTAAAGCGTTTGACATCGGTTTGTAAGTCAGATGACAATGTGAATCAATTATCATTTTCAATCTTTTTAAATAAAATATCTAAATTTTTTAATTCCATACTGTAGTCGAAAATGTCATCTTTTATAATATTATCAATTAAAATATCTTTATCAGATAAATTAACAGCATCTAAAACTTTTTTGGTAGAAATCGGTATAATTGGATTTAAAAGAATAGAAATATTTTTTATTTGTTCCGAAATTGTATGAAGAATTGCATTCATTCTTTCTGGATCTTTTGATTTTAAGGCCCATGGTTCTGAGTCATTAAAATATTTGTTTGCCTCAAACGAAAAATTAACTACCATTTTAATATATTCATTCAAATTTTGTTTATTTATATAATCTATAAGTTTAGGAATATTTTTTTTTATATTTTCAATCAATTTAATATCGCTTTTTTTTAATTTATTTTTTTTAGGTATTTTATTATTACAATTTTTTTTTATAAATGAAAAAACTCTTTGACAAAGATTACCGTAATTATTAGCTAAATCATTGTTTATACAATTTTTAAGATTTTCCATTGAAATACTTCCGTCATTACCTAATGAAACTTCTTTTATAAGATAATATCTTAGTTGATCAATTCCATAATCTTTGATTACCTCAATCGGATCTAAAATATTACCAAGTGATTTAGACATTTTCTTATCATCTGAAAGGATCCAGCCATGTCCGAAAACTCTTTTAGGTAATGGTAAATTTGCTGCAATCAAAAAAGCTGGCCAGTATATCGCATGAAATCTTAATATATCTTTTCCAATAATATGAACATCTGCTGGCCAAAAAGCTTTGTATTTTTTATCTTCAGTATTAGGAAAATTTAGTGCGCTTAAGTAATTTGTTAAAGCGTCTAACCAAACATAAATAACATGTTTTTTGTTTTGTGGGACTGGAATCCCCCAAGAAAAAGATGTTCTGCTAATGGATAAATCTTTAAGACCTTTTTCTACAAAACTAATTACCTCATTTTTTCTTGATTGAGGCATTATAAAATTCTCATTTTTTTTGTAGTGATCTAGTAATTTTTTTTGAAAAGTGGACAATTTAAAAAAATAAGACTCCTCCTCAACCCATTCTACTTCTGAACCTGACGTTTTTGATAATTTCCTGCCATCTTTTTCCTCTATTTCATCTTTATCATAATAAGCTTCATCTGATACAGAGTACCATCCACTATATTTATCTAAATAAATATCTCCTGATTTTATCAATCTATTCCATATTTCATTGACTGAATTTAGATGTCTTGTTTCAGTTGTTCTAATAAAATCGTCATTGGTTAAATTTAATATTTTTGTTAAAGATCGGAAAGTTTGGGATATTTCATCACAAAATTTTTTGGGATCTTTATTCATTTTATTAGCTTCTTTTTGAATTTTTTGACCATGTTCGTCGGTACCAGTTAAAAAATAAACATTAAATCCCTCTAATCTTTTAAATCTAGCAAATATATCAGCTATTATACTTGAGTAAGCATGCCCCATGTGTGGTTTACCAGAAGGGTAGTAAATAGGTGTTGTAATATAAAAATTTTTATTCATATAAAATTTTATTTTTAATTGAACTTAATAATGTGTTTTGATTTAAATTGTATAAAAAAAAATCATTTATATTTTTAATAATGAAAGATCTATCTTCTAAATATTTGTCACTGAAATTGGTTTTTATATTATTTTTTAAAAGATAATATTCTGAAAAGAATAACAATGTATCCTTATAAAATAAATTTTTTTCTTTTTTGTATAAATCTAAAAAAATTTTTATATTGTTAATAAAATTATCATTAAGATTAATATTATTTTTTTCAAACAGATGATTATATTTTAAAAGGTGGCCAGGGGATGTTTTTACAAGATTATTATCTAAAAAACCATTTTGTTTAAAATATTTTGTAAGAAAAGAAAAAATTTCGCTATGATCATTTTTGTTTAAAATAACCTTTATTTCCAAACATCTAGATTTTATTGTTGGCAGGAGTTCTTTTTTCTTATTATTTATTAGAAAAAAGTATGTTTGTTCAGATGGCTCCTCTAAGATTTTTAACAGTGCGTTTAGGGTATTTATATTAAATGTTTCAACATCATCCAGAATGACAAATCTCTTATTTTGATTTAAGTTTTTTTTTAAAAGATCATTTTTTAGTTTTCTTACATCACCAATTTTTATATTATTAAAATCATCTGCATTTAAATATTTTATATTAGAAATTAAATTATTTCTAAATTGATTATGAAAAACACTTTTTAGTGAAAACTCATAAGAATTTTCTTTATAATTTTCTCTGTCGAAAAGATAATGCATAAGATGATTTACGAGAGTAAATTTACCAATACCTTTTTCACCAGAGAGCATTATAACTTTTGGAAATTTATTCTTTTTAATTAATTCTTTAAATAAAATAAATTTTTTTTTATGTCCAGACAGAATATTTGTATTAATTGGATTAAAATTATCTTTTAACATCAATTCTTAAGTTTTAAATATTTTGAGGTTATTTCATATATTTTTTTTTCTAAATTATTATCATTTCTTGATGAGTTAAGTATAAAATAATTTTTTTTGTTTTTAGCGATTTTTAAGAAAGAATTTTGAACTTTTGTATAAAAAGATTGTGAAAAATTATCATATCTATTTCTTGTTTTTCTTTTCAATAATCTTCTTTTAGAAGATTGTGATGATACTTTAAGTATAAAAGTCAAATTGGGTTTTAATCCATCTAAGATATATTTGTGTACATTATTTACAAACTTAATATCAACTTTTTTACCAAAAACTTGATATGCAATAGTTGAGTCTATAAACCTGTCACAAATTACTACTTTTTTTTTTCTAAGCTCAGGTATTATTTTGTTTTTTATGTGTTCATTTCGAGAGGCTAAATAAAGTAAAGTATCAGTAAGTTTATCAAATTTATCTTTTTTAGATTTATTAAAATAATCTTTTAAAATAAGATTTCTAATTAATTCTGCACTTTTTGTTCCTCCTGGCTCTCTAGTGAGTAATGTTGGAATATTATTTTTTTTTAATTTTTTATAGAGTTTTTTGCTTTGGTAAGACTTACCACAACCCTCTACTCCTTCAAAAACAATAAAAAAAGGTTTTATTTTAAGCATCACCCCATATCAAATAATTAATAGAGGTAACAAGACTTTTAAAGAAATTTACTTTTTTTAAATCTTCGTCAGCGTAAAGTGGAAGACTTTTTATAATTTCATCTTTGTTTTGAACAATAATCTCTGCAATTTTTTCTCCTTTTTGAACTGGGGCTACAATAGGACCATCATATTTCAATTTTACACTTAAATTTCTTATATTTTTTTTATAGGCTGTTATAAAATAATCTTCTTTCGTAACAACTTTAATTTTATCTTTTTTTCCCAACCAAGTCTCAAGTTCATAAACAGGTATATCTTTTAAAGAAACCTCAAAAGTACTTGTGTTTCTAAAACCCCAATTTAATAATTTTAATGAATGAGAGCTTCTTAAATTTTTCGTAGGAAATCCTGATGCAACAGCTATTAATCTTCTGTCATTTTTTTTGATTGAGCTTGCCAAAGAATATTTTTCAACCGCTAAATAACCTGTTTTAACACCATCTGCACCTACATTTTTGTATAACAACGGATTTCGATTGCCTTGTTTTATTGGATCGCCTCCTGTTCTATCCCAGGTAAATGTTTTTTCTTTAAACATTTCATAAAAAACTGGATAATTTTTAATCAAATATTTTGACATAAGAGCTATATCTCTTACTGTGGAAACATTATCTGGATCATTAATTCCCGATGAGTTTGTAAAATTTGTATTTTCCATTCCTATTTCAGAAGCTTTTTCATTCATCATCTCAGCAAAGTTCGCCTCAGATCCGGCTATACCTTCTGCAAGAGCTACACAAGCGTCGTTTCCAGATGCAACAATTATACCTTTAAGTAAATCTTCTACTGATACTTCATCATTAATCATTATAAACATTGAAGAATAACCACTTTGAGATAATCTCCAAGCATTTTCAGAAACTATAAAAGTATCATTTAATGACAATTTATCTTTTTTAATTAAATCAAAGGCAATTATAGAAGTCATAATTTTGGTCATTGAAGCAGGATAAATTTGTGCGTCTGGATCATTTTCAAATAAAATTTCGTCTGAATGAAAATCGACCAAAATTCCAGTTCGGGCATTAATGTTTGGATTAGCAAAAACTTTGCTAAATAAGGAAAAAATAAAAAATAAAATAGTAAAATATTTACTCATTTGTAAGAATATCCATTTCTTCGAATCCAAAGTATTTAAGCTTAATGTAATCATTTTTTAACGAATTTATAGTATTATATGGACCAGATAAAAGTGTTATTTCTTTGTCATTACTTTTTTTAACAATTAATTTTTTAAAGTTAAAATTCGATAATTCTTTATTGATTCTTTTTCTTAAAAACATTGCTGAATCCTCATTATAAAAAGTGGCAATGGATATATACATTTTGGGTAGTTTATCTTTTTTTTGAGATATCATATTTTTAGAAATATTTGATATTTCAACGTTTGTAATTGGGGCATTAGCTGAAATTTTTTTCTCTTCGCTATATATTTTTGCTTTTTCAGCTATAAAAGACTTATTTTTTTTGATCTCAATTATTTCAATTAAAGGAAAATCTGTTTTTATTTCGAGTTTGTCAGCTACAGGTTTTGTAATCAAAATTTTATAAAAATCAGGATAATCAATTTTCATAGAATTTTTTAATATTATTGATTTATTGTTTTTAGGATTAATTAATTTTATAAGAGTTCCGACACGTAAGTCTTGATGTGATATTAATGACAAATTATTATCTAATTTTTTTTTTATTATCTTATTTGAATAATCCTGATCATTATATAAATAAGCAAAACCTTTTGAGTTATATGCAATTTTATTTTTATTTGAAGTATAATTAGTAGAGCATGAAAATAAAAATAATATTATTATATAAAATCTAAATTTCATTTTTAAAATTATTTTTTAATGTACATACAGCAAGAGCAAATCGTAGAGATCTATTCCATTTTAATATTTTTTCGTAATTTTCAAAAATTAAAAAAGCTGGTGAATGAGTTTCAGCACCAGGAATTATATCTTTATCTGGGATAATTATTGCTGCTTTAAGGTTTTTAGAAATTTCTAAATCATTAAAATTAGATATATAATTTTTAAAAAAATTTACCTTTTTCCAATTATCAATTTTTCTTGCAGAAGAATTAAGATATTTTTTTGGAATATTATTATTTAAATCTATTTTAAGAAAACAAATTTCATTTTTTTTCCAACCTATCTTACTTAAATAATTAGCAGCAGATGCGAAGGAGTCCTCAGTTTTTTTCAATTCTATGATATTATTATCATTATGATCAATAGCATAGTCTTTGATTGTCCTTGGCATAAATTGGAAATTTCCAAAAGCACCGGCCCATGATCCAAATAAAATATCTTTATTAATTATATTTTTATCAACTAATCTTAATAGAATTAAAAGTTCTTTTGTAAAAAATTCACTTCTTCTTTTATCATAACTTAATGTAGCCAAAGATGAAATAATATCCATTTTACCTAAATATTTTCCAAAATTTGTTTCTATACCCATTAAAGCTAGCAGCAACTCTTTTTCTACTTTAAATTTAATTTCGATTTTATCAATTGTTTGTTTCTCTTTTTTATATAATTGTTTACCCTCTTTTATTTTTTTTTTAGATGATCTTTTTGATATGTAAGTAAACGTATCCTCATAAAACTCTGGTTGGTATCTATCGTATTCGATTACTTTTGGTAAATACTTTGCATTTGACATTACGTTTTCTACTACTGTTTTTGATATTCCGGAATTCACAGCTTTAATCTTAAAACTTTTCAGCCATGTGTTGAAATCTCCCTCATTAGCAAAACAATTATAAGGTCGCGCAAGGGTTAAAAGAATAAGGATTATAATAATTTTGTTCATTTTTTTGAATATCATAAAAGACAATTATTAACTAGCATTTCAAATCTTGCACTTATTTATTGTTATTTTACTACTTTGATAGTAAATAAACCTTTCAAGATTTAAGGAGAGGTGGCTGAGCGGTTGAAAGCACTGGTCTTGAAAACCAGCAACGGGGCAACTCGTTCGTGGGTTCGAATCCCACCCTCTCCGCCATTAAATTTTAAATTCTTTAAAAATTTTTGAAATGCTGTTTCTGTCAATTTCTTGATCAATGATATTGTGGTTATAATAATTCAAAATTGTTTCATCCTCTAATTTTAAAAAACTTTCAAGTGACTTAAGTTGATTCGTATCAAAATCATTAATGTATTTTTTAACAAAGTTACTTAATAAAATATCCATTTCTTTTGTACCTCGGTAAGATGCTCTGTATAACAATTTTTTTTTTAATAATTCTAATTTTTTGGACATTAAAATATAATATATATAATTATATGAGTTTACAAAAAAAAGATTTCTTTTTTCAAAATATAAACATAGTTAAAGGTGTTGGTCCACAAATATCAAAATACTTTAAAAAGAAAAAAATTGAAAAAATTAAAGATTTCCTTCTCAGTTTTCCATATTCGCAAACTGATAGATCTCAATTATCTAAATTGAACGAATTACAGGTCGGTAAAATTCAAACTATTAAAGTCTTAGTAAAGAAACTATCCTTTCCAAGAATTAGAAATTTACCAAATAAGATAAGATGTGAAGATGATACTGGAAAAATCGACATTGTATTTTTTAATAGTCGCGAAGGTTATTTAAGAAAGATTTTTCCTATTAATAAATGGGTTGTAATAAGTGGAAAAGTAAATTTTTTTAGAAATATTTATCAAATTACAAATCCCGACTATGTGGCTGATTTAGAAAATATTGATTTCGTTGCAAAAAATATACCAAAATACAATTTAACAGAAGGCATAACTGAAAAAAAATATCGTTTAATTAGTGAGAAAATTTTCTCTAAAATCCCCTTAGTGGATGATTGGTTAGATGAAAGTTTTATAGATAGTAATAATCTATCTAACTGGAACAAAGCGATTATCAATCTTCATAACTCTGAAGATTTCAAAGACAGACAGTCAAAAAGTTATAGGAGACTTGTTTTTGATGAGATTTGTGCAAATTTTTTAATTTTATCGGAAAGCAGAAAAAGAATTAAAATGAATAAAGAAAGTAAAAATTTTAAAAAAAAATTATCGAGCAAAATTTTGGGACAATTACCATTTGACTTGACCGATGGGCAAAAAAAAGTTTTAAATGAAATTAATTCTGATCTGCAAAGCGATAAAAGAATGTTTAGGATATTACAAGGAGACGTTGGTTGTGGTAAAACTATAGTTTCACTATTGTCAATTATAAATGTAATTGAAAGCAACTATCAATGTGCATTGATGGGACCTACTGAAATTTTATCTTATCAGCACTTTAAATTAGCAAAAAATATTTTTCGTAAAATAAATATAAATATAGAATTTTTATCCGGGAATACAGAAAAAAAAATAAAAGATGAAATCTTAAAGAAATTAGAAGATGGAAAAATAGATTTATTAATAGGCACACATGCGCTTTTTCAAAAAAAAATCAGATTCAAAAACTTGGGATATGTCATTATAGATGAACAACATAAGTTCGGTGTAAGACAAAGATCCGAACTAGCAAAAAAAGGTGGAAAAAATTGTGATTTATTACTGATGTCGGCAACACCTATTCCCAGAACAATGATGATGTCTCTTTACGGTGACATGGATATTTCAAAAATAATTGGAAAACCTTTATCAAGAAAAACAACCATTACTTTAAGTAAACCAGAAGAAAAAATTGACGAGTTATGGATTTATTTAAAAAAACAGATAAATCAAAACAACCAAATTTTTTGGGTATGTCCATTAATCGAAGAGTCGAAAATTTTAGATTATTCTTCAGCAAAAAAAAAATTCGATACAATTAATAAAAAGTTTCCTGGTAAAGTTGGATTAATACATGGATCATTATCAAAAGAAGAAAAGGTAATTGTTCTTAATAAATTCATAAAAAGAAAAATTGATATTTTAGTATCAACAACCGTTATTGAAGTAGGAATTGATTTTCCTAATGCAAACATAATTATTATTGAAAATGCAAACAAATTTGGTTTAGCGCAGCTTCATCAATTAAGAGGAAGAGTTGGCAGAGGAAATAAACAAGGAACGTGTATATTATTGTTTAAAGATGGATTGTCTAAAAATGCTGTCAAAAGAATTAAAATACTAAAAAAATCAGATGATGGTTTTTTTATAGCAGAAGAGGACTTAAAGCTTAGGGGTTTTGGTGATTTGGCTGGATTTCAACAAAGTGGGGTCAAAAATTTTAGATTTGCTGATCCTTTCGAAAATCAAGATTTGTTTAATTTAGCAGAAAGTTTTATTATTAATTTAAATCAAAATGTTAATAAATCAAAATATAATTTTCTGCTTAAATTGTTTGACAAAGCAGACATAGTAAATTTAGATTGATAATTTTAACTTATATTTGTCGTTCCAGCGGAGACAATAAATTTTGATGCTTGTTCAAATGTAACATCTAAATATATTAAATCTTTCTTTGGGACCATTAATAAGAATCCACTTGTTGGATTAGGAGTAGTTGGCACAAAAACATTTATCAAATCTTCATTAATTTTTTTTTTAATTATTCCTTCGTTTTCTTTTGTAGCAAAACCTACAGCCCAAACACCTTTTCTTGGATATTCAAGCAAAACGACACTTTTCTGTTTATTATCAGTTTTCGTGAAGCTCTCTGTCATTTGACTGATAGCTGAATAGATTGTTTTAAGTATTGGTATTTTTTTTAAAATATTATTTAAAAACTCAAAAAATTTCTTTCCTAAAAAAGAAAGTGACAACCACCCGATAAGAGTAATAAAAATTAATGCCACCAAAATTTCTACTCCAGGGACATTAAAAGGAAGATAGTTATTAGGATTTATTTCTTTCGGGATTATATTTCCCGATATTCGCACAAAAAAAAGAGTTAAATATAAAGTTATGCCTATTGGGATTAAGACAACTATACCGGCAATAAAATTGTTACGCAAACGAGCAAATATCGATTTTTTAATATTTTTTTGCATTATTTAAGTATAGCTTGAATATATTATAAAAAGTATAATTAATATAAAAATTGCAATTAATAATTTATTATTTAAAATCATGAGTCTTTTTAATGTATAACATAAACAGAAGAAAATTTCTTGGCTATTTTGGATGTGGTTGTTGTTCGCTATTAATGCCATCCTGTACTACTGTGCCTATAACTGAAAGAAAACAATTAAGTATCATCTCTGAGGCAAAAATAAATCGTCAGGCAGCAGCTGCTTATGAACAATTTAGAAAAAAAACAAAATTAGTTACTAAAGGTAAACAATTAACACAAATTAAAAATATTGGAAAAAGAATGGAATACGCGGTAAGTACCTTTTTTGTAAATCAAGGTAAAGAAGACCCAACTTCTAACTTTTCTTGGGATTATGTTCTTGTAGATAATGATAAAGTTATTAATGCTTGGTGCATGCCAGGTGGAAAAATTGCTGTATACACTGGTTTATTAAAAATAACTAAAAATATTAATGCATTATCCATCGTAATGGGGCATGAAATTGCTCATGCTGTTGCTAGACATTCAATAGAAAGAGCTAGTCAAGCAATGACCATTAATCTTGGCACAACCGTTGCGGACATATTTTTAGGTGGAGCAATCAATAGAACAAGAAATACTGTTGGTAAAAATACAGGATTAGATATTTTTCAATTAGGAATAATGAATCCTTTTGGTAGAAAACAAGAGACTGAGGCAGATTATCTGGGTCTAATATTCTCTTCTTTATCAGGTTACGACATTCGTGAGTCTGTTAATCTGTGGAAAAGAATGGCAGATAACAAAAAAGGGAAAGAAGTTCCAGCTTTTTTAAGTACACATCCTAGTAGTACAAAAAGAATTGAAAATTTAAGCGGATGGATTAATGAAGTTATTATAAAATATCCACCAATTAAAATATAAATTGGTGAGCCCTGATGGACTCGAACCATCGACACCCTCCTTAAAAGGGAGGTGCTCTACCAACTGAGCTAAGGGCCCTTTAGAAGAGACCTTTATATATTAATTTTTAAAAATTCAAATAGTTAATCAAAAAATTTTACATATTTCTTGAAAAAAGTATTAAATGTCCCATTCTTTATATTTTTTCTGATTTCCCGCATAAATTGTTGATAAAAATATATGTTGTTCAAGGAGATTAGCATAGAGGCAAGCATTTCATCTGATTTTATTAAATGATTTAAATAACTTTTAGAGTATTTATTTAGATCTCTTATGTCGCATCTTTGATCTAAAGAAGTCTTATCATTTTTATATTTTGCATTTTTTAGATTTATTTTACCTTCCCAAGTAAAAGCAAGACCGGTTCTTCCAGATCTAGTAGGTAAAACACAATCAAACATATCAATACCCTCTTTCACTGCTCCTAAAATATCTGAGGGAGTACCCACACCCATTAAATATCTTGGTTTATTTTTTGGAAGATGGTTGGTGGTTTCGTTTAAAATCTTTAACATATCGGTTTGTTTTTCTCCTACTGCTAAACCTCCCATTGCATAGCCGTCAAAACCAATCTCTGTTAATTTATTAATACTTTCAATTCTTAAATCTTTAAATAATCCTCCTTGAGCTATACCAAATAATGCTTTTTTTTTATTGTTTCCAAATTCAATTTTACTTCTTTTGGCCCATTCAGTTGATACATCTATAGCCTTTGATAAAATTTTTTTATCTCTAGTCAATTTTGGACATTCGTCTAAAACCATAATTATATCTGAATTTATTGATTTTTGAACTTGAATACTTTTTTCCGGACTTAAAATTATTTTTTTTCCGTCTAAATGAGATCTAAATATTGCGCCTACTTTAACGTCTATTTTATTAAATTTTGATAAAGACATTATTTGGTAACCTCCAGAGTCAGTTAAAATTGGTTTTTTCCAATTCATGAAATCATGTAACCCTCCAAATTTTTTTAAAATTTCAATGCCCGGTCTTAATAAAAGGTGATAGGTGTTTCCTAAAATTATTTGTGTATTTGTTTTTAAAATATCTTCTGTAAATACACCTTTTACAGTCCCTTGAGTTCCAACTGGCATAAAAGCTGGTGTCTCAATGATCCCCCTTGGTGTTTTAATTTTACCTAATCTTGACTTATCATCTTGAGTTATCAACTCAAATGAAAATTCATTATTTGACATTTAATTTATTTTGATTTTAAAGATAAAATTTTATCTGGATCTTTAACTGCACCTGAATTCGGGTCACCTCTTTTTATCTTGTCAACAAACTCCATGCCACTTGTTACTTTTCCAAAGACTGAATACTGTCGGTCTAAATGTGGGGCTGACTCGAAACAAATAAAAAATTGACTATTTGCACTATTTGGATCTGCTGATCTAGCGGCTGACAATGTTCCTCTTACATGAGGAATTTCAGTGAATTCAGCTTTTAAATTTGGAAGATTAGATCCGCCTGTTCCTGCTAATGATAAATCAAAATCTTTGCTATTAGAATTCCCAAATTTAACATCACCGGTTTGAGCCATAAACCCATCAATTACTCTATGAAAAACAACGCCATTATATTTTCCATCATTAGCTAAATCCTTAAATCTTTTAACGTGATTAGGAGCTTTATCTGGATATAGTTCAATTTCTACAACTCCATCTTTTAATTTCATTATCATGATATCTTTTGCCATTATATAATTATTTTCTAAACTAAAAAAAATAATAAATAAATAGATAATTTTTTTCATTAGTATTTGTTTTTTAACATTTTAACTGTAAATTTTGTAACAAATCTATTAATATCTCCACCTAAGTTTGCAATTTCTTTCACAAATTTAGAGGAAATTATTTGATTTTCAACATCTGACATTAAAAACATTGTCTCTATATTTGTATTTAGTTTTTTATTCATTCCAGCTAATTGAAATTCATATTCAAAATCTGATACAGCTCTTAATCCTCTTATAATAGCTGTAGCATTATATTTTTTACATAACTCTATAGTTAAATTGCTAAATGAAATAACTTTAATTTTTTTTCTATTAAATTTAAGATCTTTAAATAAAGAATTATTTATTATATCAATTCTTTCATCTATTGAAAAAAAATATTCTTTATCTGAGTTATCAGTAGTAGCTACAATTAGTTTGTCAAATATCTTTAATGATTTTTTTATAACATCAATATGACCATAAGTAATAGGGTCAAATGTACCTGGGTAAACTGCAGTTTTCATTATTGAATATTATCTTCAATTTTTATCACTGACACAACTTTTTCAGATCCTGATAATTTTTTAATTCTTACACCTTGAGTATTTCTTCCAGCAATTCTTATCTCTTTCACCGCACATCTCATCATGCTACCTTTGTCTGTAGATAATAAAATTTCATCGCTTTCACTTACTACAAGAGAAGAAGAAATATTTCCATTTCTAGGAGAATTTATTATACCAATAATTCCTTTCCCACCTCTATTTGTAACTCTATAATCGTTATAAGATGATCTTTTACCATAACCATTTTCTGATACAGACAAAATATATCTTTCAATTGCTGATTTAATTTTATTATCGTTATTTAATGTTTTTAAATTTATTTGTGTATTATCTAATATTGATAAAGAAATGACTTTATCTCTTTCACTTAATTGAATTCCCTTAATACCTTTAGATGACCTACCTTTGAAAAGTCTTAATTTTTTGGATTTAAATCTAATACATTTTCCGAATTGAGTGCTTAATAAAATATCTTGATCATCTTTACATATTTTTACACCTATAATTTTATCATCTTGGTCGAGCTTCATAGCAATCTTACCACTATTATTTATATTAACAAAATCTTCTAAAGAATTTTTTCTTACATTACCTTTTGATGTTGCAAAAATAACCATCAAATTTTTCCATTGGTTTTCATCCTCAGGTAACGGCATTATAGAACTTATGGAGTGATGACTTTTTAAAGGCAATATATTAAATATAGATTTTCCTTTAGAAGCTGCAGTGCCTTCAGGAATTTTGTGAGCCTTAATCTTATAAACCAGACCTTGTGTAGAGAAAAATAAAACAGGTGTATGTGTATTAGCAGTAAATATTTGAATAACAAAATCATCTGCACGCGTAGCTATACCTGTTTTTCCCTTCCCTCCACGCTTTTGAGCTTTAAGTGAACTTAGAGGCCCTCTTTTTATGTAACCTTGATTGGTAATATTTATCACAACTGACTCTTTTTGTATCGTTTCTTCAATATTATAGTTCAATACTGTGTCAATTATTTTTGTTTTTCTTGGACTTGAAAATTTATCTTTAATTTTTTCTAATTCTTCGATTATTAAATTATATAAAGCTTTTTTTGAATTAATAATTTTGTTGAACTCAACTATAAGTTTTGAAAGTTTAGAGATTTCATTTTCAATTTCTTCAATCCCGTAGGCTGTAAGTTTTTGTAATTTAAGCTCTAAAATAGCGTCAACTTGATTTTGGCTTAATTGATAATTTGAAAAACTTTTTTTCTTTTCTATTAAACTTATTATCTTAAAACTCTTTTTTACTTTCCATTTTTTAGACAAAAGATTTTTTTTAGCAATATTCGAATCTTTTGAATTTTTAATTATTTTTATTACTTCATCTATATTTTCTACAGCAGATGCTAATCCAATTAATATATGTGCTCTTTCTTCAGCTTTTTTTAAATCAAATTTTACTCTTTTGATTACAGTATCTTCTCTAAATTTTAAAAATTCTGAAATAAATTCTTTTAAATTTAAAATCTTAGGTTTGTTCCCTACTATTGCTAAAGTATTGAAACCAAAAGAACTTTCAATGTTAGTTAGTTTGTATAATTGCCGTCTAATAGTTTCGGGTTCAACGCCTTTTCTTAACTCTATTACAACTCTAATGCCTTCTCTATTCGATTCATCTCTTAAATCCCTTATGCCCTCAATTTTTTTATCTCTTACTAATTGAGCAATTTTTTCTATTAATATAGATTTATTTACTTGGTAAGGAATAGACTTGATTACTAAAATTTCTCTGCCTCCCTTTTTTTCTTCAAATTCTATTTCACCTCTTATTTTAAATGATCCTCGACCTTTGTTATAACCTTGTTTAATAATATCTTTTCCAATTATTATCCCTCCTGTAGGAAAATCCGGACCAGGAACATGTTTCATTAATTGTGTAATAGTGATTTCTTTATTGTTTATATAAGCAATTGTTCCATTGATTATTTCTCCGAGATTGTGAGGCGGTATGCTCGTAGCCATTCCAACGGCTATACCTCCTGCTCCATTGACTAGAATATTTGGATATTGTGAGGGGAGAACCTCGGGTTCTTTTTCAGTCTCATCATAATTACTTCTAAAATTAACAGTATTCTTTTCTAAATCTTCGGTCAAATATTGAGAAATTCTTCCTAATTTAGTCTCAGTATATCTCATTGCTGCAGGAGGATCGCCATCAATAGAGCCAAAATTTCCCTGCCCTGAAATTAAAGGAACGCTCATTGAAAAATCCTGAACTAATCTTACCAAAGCATCGTAAACTGATTGATCACCATGTGGATGGTATTTACCTATTACATCTCCTACAATTCTCGCTGATTTTCTGAAAGGTTTAGACCAATCATAACCGCCTTTATACATTGCGTAAATTATTCTTCTATGAACAGGTTTTAAGCCATCTCTAACATCTGGTAGTGCTCTGCTAACTATTACGCTCATCGCATAAGATAAATAAGACGAACTCATTTCATCTTGAACAAAAATAGGTTTAAAAGATTTATTTTCTAATGTATTTTTTTCCATTAAATTTAAAAAGGAATTTCATCATCTAAATCAGAATTATCTTGACTTAAATTGTCGTTGGGTAAGGAGCTTTTATTTTCGGATACTAAATTATTGTTAGAACTACTTCTACTGTCTAACATTGTTAAACTTGAATTATAACCTTGTAGAACAACTTCAGTGGAATATTTGTCCTGACCAGTGGCTTCATCTTTCCATTTTCTAGTACTTAATTGTCCTTCTACATATACATTTGCACCTTTTTTTAGATATTGTTGAACAACATTTACTAGTCCATCATTAAATATAACAATTCTATGCCATTCGGTCTTTTCTTTTCGCTCACCAGTAGATTTATCTTTCCAAGATTGACTGGTTGCAATGCTCAATCTAGCTACACTTTTCCCATTTACCATTTGTTTAATTTCGGGGTCTGCGCCTAAACGACCTATTAATTGTACTTTATTTAAACTTCCAGCCATAATATTTTGAATTAAGTTAGATTTTATATTAAAAAAGTTCCTAATTTATATCATATTTGATTAGTAAATATAAGATGATAATTATTTGTTTGATTTAAAATGTTGAAAAAAATCGTTGTAAAAGGCGCTAAAGAACACAACTTAAAAAATGTTTCTCTTGAAATTCCAAAAGAGAAATTAGTAGTAATAACTGGACTATCTGGGTCAGGTAAATCATCTTTAGCATTTGATACAATTTATGCTGAAGGTCAGAGAAGATATGTAGAAAGCCTATCATCTTACGCAAGACAATTTCTAGACAAAATGAAAAAACCTAATGTGGATTTTATTGAAGGATTAAGTCCTGCAATTTCAATAGAGCAAAAAAATACCTCAAAAAACCCACGTTCAACAGTTGCTACGGTAACTGAAATCTATGATTACATGCGTGTATTATTTGCAAGAGTGGGAATACCTTATTCGCCATTTACTGGAAAACCAATAAGATCCCAACCAATTAGTGAAATGGTAGACAAAATTAAAAAACTTCCCAAAAATAATACAATTTATCTTCTTTCTCCAATAGTAAGAGGGAGAAAAGGTGAATATAAAAAAGAAATTTTAAATTTTAAAAAAAGAGGTTTTTCCAAAATTAAAGTTGATGGAAAATACCTAAATATTGATGATTTTCCAAACCTAAATAAGAAAATCAAACATGATATTTCAATTATAGTTGATAGAATAATATTAAATTCAAATTTAGGAAACAGATTAGCAGATAGTGTAGAAACAGCAGTAAACCTCTCAGATGGGTTGCTTATAGTAGAATATGAAAATGAAACATTGCCAAAGAAATTTAGAAAAAGAGAGTCAATTACATTTTCATCAAAATTTTCGTGTCCAGAAAGTGGGTTTACTATTGAAGAAATTGAACCAAGATTGTTTTCTTTTAATTCACCATATGGTGCTTGTGAAGAATGTGAGGGAATTGGACATAATTTAAATGTGGATCCAAACTTAGTAGTTTCTGATCATAAAAAAAGTCTTCAGGATGGTGTTATAGAGCCATGGGCAAAATCTACTTCCTTATATTACGCTCAAACGTTGGCGTCTATTGCAAAACATTACAAAATTTCTCTTTCAGATCCATGGAAAAAAATTCCTAAAAAAATTCAGGATATAATTTTATACGGGTCAGATGAAGAGGAAATAAAATTTTCATATGACGATGGATATGAGTCTTATACAACTAAGAAAACTTTTGAAGGAGTAATAAATAATTTAGAAAGGCGTTACTTGGAAACAGATAGCGAATGGAAAAGAGAGGAGATTTCACAATATCAAAGTGAAACAGATTGTGAAAAATGTAAAGGTATGAGATTAAAAGATGAGGCCTTATGCGTGAAAATAAATAATTTAAATATAAGTCAAGTAACCGAAAAATCAATTGATGAAGCCCAAATATGGTTTTCAAATTTAGGAGATATTTTAAGCGACAAGGAAAATAAAATTGCACAACATATTTTAAAGGAAATAAATGAGAGATTAAATTTTCTTTTAAATGTTGGGCTTAATTATCTTACATTGTCAAGAGAATCTGGAACTTTGTCTGGTGGAGAGGCACAAAGAATTCGTTTGGCATCTCAAATAGGATCAGGTCTTACTGGAGTATTATACGTATTGGATGAACCTTCAATTGGTTTACACCAGAGAGACAATAAAAAATTAATTACAGCTTTAAAAAAATTAAGAGATTTAGGTAATACAGTTATTGTTGTTGAGCACGATATAGAAACTATGGAAAGTTCAGATCATATTATTGATATTGGTCCTGAGGCAGGATTAAAAGGTGGTCAAATAATAGCTGAAGGTGAAGTAAAAGAAATTGTTAAAAACGAAAATAGTATTACAGGAAATTATTTATCTGGAAAAAAATTTATTCCAATACCAAAAAAAAGAAGATTAGCAAAAAATGGAAGATTTATTGAAATTACTGGAGCAAGTGGAAATAATTTAAAAAAAGTAAATTTAAAAATACCTATTGGAACTTTTACTTGCGTTACTGGAGTTTCTGGAAGTGGAAAATCAACATTAATACTTCACACTCTTTATAACGCTTTAAATTTAATGTTAAACAAAAATAAGAGCCGGAAAGTTCCAAAAGCATTTACTGGATTTAAAGGAACCGAATTAATTGACAAAATTATTGATATTGATCAATCACCGATAGGAAGAACACCTAGATCTAACCCAGCAACATACACAGGTGCTTTTGGCCCTATTCGAGAATGGTTTGCGGGATTACCTGAGTCTAAAGCTAGAGGTTATAAAGTTGGTAGGTATTCATTTAATGTAAAAGGTGGAAGATGTGAAACTTGTGAAGGAGATGGTGTTTTAACTTATGAGATGCATTTTTTACCAGATGTTTTTATACCTTGTGATACTTGCAAGGGAGCAAGGTATAATAGAGAAACACTCGAAATTAGATTTAAAGGAAAAAATATTGCAGATGTTTTAGATATGACCGTAGACGAGGGTTGTGAGTTCTTTGAAAATATTCAAAGCATAAAATCTAAGCTAATTACACTTAAACATGTTGGTTTGGGATATATGAAAATTGGTCAGCAAGCAACTACATTGTCAGGTGGGGAGGCTCAAAGAATTAAACTAGCCAAAGAACTGTCTAAAAGACCTACAGGTAGAACATTGTACATATTAGATGAGCCAACAACAGGACTACACTCACACGATATTAAAAAATTGTTGGAAATTTTACAAGCCTTTGCTAATACCGGAAACACAGTTGTAGTTATAGAACACAATTTAGATGTGATCAAAACAGCAGATCACATTATTGATATGGGTCCTGAAGGAGGTGTAAATGGTGGAAGAATTATTGCCGAGGGATCTCCTGAAAAGGTATCAAACGTGAAGGAGAGTTATACAGGTAAATTCATAAGAGAAATAATAGGAAATAACTCCATGAAAAAGACTGCTTAAATATTTAATGTATGTTATAAGGAATCATGACTAGTATCTTACAATCTTTATCAAAAACTGTTCATTTATCTTTAGGTATTGCAATATTGCTTTTGTTTGGACTACATTTTTTTGGTGATGGATTTGACTTAGATAGATATTTTTTTAGCTGGCTCTTTAGATATTTACACGTGTTAACTGGAATTATGTGGATTGGATTATTGTGGTATTTTAATTTTGTTCAAATTCCCTCAATGCCTAATATTCCAGATGAACAAAAACCAGCTATTGGAAAAGTTATAGCACCTAAAGCATTATTTTGGTTTAGATGGGCGGCGGTAGGTACAATATTTACAGGATTGATTGTTTCATACTTGCAGGGTTATGTTCACCAAGCAATGATTTTGGGTATCGGAAGTGGTGATCCTAAAACTACTGCGATTGGTATTGGAATGTGGTTAGGTATAATAATGGCTTACAATGTTTGGTTTATAATTTGGCCTAATCAAAAAAGAGCCTTGGGATTAGTTGAAAGCTCAGTGGAAGAAAAAGCTAAATCAGCTAAAACTGCAATGCTATATTCAAGAGCTAATACTTTGTTGTCTTTTCCAATGCTACTTTCTATGGTAGCTGCTCAGAATCTTTATTAACTAAGGTACGATATTTTCTTCTTCTTTTTCTAACGTTTTAGAACTAACTTTAAAGTACTTTAATATTGGTGACGCTACAAAAATAGACGAATAGGTTCCAATTATAACTCCTAGTATCATAGCAAAAGAAAATCCTCTTAAAATTTCTCCCCCTAATATATAAATTGAAACTAAAGCTAGTAATGTAGTTATTGATGTAATAATAGTTCTAGCCAAGGTTTCATTAATTGAAAGATTTGAAACATCGCTTATACTAATTTTTGTATATTTTAATAAATTTTCTCTTATTCGATCATAAATTACAACTGTATCATTCATAGAATAACCAACTATTGTTAGAACTGCAGCAATTATAGATAAATTAATTTCTAAAGATAAAATTGAAAAAATACCTAATGTGATAACCACATCATGAAATAATGCGATAATAGATCCTACGCTAAATTGCCACTCAAACCTAACCCAAATATAAAAAAGCATTGCTGCTAATGCTAGTGTAATTGCAATAACTGAAGACTCGAGTAATTCAGAACTTACTTTTGGACCTACATTTTCAACTCTTCTAAAATCTACATTAGCACTTAAGTTATCTGTCAATGTTTTTTTTAATTCAGGAATTAAATCGCTTTTGTTAGTTTTTTTTTGCTCCACTTTAATTAAAAAATCTCCCTCTTTACCAAATTTTTTTACGTTAATATCTCCAAGATCCATTGTTTTTATGGAGTCTCTAATAGATGCAGCATTTACAGAAGACTCAGTTCTTAATTCGATTAAAGTTCCTCCTTTGAAATCAATTCCGTAATTTAAACCTTTAAAAATGATGAAAAGTATACTCAATATGAAAATTAAAATTGATACGATATTAGCTTTTTTAAAACTAGATACAAAGTTAATATTCCTAATCATTAAATCCTGATCTCCTTTTTCTTATTATTTAAAACTATTATTGAAGTAAGGTGTCTTGCTAAAAAATACGCAGAAAATAATGTAGTTATAATTCCTATACCGAGAGTTATAGCAAAACCTTTTACTGGACCCGAACCAAAAGCAAATAAAATTACCGCTGCTATTAAAGTTGTTATATTTGCATCAAGAACTGTAATTTTAGCTTTTGTATAACCAGAGTCAAAAGCGTGAATTATAGATTTTTCTGTTTTAAGTTCCTCTCTAATTCTTTCGAAAATTAAAACATTCGCATCAACAGCCATACCTACTGTTAATATAATTCCAGCAATACCAGGTAAGGTTAATGTTGCTTCTAAAATTGTTAATATTCCAACTAGCATTAATAAATTTGCGATTAAAGCGGTATTAGCAATCAGACCAAATACTTTGTATTTATAAAACATAAAAAGAATTACTAATAAAAAACCGGTGATCAATGAAATAATTCCTGATTTAATTGAGTCCTCGCCTAAATCAGGACCAACAGTTCTTTCTTCAACTATATTTAAAGGTGTTGGTAAAGCTCCTGATCTCAACAATAAAGCTAAATCAGTAGCCTCTTGGAATGTAAAATTTCCAGAAATCATTCCATTTCCTGAGGTAATTGCTTCATTAATATTAGGAGCGCTTATTATTTTACCATCTAAAACTATTGCTAATCTTTTTCCTACATTATCTGTCGTAGTTCTTCCAAATTTTTGTGCCCCTAACCTATCTAAAGTGAAAGATACAGTTGGTTCATTTTTTTGATTTTGTATACTAGGCTGTGCATCTATCAAATTTTCACCACTCATAACAATTCTTTTACTTACTTTTAAGATTTCGCCGTTTTCAGAAATTAAATCATCTACGCCAAATTCAGAATTATCACTAACCAATCTGAAATTTAATTGAGCAGTTTTACCTAAAAGTTTTTTAATTCTATCAGGATCTTTTAAACCTGGTAACTCAACAAGTATTCTTTTTTCACCTCTTTGTAAAATTGTTGGTTCTTTAGTTCCAACATCATCTATTCTACGCCTAACGATTTCAATTGATTGTTTTAAAGCAGAATTATTTATTGTAAGTAGTCCAAATTTAGAAAATTTAATTTCAATATTATTGTCAGACAATTCTTTGTAATCTAGTTCAAAAGATCTATAGTTATCAATGTAAGGATTTACTGTATTATCTTTTTTTGATAAAAAAATTAATTTAAATTTTTCAATATCGTTAATTTTTAAAGATAAAGTATCTTTATTTATCTTAAAATCAAAATAATCTAAATTATTATCTTTTAATAATTTTTTTAATGGAATAACTTTTGACTGAATTTTTTCCTCAATAAGGGAGTCAGAGTTTATTTCTAACAATAAATATGAGCCACCTTGTAAATCTAGTCCCAAATTAACTTTTTTATCAATAATTAAATTATCTTTACTTTGAAGATTTAGAGTAGAAAAAATTGAGATAGAAAAAAATGTTAAATATATTAATAAAATATTTATTTTTGTGAAATTTAACACGAAAAAGAATTACTTTTTAATTTCTTCTTTTTTTAATAAACTTGTAATAGTTGATCTAATAATCTGAACTTTGGTTCCTTCTCCAATAATAACCTCAATCCGATCATCTTCCATAACACGATCAACTACACCAATTATGCCTCCAGAAGTAATTATTTCATCACCTCTTTTTAATGACTCAACCATAGCCTTATGATCTTTTACCCTTTTTTGCTGAGGTCTAATTAAAAAAAAGTAAAAAATAACAAAAATTAGTATTAAAGGTATAAATTGCGCTATTCCCTGTCCACTCATTGGAAAATAATTATAATAAATGTATTAGATAAACAAGTTAAATTTTATCAAATTTTATCTAAGTTATTCATGTATTTTTTTAAAATATTTGGAATTACAATTGATCCATCTTCATTTTGATTATTTTCTAATAGTGCAATCATTAATCTACCGACAGCTAATCCAGAACCATTTAAGGTACTGACAAATTCATTTCCATTTTTTACTTTATACTTAGCTCCAATCCGTCTTGCTTGAAATGAACCACAAGACGAACAACTTGAAATCTCTCTATATCTTTTTTCCGATGGTATCCAAGCTTCAATATCATATGTTTTTTCTGCACTAAAACCCATATCACCGGAAGAAAGTAAAATAACTTGGTGAGGAATTTCTAACATTTCTAATATTTTTTTTGCACAATTCAGCATACGTTCTAATTCTTGACTGCAATCTTTTGGCTCTACGATACTTACTAATTCAACTTTATAAAATTGATGTTGTCTAATCATTCCCTTGGTATCTTTCCCATAGCTACCTGCCTCTTTACGAAAACATGGGGTTGAGGCCACAAATCTCATAGGTAATTGATTTGGATTAAGCAAAGTAGCTCTTACTAAATTTGTTAGTACCACCTCAGCTGTTGGTATAAGAAATTTTCTTTTATCAGAATTTTCAAATTTTATTTCAAATTGATCCTCTTCAAATTTTGGAAGTTGACCAGTGCCAAACATTACATCTTCATTAACTATTAGAGGTGGTGAAATTTCAGTATAATTAAATTCTTTAGTGTGCGTATCAAGCATAAAATTTATTAAAGCTCTTTCTAGTAAAGCAAATTTGTTTTTTAACACAACAAATCTGGAGCCAGAAAGTTTTGTTGAAATATCAAAGTCAATTTGATTATTTTTTAATCCAATTTCAACATGAGATTTGACCTTGAAAGATCGATCTTCAATTTTACCATATTTTTTTATAACTTTATTTGATTTTTCATCTTTACCAACTGGAACATCTTCTAAAGCTAAATTTGGTAAAATATGTAACAATTCATTAAGCTTTTTTTGAGCTATTAATTGATCGCTTGTTATATTTGAAATTTGTTCAGAAATTTTTTTAGATTTTTCAAAGTTTGATTTATCTTTAGATTTAGATAATATTTTTTTTTCCTGTTCTAATTTTTCTTTTTGACTTATTAACTTCCGATTTGTGATATCTAAAATATTAAATTCATCAATTTTGAATTGAAAATTTCTTTCAAAAAACTTTTTTTTATAGACTTCTAAATTTTTTCTTAAATCTTTAATATTATGCATCTTCTGTATTTACTTTTTCATTTTTTGTTTCAGTGAATTTTACAGTGAATATAGATAATTCATAGAGTAATAACAAAGGTATTGCCAATCCAACTTGAGTAATTGGGTCTGGAGGTGTCAATATAGCTGCTAAAGCAAAGATAATTACTATTACATAACGTCTTCTTGTTTTTAAATAATTTGAATTTACTACTCCGATCCTTGCTAATAAATTTAATAATATAGGTAATTGAAAACTTATACCAAATGCAAAAATTAACCTCATGATTAATGATAAATATTCATTAACTTTTGCTTCAAGTTGTATTGGTAAATTAGTATTAGAACCAACTGACTCAAAAGATAAAAAAAACTTTATAGCTAAAGGCATGACTAAATAATAAACCAAGAGACCTCCTAGTATAAAAAGAATGGGTGTAGATATTAGATATGGAAGTATTGCTTTTTTTTCATTTTTATAAAGTCCTGGTGCAATAAATTTGTAAATTTGAATTAATAAAACTGGGCTTCCTAAAAAAATTGCTGAAAAAAAAGCAACTTTAATATAAGTAATAAATGTTTCATGTAATGCTGTAAAAATTAAACGTCTAGAAACCTGATCATCTTTGACTGCATTTGCATAAGGCTCGACTAGAAAATTATAAATTTGGTCTGCAAAAATATAAGAAATTATAAATATAGCAAAAATAAATATTAATGAATTTAGAAGCCTAGATCTTAACTCTACAAAATGACTTGTAAAAGAATTACTATCAGCCATTTTTTTTAATATCTTGTTTATTTTTGGTATCTTTATCTAAATCTATATCCTGGGTAGCCGAAGAAACTTCTCTTTGAATGCTACTTAGTGTATTCTTAAATTTACCTATATAGGTTCCAATTTTTTTAAGCGCTATTGGAAATTCTTTCGGGCCTAAAACTAATATTGCAATAATTACTACTGATAAGATCTCTAACCATCCAATTTGAGGCATTTTGATTATTTGTTTTCAGAGTCAGAATTATCTGACTTAGAATTTTCGTCTTGATTATTGATAGAATTGTCTTCAGACATACCTTTTTTAAAACTTTTAATGCCTTTTGCAACATCTCCCATCAAACTTGAAATTTTTCCTCTGCCGAAGAGCAAAACTACAAGAACAACTACTATCGCTATTTGCCAGAAACTTATACCCATAAATTATTTATATACAATAAATGTAATTAAATAAATATAATTATTTTTCTTGATCAGGAGCCTTTTTAATGGCCTCATCAATATCTTCATAAATATTCTTTTTTTCAGTAATTGACTGTTCTTTAAAGAATTTTCCGGTTCCAAAAATTGACTTATCAATAGAAGTTGTATCTATCAAACCTGCTGAGCCTAATTCATCTACAGTGGGCAAATCTGATAATTTTTGTATATTAAAATGATTAAGAAAATTTTCTGTTGTCCCATATTGAATTGGCTTTCCTGGGACATCTTTTCGACCAGCAGGTCTAACCCAATCTAATTCAAGTAAAATTTCTAAAGTATTTGTAGCAAAAGAGACGCCCCTTATTTCCTCTATCTCAGATCTAGTGACAGGTTGATGGTAAACTATTATTGCTAATGTTTCTAGTGTAGCTTTTGAAAGTTTTTTTTGCGTGGACTTTTGTAAAGCCATCAATTTAGATAAATCATCGGCTGTCCTAAAAGACCATTTATTTTTTATACAAACTAAGTTTATACCTCTTTTTTTATATATTTCAGATAAATTTTCTAAAGTTTTTTTCAAATTTGTTGTTGTTTGAACTCTTCGCTCTATAGTTTCCACATCCAAAGGTTCTGAGGCAGCAAAAAGTATAGCTTCGACCTGCCTCTCAAGCTTAGAAGTAGTGGAAGGGAAATCAATAACGTTATCTTTTTTTTTATTTTTCATCTATGATTTTTTAATCATTAATTTATCAAAAATCTTTTTTTGAGAAATAGATATTACGCCCTCTCGAGTTAATTCAAGACTTGCAGCAAATATTCCTGCTATACCGGTTCTTTTCATTTTATTGTCTGAGTAGAATTTCGGTATCAGTTCCATTAAATTTTTCCAATTTATTATATTATTAAGATTGCTTCTTATTTGATTAATCCCCTCCTCAGTTGTCAGCACTGGAAGTTTTGGAATACTTATATTTTGGAAAGTTTTCTGCATTTGAATTGATGAATATGTTTTCAGGAGTTCATAAAGAGAAACATTGTAGACAGGTGTATTAATAGATCTTATTCCTCCCTTCATACCTCTTGTAAAAATATGAACACCTAGTCTTTTTTTTTTTAACATTTGATCAGACAAAATACGAATTAACTCCAACTTTTTTAGTTGAAGCTTTAATTTTTCAGCTACTTCGATTGCTCTGAAGTCATCTTCATCATTATCGGGCAATAATAGCTTTGACTTTAAATATGCCAACCAAGTTGCCATTAATAAATACTCTGAAGCAGTTTCCAAATTCAAGTTATCGTTGTTTTTAATAAAATCTAAAAATTGATCAGCCAATTTAGTAATTGAAATTTCTGCTAAATCAACTTTTTGGTTTTTTGCTAAATCGAGCAAAACCTCTAGTGGGCCAGTATAATTAGGTATATCAACTGAAATTTGTTTATTAGTTTTTGATTCCATTTATTAAATCTTACCCTAAAAACTTAAAAAATTCTGATGTTTTTTTGGCAGTAAATTTGTCTATATAAGGAAGAGATTTTATCAATTTCAAGTTGTCACTAGTATTTCCTGCACAGTAAAGAACTAAATTGCAGCCTGCTTTTATAGATTTTTTTGCACTTGTAACTATGTCAAATTTAAGAGCTTTCATAGAGATATCATCGGAAATTAAAATTCCTTTAAAACCAATTTTTTCTCTTATTATCTTTTTAATTATTTTCGGAGATATTGTTGCAAGATGGTTTTTATCAATTTTTTTAAAAAGAATATGGGCTGTCATTGCAAACTTAGCCTTTGAAAATTTAAATGGGTAAAAATCAATTTTATTTAATTTTTTTTTACTTAAATTAACTATAGGCATTTTCTTATGACTATCTAGTAAAGAACTTCCATGACCCGGAATATGTTTAATTACACCAGCTATTTTATTTATACTCAGATATTTTAAAGTTAATTTACCCATTTGGTTGACAATTTTTTTATCTCTTGAAAAACTTCGACTACCTATTATTTTATTAGTGTACGTTCTTAAAACATCTAATACTGGAATTGTATTAATATTAATCCCTAGGCTTTTTAAAACCTGACTTAATGAATTTATATAAAGTTTATAAATCTTAGTACATAATTTTTTATCATCTTTATATAATTTACCAAAAAAATTAGCTGTAAAATTGTGATTAATCAAAGCATTCATTCTTGAAACAGCTCCACCTTCCTCATCTATCATTATTGGGAATTTATTATTTTTTGTTAATTTTTTTATTTCAGAAATTAAACTTTTGGTTTGATTAAATGATTTAATATTTCTTTTAAACAAGATAATTCCCCAAGGATTTTCTTGGGATAGAATAATCTTTTCAATATTTGATAATTTCGGGCCTTTAATACTAATTATAATTGCCTTAGTTTTCATTTTATTTGATTAATTCCCAGAAACTTCTTCTCTTATCACTTTTAATATCACTTTTTGGTGAGTCATTAAATTCGATAATATTGTTAGTATCGTCTTTAAGAATTGGTAAATTAGATATTTGTTTGCTCAAAATTTTTTCAATGTTTAGACGATTATAGTTTTTATTATCTATATTTTTACTTGAAGAATAGTATTTATAAATGCTAAATAAGTAAGATATTACCAATAAAAATATTAAACTATTAAATATTTTGATCATTACATTTTTTCAGGTAAAGATACTCCAAGAATATTCATTCCATTTTTAATCACTGCAGCAATAAGATAGATAATAGCTAAAGTTTCTATTCTTTTTATTTTATCGTTATCTATGAATTTAAATTTACTATCTTCATTTCCTTTACTCCAATAAGAATGGAATATTGTTGAAAGCTCATATAGATAGAAAGGAATTTTATGAGGTTCTAATTTATTAGCTGAAGACTCAATTATTTTAGGCCATTCAAAGATCTTTCTGATAATCTTTTCTTCATAATTATTCAGGAAAAAATTATTTTGATTTATTGAGATATCATCATTTAAACTTTTACCAACAGTTCTAATAATTGAATTAATTCTTGCGTAAGCATATTGAACATAAAAAACTGGGTTATCTTTAGTTTTTTCTTTAACTTTCTCAAAATCAAAATCTAACTCTACATCATTGCTTCTATTTAACATCATGAATCTAATTGAGTCTTTACTAACTTCGTTCAATAAATCTTGAGCAGAGATAAATTCACCTGCTCGTTTTGACATTTTAAAAGGTTGTCCATTTTTATAAAGTTTAACCAGTTGGCAAACCTTACAATTTAACTGCACTTTTTTATTAGATAAAGCTGAAACCGCAGCAGTGATTCTTTTTATATATCCTGTGTGATCTGCACCAAGAATATTTATTAAATTATCGTATTTTCTATTAATTTTGTCTAAATGGTACGCAACATCATTTGCAAAATAAGTCCAAGTTCCGTCGTCTTTTTGCAACGCTCTATCTGTATCATCTCCAAATGTTGTTGATTTAAAAATTAGTCTTTTAACTTTTTTCCAATTTTTAGGTGTCTCTCCTTTTGGGGGATCAAGATAACCTTCTTCAACAAAATTACCAGTTTTAAGTTTATTTATTGATTTATTTACCAAATCTTTTTTTAAAAGCTCAGTTTCTGAAAAAAAATTATCATGTCGTATACCAAGTTTTTTTAAA
>CABZFF010000010.1 GCA_902524945.1 uncultured Pelagibacteraceae bacterium
TATTTCAGATAATTCGGTAGATCAATATGAGTCTAATCTTATGCGAAGAATTTGTGGATTAATTTATTTTCCTGATAAAGAGTCTGCAGAAATAAAATTAAAATTACTTCAATCAAAATGACTTATATTGTTAAAGATGAATGTATAAAATGTAAACTCACTGATTGTGTTGAAGTTTGCCCAGTTGATTGTTTTTATGAAGGTGAAAATATGCTTGTAATAGATCCCGATGAATGTATTGACTGTGGAGTATGTGAACCAGAGTGTCCTATCGATGCAATAAAAGCTGATACTGATGAAAGCGTGGATGACAAAGAAAAATGGTTGTTGCTTAATAAAAAGTTTTCTGCATTATGGCCTAATATTTCGAAAAAAAAGGATCCCATGCAAGATCATGAGAAATTTAAAAACTTGAAAAATAAATTTGAAAATCATTTTTCTGAAAAACCAGGAAAATAAATATGCCAAAAAAGAAAAAAGTAAAAAAAACAAAAAAAAAAGATAAAATTAAGATTAATAAAAAAAATAAAATAAAGCCTACCTTAAACGTTTCAGAAAAAAAATCTTTTGTGCAAGGATCCGAAGAAAAACCCGAAATTAAAAAAATTAAGAAACAACCAACAGAGAAAAAAATTTATAATTTAAAAGATTTTGTAGTTTATCCAAAACATGGAGTTGGACAAATAATTGAAGTAAAAAAAATACTTATAGCAGGTATAGATGTTCAATGTTATGTAATACATGTAGAAAAAGAAAAATTAACTTTACCAATACCTATAAATCAACAATGGAGATTAAGACCTGTAGCCTCAACAAATCAAATTAATAAATGTATATCAATTTTGAAATCTAAACCTAAAATCAAGAGAACTATGTGGAGTAGAAGAGCTGCCGAATATGATCAAAAAATAAATTCCGGTAAAATTTATGAATTAGCTGAAGTTGTCAAAGATCTAAATAAAAATTCAGATATTATCGCGGATCAGTCTTATTCTGAAAGACAACTTTTTGAAAAAGCTTACGATAGGTTAAAGTCAGAGTTTGAAGCTGTACTTAAAGTAAGCCCAGAAGATGTACAGAAAAAAATGGATAAAGCTTTAGGAAGGACAAGAGTTCCTGAACAAATAGAATAAAAAAAAACGCCCTTTTTAAATTATAATTATAAAAAGGGCGTTTAGTTAAAGAGAAAACTATCTTCTTCTTCTTCTCTTTTTTGCTTTCTTTTTAGTTTTCTTTTTAGCTTTTTTTCTTCTTTTAGCCATCTTTTCTCCCTTGTTAGAAACAAATCTTAATGATTCGTTTATTAATAATTACATTAATTATTAAAAAATTCATGTCAAATATAAATTATTTTACAAATTTGATTCAAATTTTAAATTTATTAATTATTTTTTAAATTTTTAATAAAATTAAAAAAAGTTAGTAATATCAATGTTTTTTTAAGCAAATTAAATTAGTTTAAATTTAATTTTTAATAAAGATTTTCTAGTTGTTGTTTATAATTTTTAATAATTTCTTTTCTTTTTAACTTTAAAGTTGGTGTAAGCATTCCGTTTTCAATTGAAAATTCTTCATTAATTACGATAAATTTTTTAATTTTTTCTATTAAAGTTAAACTTTTATTTATATTTTCAATTAGAAGTTTAATTTTTTCTTTACTATTTTCTTTATCGCTCACAATTAATGCAACCAAATAACTTTTTTTATCTCCGTAAACAAATGCTTGTTTAATGATTTCATCCAAACATAAAATATTTTCTACTTTACTCGGGGAAATATTATCTCCACCAAGATTTACAATAATATCTTTTTTTCTATCCGTAATTTTTAAATAATTATTATTATCAAGTTTTCCTATGTCCCCAGTATGAAGCCATCCATTTTTAATTACTTTTTCTGTCTCCTCTTTCAAATTCCAATATCCCAGCATAACGTTTTCACCCTTAATAAGAATTTCTCCATCTTCTGCTATTTTTACTTTATTAGTTCTAAACGGAGGTCCTACTGATTCGACCTTAATTAAATCTGGTAAATTACAGCTAACGACCGGAGAGGCTTCGGTTAGCCCATATCCTTGTAGTGTGGGTAAACCAACAGCATTTAAAAATTCTCCAATATTTTGATCTAAAGCCCCTCCCCCAGATACGAAGGCTTGGAGATTACCACCAAACTGATTTCTGATTTTTTTTCTTACTAATTTTTCGCATAAAAAATTTGTGATTTTTTCACTAAATCTTAATTCTTCTTTTTTGAGTATTTTTTTACCTAAGTATAAAGTCCGCATTATTAATTGTCTTTTTAACCCAGATTGTTTCTCAAAATTCATATGTATTTTTGTAAAAAGATTTTGATAAAATCTAGGAACAGCTGTCATGATTGTGGGCTTTGCAATTCCCATATTAGAAATCAGTTTTTCTAAACTTTCGGCGTAAAAAACTTTTGCTCCAACTATAATTTGTATGAATTGAACCGTATGTTCGTAGGAATGGGACAAAGGCAGCCAGGTCAAAAATACGGGATCTTTTTTTTTAGTTAATACTTCTAATAATTCTACTGCACCTTCACAATTAGATAAAATACCACCATGACTTAAAACTACACCTTTAGGACTTCCCGATGTACCTGAAGTATAAATAATACAAGCAGGCATATTCCTTTTTAAATTTTTGTTTACTATTTTTTCATTTATTTCCTCATTTAGTATTTCTTGAATTAACAAACTATCAGTATCTATTTTTTCAAAAGATATTATTTTTTTTACATCACTATTTACGAATTTTCTAATTTTATTATATTGGTCTTGATTTGAAACAAATATCAATGAAGGCTTACAATCATTTAAAATATAATCATAATCGTTTGCAGAATAAGTTGTAAATATTGGAACTGAAATACCGCCTGCATTCATAATAGCGATATCGGTCATTAACCAGTAAGGTCTATTCTCAGAAAGTATTAAACATCTATCACCTTGTTTTATTAATGATTTTATTTTTACTGAAAGCTTATAAATTCTTTCAGTTACATCTTCCCAAGTATAAGTTTTTTTACCTGGTTTTAACCATTTTAAAAATGGTCTTTTACCATCAACTTCCTCTGTCTTTTTAAAGTAAAGTTCAACTAGGCTATTTAATTTACTTATATCCATAACTTGGTGGGCGAAGAGAGACTCGAACTCTCAAGGTATTGCTACCACCGGATTTTGAGTCCGGCGCGTCTACCAGTTCCACCATTCGCCCTTTTTTAGATAATCTAATTGATTTTTCTTACTATGAGAACAAAAATAATTGAGGTGCAAAACATTATTAAAGCGTAAGCTGCTGTAGGTACCATAAACACTACATCATCAAATAGTTGTGTTGTTACAAACACTGCTAAAGTTCCGTTTTGTAAGCCACATTCTAATGAAATACATTTTCTTTGTGCGATACCCGATGTCCAAAATTTTGCAACATAATATCCTACGAAAATCATTGTCAAATTTAAAATGAAAGCTACTAAGCCTGCTCTAGTTATAAATGATACAACTCTGTCCCACTCCTCTACCCAAATTGCGATAAATACGACTAAAAACAAAATTATCGACAATCTTTGAATTATTAAAGTTTTGGATATTATAAAGTCTGTCATTAAACTTCTAACAATCATTCCAAAAATTACTGGAACAGTTACAACAAAAAACATTTTTAAAGCTATGTTAATCATTGAGATATCTTTTGTAATTCCAATCCCTAAAAATTCAGCCGAATTAAAGACTATAAATGGAACAATGAGAATACTTAATAGACTGACAATCGCTGTTAAACTTACTGATAAAGCAACGTCTCCATCTGCAAATTTAGTAAGAATATTAGAGGTTACTCCTCCTGGTGCTGCGGCTATAACCATAACTCCTAAAGCTATTTCTGGTGGAAGTGAAATTATATTAATTAAGATAAAAGCAATTATTGGAAGCAAAATAACCTGACATAAAAAACCTACAATAAAATCTCTTGGATTTTTTAAGACTCTTGTAAAATCCCCAATAGTTAAGCCAAGACCTAAACTGAACATTATTATGGCAAGACATAGGGGTGCTATTGTAGTTACGATTTCCATAATTTTATGAGTTCCTATTCTACTTTAAAGGGAGAGTTTTTCATGAGGTCAAAAATCGTAGCAACGAAACCAGCTTTATGCTTTTGGTTTTGCATGTAGTTTTCTTCAAAGGATTTGATATTTTTGGGAGATGGTAAAAGCATATATTCTAGCTTTTTGTTTTTTGTAACTAATTTTTGTTTTAAAAGATATTTTAATTTTCTAATAACAGTGGCTCTAGGGATCATTGAAATTTCGGAAATAGAAGATGCATTTATTCCATTTTTAGGAGTATGCCTTAAAAGATGCAAATATAAGTCAGCGTAAGTTCTCGGATCTTCAACAACTCTATTTTTTACTTGTTTTGAATAATCAGTAAATTGTGAAATACCAATCGCACCCCAAACGTTCCACGTTTCTAAATCACCAAAAAAAGCTCTGAATCTCACTAAATAAGGAATTTGAAGCCTTAGCCAATGTTGCCAACATATTGTAAAGTATTTATCTATAAATTCCTCGATTTCTTCTTTAGAAAATGATTTTCCAAACCAGTCTTCTTTCCTAAGAATAGAGCTAGTTTTTTCTAGAAAATTTACTAACATTTTTTTTGAATTAGATGGTTTTTGCACACGATTTATTGCGTTATTAAAAAAAATAGTTTTCCCTTTTCTAAAAATTATATTTTGATTTTGCAAAAAATTAACTTTTCTTCTTATTGTTTCCTTCGGTATATTTAATTCTTTTGAAATTTCAATAAGGTTAATCTTATCAATATTTACTTCGTTTTTTTCATAGAATTCTTGAAATGAAAGATATTGAAAACGATCTGAATATTTTTGAAAAACTTGATTTACCAAATAAATTAAAATTAGATAACTATCATAATCTCTAAAGGTACTATAAGCATTATTGCACCATGATTGCTGCAATTTAAACCACAAAGTTACCGTTTCATTAGAATGACTAGATAAAACATCATAAACTTCATCTGCATTTATTATATTAAAAGTTTTGTTTTCAAAAGATGGTTTTCTTTTTAAAGGCTCGAAAATTTTTACAGTTTTTAAATCTATTGGTTTAGACATTTATTTTTTCCACGTTACACTTTGATTAATTAAAATAGCCATTAAAATCCAAATAATAAATGTTCCTTCCGGCGAAAACCCGTAATCAGCGCCAAACATTCCTGCAACTATAACGATTGAATAAATAGCAACTGTAGATAATATTAAACTTGCCAGATACCTTAGGATTGTGCATTTTAAATTCATGATTTTAAAAAAATTATACGATAGATGTGTTGAGCTTGCTAGACATAAATTTTCAAAGCCTTTATTAGGTTTTATAGCATTTATCGAAAGTTTCTTTTTTCCAGTTCCACCTGACTTAATGATTGTTCCAATGGTAGTGGCAAAGAGAGAGGATTATCTTAAAATATTTCTAATAGCTACGACAGGCTCTGTTTTAGGTGGCTTGTTTGGATACATGCTAGGAGTTTTCTTTTTAGATGCCTCAATGGTCATTATTGAATTTTATGGTTACGAGGAAAAAGTTTTTGAGATGCAAGATAAAATGTCTACAAAAGGTGGCTTTTTAGCTTGGCTTGGAATTATGTTTTTAGCGGGCTTTACTCCTCTTCCTTTTAAAGTTTTTACTATTACCAGTGGTGTGATCGCCTATAATCTTCCAGTATTTTTCTTTATATGTTTATTTACTAGAGGACTAAGATTTTTCTTAGTTTCCTATTTAACATTTCTTTTTGGGAAAAAATTTGGTGATTTCATCGAGAAAAGAGGTGTGCTGTGGTTTACTTTAACTGGAATTTTTATTGTGGTTTTAGCCGTCGTCCTTTATATAATTTTCACCTAATGTTGAGTAACAACAAATTAATTTTAAACAGTATATTAACCTTTAGTTTTTTATCTTTGGCTATAGCTTATTTCATTCAATACGTATTAGGACATGAACCTTGTAATTTATGCCTAATTGAGAGAATTCCTTATTTAGCCTCTTTAATACTTATTTCGTTAATTTTTATAATCAATAAATTTGAAAAGGTAATTGCTGGTATTGTGCTATTATTTTTTATTTTTGGTTCAGTAGTTTCTTTTTATCATGTAGGGATTGAACAAGGGTTTTTTAACGAGTCTTTTGTGTGCGATTTGGTTTCATCTAATGTAGATATGTCTAAAGAAGATTTGTTAAAACAACTTAAGAATAAAACTCCAATAAGCTGTAAAGACGTAACTTTTAGGCTTTTCGGACTTTCTCTTGCTACAATAAATACAATTATATCAATTCTATTAAGTGGTATTATGATTAGAGTAATTAAAAATTATGGAAAAAACTAATAAAAAAACTTTAGAAGAAATTATAAGAGTTGATCACGCTGGAGAACGTGGGGCTATTAAAATCTACGAAGGTCAATTACTTGCTCTTAAAACTTTCAAACAAAACGCTTCTTTAAAAAGAAAGATTGAAGAAATGAAAGAGCACGAAAGAGAGCATTACGAATACTTTAATAACGAAATTAAAAAGAGAAATATACAACCTACTAAACTTTTACCCCTTTGGGATTTAATGGGGGTTACCCTAGGTTTTGGAACTGCGATGCTTGGAGAGAAAGCAGCAATGTTGTGTACTGCTTCGGTTGAAGAAGTAATCGACGGGCATTACAAAGACCAAACATATAAACTTGGAAAAGACGAAGAGGAATTAAAAAAGAAAATTATGAAGTTTAGGCAAGATGAACTTGATCATAAAGATATAGCTTATGACAATGGTGCAACAAAAAAAGGTTTATTTGGAGTCTTAGATAAAGTTATCAAAACTTCATCAAGAATAGCTATAACAATATCTGAAAAAATATAATTAAGGTTCTAACTCGATATCCCAATAAAGATAGTCCATCCAACTTTCGTGTAAGAAATTCGGTGGAAAATTTCTTCCATTTCTGTGAAGATCTTCTAAAGTTGGAGCGTAAGGCTTATTTGTTAATTTTAAATCACAATCCTTATAAAGTTTACCACCTTTTTTAACGTTACAACTTGAACAAGCTGTAACTACGTTGTTCCAGTCTGTAAGACCCCCTTTGGATTTTGGAAGAAGATGATCAAAAGTTAAATCTTTTTTATCTCCACAATATTGGCAAGCAAACTTGTCTCTCAAAAAAACATTAAATCTAGTAAAGTTTGGATTTTTTGATGGTTGTATAAAATTTTTTAAAGCTATTACGCTAGGTAAATTCATTTCAAAGGAAGGACTTCTAATTTTTCTTTTGTAATTTGAAACGATACTTACTCTATCTAAAAAAACTGATTTAACTGCATCTTGCCAGCACCATATTGAAAGGGGGTAATAACTTAAAGGTCTAAAATCAGCATTAAGAACCAATGCTGGGCATTTTTCTAACGGAACTTTTTCGGCAGAAGAAATAATCATAATTAAAGTTAACTGATAAGAAAAATTTTATCAAGTTATAATTATGTACCAGGTAAAATACTTATTAATTAAAATGTTTTTTGATGAATTGAAGACCCAAACTTGACCCTTCAGTTGGTATACGATGTTCACAGTGTTTAAATATTTTTGTTTCAATTTCGTAATTATTTTTTCCAAAAAATTCTTTTGCTTCAAGAAGTGATTCTATTGGAACAACTTGGTCAAGATCTCCATGCATTAAGATTATATTAGGTCTTGAAACTATATTTTTAGATAGATGTTCTGTGCTTATAATTCTCCCCGAGTAACCTATGATGGAATTTATAGTATCTTTTCTTTTTATTCCAGTTTGTAGAGTTATCATGCACCCCTGGCTAAAGCCTCCAATAATAATTTCATTAGCTTTTAAATCATATTTTTCCTTTACTTCATCTATTAAATTATTAAGTTTATTCTCAGCCACCAAAGATTTTGATAAAATCTGTTCAGGAGTTTGATCCATTAGGTCAAACCATTGGAACCCTGTTGGGCTTGCTGCACATTTTTCAGGAGCGTCAGGACAAATTAAAATAGTGTCTGGCAAATGCGCTCTCCAATAACTGGCTAAAATTGAAATATCTTTACCGTCTCCACCATAACCATGGCAGAGAATTACTGCATTCTTTGGTTTTCCTTTAGAAAGAGGCTCTAAAATAATTGTATTTAATGAAAAGGTCATATAGATAAAATATCAATGTCAGAATTTTTATTTAACTTTATAGGTTTCACTTTATTAGGTGCTGTTGCCATAGTTTTAATAATGGGTATTTATACTTTATTTAAAGGTGGTAATACTAGTAAAAAATATTCAAATAAACTTATGCAGTTAAGAGTATTGTTACAGTTTATTGCAGTTATAGTTTTAGTTTTGCTTGCCTATTTTTTTAAAGACTAAATATATTTTCTTAAAAGTTTAATAAATTCCTCGCTAGCAAAATCGATTTCACCGATCACTTTTCCAAATTCTTTACCTTCTTTGTTAATTAATATACTTGTAGGTAAGCCTCTTAATTTGAACCCCTTGACTAGTCTTAACTCAGGATCATAATAAGTTTTAAGATCTTTCACTCCTATATCTTTGAAAAATTTATCTACTTTTATATTATCTGGTTTTTCCATATTCACTGCAAAAATATCAATTTGTGGTAACTTGGTACCTAATTTTTCTAAAGAGGGCATTTCTTTCCGACAAGGTGCGCACCACGTGGCCCAAAAATTTATTATCATGATCTTGCCTCTTTTGTTCATTAAATCAACGTCTTGAAGATTTGAGTCTTTAAATCTTAGTTCGCTAATAATTTGGGGTTTTTCATGAATAATAACGTTTTTTGAAAAATCTTCTACTCCAATAAGATTTTGGCTAAGAAGAGATAGAACTATTATGTGAATATAGATTTTAAAAGATTTACTAATTTTCATATTAATTTAAATTGTAAATAACATAGTAAAATGAAAAATAAAACTGTTTGGGCGAATAGACTAAAGAGAAAGACATCACTTTCTTTTCAAAAAATAGGCTCATCAATAGGTGTAGATAAAAGACTTTATGAGCAGGATATAACTGCGTCTATTATTCATGCCAAAATGCTCGTTAAACAAAAGATTATTAGTAGCAAAGAAGGATCTAAAATTATCAATGGTCTTAAAAAAATTAAATCGCAGATTGATAAAGGAAAGTTTAAATTTCAAGAAAAATTTGAAGATATTCATTTAAATATAGAAAAAAAATTATTTGAATTAATTGGTCCTTCAGCAGGTTTTTTGCACACAGCTAGATCAAGAAATGATCAAGTTGTCACAGATTTCAAATTATGGATTAAAAAATCATCAAAAGAAACTATAGCTAACATTAACTATTTAATGAAAATTTTAATCAAAAAAGCAGAGAAAAATGTTGATACTGTTATGCCTGGCTTAACACATCTTAAGAATGCTCAACCTATTTCATTTGCACATTATCTTCTGTCTTACTTTGAAATGTTTAAAAGAGATATAAAAAGATTTGAAAATAATATAAAACTTTTAGATGAGTGCCCATTAGGTTCAGCCGCACTAGCGGGAACATCTTATAAAATAGATAGAAATTATACTTCAAGACATCTTGGTTTTAAGAAACCAACTGATAATTCAATAGACTCTGTTGCAGACAGAGACTTTGCGGTAGATTTTTTATATGCCTCAGCTTTAAGTGCAATGCATTTATCTAGATTAGCTGAAGATTTTATAATTTTTAATTCAAATGCATTTAATTTAATTTCATTTGATGACAGTATGTTGACTGGCTCATCGATAATGCCACAAAAGAAAAATCCTGACCCTGCTGAATTAATCAGAGGTAGAGTTGGTTTGAACTATGGCAATTTAAATTCGATGCTTACTATAATGAAGGGACTTCCAATGTCTTATTTCAAAGATCTTCAGGATGATAAAAAACTTGTCTTTGATGGATTTGATACTTTAAATGACTCATTGGTTTTAAGTCTTGAGTTAGTGAATTCAGTAAAGCCGAATAAAAAAAATATGTTAAAAATGGCCAATGAAGGTTTTACCACTGCTACTGATTTTGCTGATTATTTGGTAAAGAAAAAGAAACTCACTTTTAGAGAGTCTTATGTGGTTGCAGCAAAATTAGTGAATTACGCCGAAAAGAAAAATAAATTGTTATCTGAATTATCTTTACAAGAAATAATGCAAATTTACAAAAATTTAGATAAAAATGTACTAAAAATGTTTGATGTTAATAATTCTATGAACTCAAAAAAATCCCATGGAGGAACTTCTACTGCTAATGTTAAAGCAATGATTAAAAAATATAAAAAGGAGGTAAAATGAAAATATTGGTATTAATTTCTATAATAGTTTTAACTCTGTTTGGATGCGGAAAGAAATCAGAGCCAAAATATCAAGGAAAATTTAATCATATACAAATAATTTTATAATCTTATGCAAAATTTAAGATATGTAGGTAAAAATTTATTTTTGGAGAGAGTATCTATCCAGAATTTTTTAAAGAAAAATAAAACTCCTTTTTATATTTACTCTGAAAATCAAATAGTTTCTAATTATTTAAATTTTGTAAAAACATTTAAAAAAACTAATCCTTTAATATGTTTTGCTGCAAAATCTAATAGCAATACAAATATTTTAAGAATTTTAGGTAAACTTGGTGCTGGAGCTGATGTTGTGTCTGGTGGAGAACTATTAAAGGCTCTTAAAGCAGGCATTAAACCAAAAAAAATCGTTTTTTCGGGAGTTGGTAAGTCTGAGGATGAGTTAAAAATTGCAATTAATAAAAAAATTTTATTGATCAATTGTGAGTCTGAGAGTGAAGCGAAATTAGTTAACAAATTAGGCAAAAAGTTAAGAAAAAAAGTTTCTATTGGCTTCAGGTTAAATCCAAATGTTGATGCAAAAACACATAAAAATATTTCTACTGGTAAAGCAGATAACAAATTCGGTTTATCAATAAAAAATTTTAAGTCTTTTCTGAAGGAGATAAATAAATTCAAAAATATTAAACTTGAAGCACTAAGTGTTCATATAGGAAGCCAAATTTTAAATGATGGTCCTTTTAAAAAGACACTTAATGTAATTAATAAACTAATAAAAGAATTAAAGTTAAATTTAAAATATGTTGATTTAGGTGGAGGTTTTGGAATTAATTATAGTGATGGTGAAAAACCATTAAATCTTAATAACTACGCAAAATTAGTAAATAATTTTGCGATAAAGCTTAAATGTAAAATTATATTTGAGCCGGGTCGATCCATAATTGGAAATACGGGCTTACTTGTTAGTAAAGTACAATTTATAAAGCAAGGGGTAAATAAAAACTTTATAATTTTAGATGCTGGAATGAACGATTTTATGCGACCAGCTTTATACGATGCATTCCATAAAATTATTCCTATAACTAAAAATTCATCCAAAATGAAAAACACAATTGAATTTGTAGGGCCAATATGCGAAAGCACTTGTAAATTTGGAGTTTATAGAAAATATCAAAAATTAATTGAGAATGACTTTGTAGCAATTACAAATGTTGGTGCGTATGGCTCATCATTGTCATCAAATTACAATACAAGACCTTTAATTGCTGAAATTTTAATCAATAAAAATAAATTTAAATACATTAGAAAAAAACAAAATTTACTAAAATTGATTAATTCTTAATGCAATTTATTAAATCCTTAATTTTTAATATCTTCCTATATTTTGGACTAATTCTAATTTTTGTATTAGCAATACCAGCATTAGTTCTTCCAGAAAAATATACTATTTTTTTTGGAAGGTTATCAGCAAAATATATTGTTTTAATTTTAAAACTCATAATGAATACTAAAGTAATTTTTCATGGTGAAGAAAATTTAAAAAAAGTCGATCAATTTTTTGTTGCCTCTGCCCATCAATCAATGTTTGAAACTTTTGCTTTGCAAATTCCGCTTAATGGTCCAATTTTTATTTTAAAAAAAGAGCTTTTGAATATTCCTTTGTTTGGTTGGTATTTAAGAAAAATTGGTTCTATAGCAATCATAAGAGAGACAACAACTAAAGAAAATTTAAATTTTTTTGATAAAATAAAAGAAAGATTAGAGAAAAATAAAAGACCACTTTTAATATTTCCTCAAGGGACAAGAGTAAAATTAGACGAACAGCCTCCCTTTAAAAAAGGGGTTGGTCGGATATATAAAGCATTGAATTTACCCTGTATCCCAGTCGCACTGAATACAGGACAGGTTTGGCCGAAAAATAGTTTTATGAAATTTTCAGGTGATATTCATATTTCATTTCTAGACCCTATCATGCCCGGTAAAGACAATGATGATTTTACAAAAGAAATTGAAAACAAAATTTATTCTGAAATAAAAAAATATTATTAATTATTTTCTTCCAAAGTCTGGTTTCTCTGTATCCTGCCCAGCTTCAATAATTTCTTTTCTTACTTTTTTAGTTGATGAAAATATTTCTATAAGCTTTTTGCTATCTTTATTTTTAATGGCACTTTTAATTTCGTCAAGATTTTTGGAATAATTATCTAAAACTTTTAAAATATTCTCACTATTATCAAAGAAAATATCTTTCCACATTAAAGGGTCTGAAGCAGCAATCCTTGTAAAATCTCTTAGTCCCCCTGCACTATATTGGATCACATCATTTTTAAATTTGTCTTCATTATTTATTGCAGTTCTTACAATACTGTAAGCTACTGCGTGCGGTAGATGGCTTGTTAAAGATAGTACGTAGTCGTGATCTTCGAATGACATGATTTTAACTTTACTCCCTAGTTTAGACCAAAATTTCTCTAGGTTTTCTATTTTATCTTTAGTAACTTGATTGTCAGCTGAAAGAATGCACCATCTATTTTTAAATAAGCTTGAAAATCCTGCAGAAGGGCCACTGTACTCAGTTCCAGCTATTGGGTGTGAAGCTATCCAACTAATATTTTTAAAACCTAAATTTTTTACAATTTTATTAACTTCTTTTTTAGCTGAACCAGTATCAGTAAGAATAGAACCTTCCTTTAGAGTTGACTTAATTGAAAGTAAAATTTCTTTATAACTGCTTAACGGTGCAGAAATTATTACCAGATCTGCACCTTTTGTACTCTCAGATACATTAGGGCAAATATCAGCTGTAAAATTTTTTTTTAAATATTCTGTTACTTTATGTGACTTATCGTAAACACTTATTTTTTTTGTTAAATTTTTTTCCTGTATTGCTCTCAGAATTGAAGAGCCAATCAATCCGCAACCTATTATACTTATTTTATCGAACATTTAAAATTTTTCTCATCTTTTTTATTAAAGCAATATTCTCTGATGTTGTCCCTATAGTTATTCGTAAAGAATTCTTTATTCCATAAACATCCATTTTACGAACGAGTATTCCTGATTTTGCAAGTAATCTAAAAACTTTTTTAGATTTTATTCCAACTTTATCGAATTTTACCAATAAGAAATTTGTAAAACTTTTATTTGTCTCTATTCTCATTTTTTTGAACTCAGAAAACATTTTTTTACACCATTTATTTACGTGTTTAATTTCCTTATTTAACCATAAAGTATCTTTTACGGCAGCAGAGGCTGCAAACAAAGCAGGTCTACTTACATTGAAAGGTGGTTTTACCTTATTTAATGCAGAAATAATTTCTTTTGACCCATATCCCCAACCCACTCTTAGCCCTGCTAAACCATATATTTTTGAAAAGGTTCTTGTCATAACTACATTTTTAAAATTTGTAAAAGTTTTTAAACCTGACGAATAATCTTTTTGTTTTACATACTCAAAATATGCATCATCTACGACTAATAGAATATTGCTTCTCAATTTTTTTCTTAAAAAAAGCAACTCTTTTTTTGAAATATATGTTCCAGTTGGGTTATTTGGGTTAGCTAAAAAAACTATTTTAGTTTTCCTAGTAACTTTTTTTAGAATATCTTTAACTGAGGCAGTAAAATTATCTTCATTTGAATAAATAACTTTTGCTCCGTTCATCCTGCTGTAAATTCTGTAAATTATAAAACTAAACTTAGGAACTATAACTTCGTCCCCTCTTTTTAAAAAAGATTTACATATAAGTTCAAAAATTTGATCAGAACCTGATCCTAAAATTATCCTATTTTTATCAATTTTGAATTTATCAGCTAATGTTTCTCTTAAAAAGGTCCCGTCAGAGTCAGGGTATCTTGCAAAGTTTTTTGAAACCTCTAAATATTGTTTTCTTGCTTTCGGGCTAGGGCCAAGAGCTGACTCGTTAGCAGATAATTTAATCTTTGCCAATTTACTCTTGAATAAGCTCATACCAGCAACATATTTCTCAGCTACTATGTTATTTGGTTTAGGAAATCTCATTTAATTAATGTATTATCTAAATTGTTTAAGTTTTTCTATGTCTTTATCGTATATAAAATTGACAAGTTTATGATGATTTAGTAAACATATCTCGCGCTGATTTAACCATATTGCAAGCGCATAATAAATGTAGCTAAAAAGGGGATGCCCAGTTTAGCTGGGCTTTTTTTTTGGATGAACGTAAAAATTGAGAATATTAAGAAATTAGATGTTTCTAAACCACTAAAACTAGATTGTGGTAAAACCATTAGTAACTTTCCTCTCGCTTATGAGACTTATGGAAAACTTAACGACAATAAGGATAACGCAATACTTGTTTTTCATGCACTTACGGGTGATCAGTTCGTAACTGGAATTAATCCAATAACAAATAAAGATGGATGGTGGACTACAGCAGTTGGTCCTAACAAAGCAATAGATACTGATAAATATTTTGTCATTTGTGCTAATGTAATTGGTGGATGTATGGGGTCTTTGGGTCCAAGAAATATTAATCCACAAACAAAAAAACCCTACGGTTTAGATTTTCCAGTTATTACAATTAAAGATATAGTTAGAGCTCAAGAGTCTTTACTCGACCATCTTGGGGTTAAAAAACTTTTATGTGCTACAGGAGGTTCAATGGGAGGCATGCAACTATTACAGTTTTGCGCGACTTTTCCTGACAAAGCCTTCTCCGCTATTCCAATAGCATGTAGTTCGAGTCATAGTGCTCAGAATATTGCGCTAAACGAACTTGCACGACAAGCTATAATGTCTGACCCTGTTTGGGACAATGGAAAATATGTTTTAAAAAATGCACAACCAAAAAATGGTTTAGCGGTTGCAAGAATGGTTGGGCATATAAGTTATTTATCTGAAAAAGGTATGCAGGAAAAATTTGGAAGGAAACTCCAAGAAAAAGCAGATTACGAATTTAGTTTTAACGCAGATTTTCAGGTTGAGAGTTATTTAAGACATCAAGGTTATACTTTTGTGGAAAGATTTGATGCAAATTCAATTCTTTATATAACTAGAGCAATGGATTATTTTGATCTTTCTAAACAGTTCAAAGGAGGCTTGGTTGAAGCTTTTAAAAATCAGAGCACAAAATTTTTAGTTATATCATTTTCTTCTGACTGGCTTTACACAACAAAAGAAAATAAGGACATAGTAATTGCATTAAATGCCTCAGGCACTGATGTTTCTTACTCGGAAATAGTAACAGACAAAGGACATGACTCCTTCTTACTGAATGAACCAGAATTTTTAAAAACTCTTAAGGGGTTTATAGACTCAATGTATGAAAAGTTTAAAAATGAAAAAAGAATTTAGAGTTATTGCTAATTTATTGCCAAATAATACAAGAGTATTAGATGTTGGTTGTGGTGATGGATCTTTAATGAATTTTTTAAAAAAAGAAAAGAATATAGAAGTTCGTGGATTGGAACTTAATCAAGATAATGTTCAACAATGTATACGCAAAGGTTTACCGGTCATACAAGGGAATGCTGAAACTGAACTTCATCAATTTCCTGATCAGTCTTTTGACTATGTTGTGCTAAGTCAAACATTACAAGCTTTTTATGAGCCAGAAGAAGTTTTAAAGAATCTTTTAAGAATAGGTAAGGCAGTAATTGTTTCAATTCCAAATTTTGGGTACTGGAAAGTTAGAATGAAACTTTTATTTTTTGGTGAAATGCCGGTTACAAAAACATTACCGAACACTTGGTACAACACACCTAACTTACATATGTGTACTATAAAAGATCTGTTTAAGTTTTGTAATGAAAAAGATATAAACATTAAAAAAGTTGTAGGAGTTAATGAAGATAAAACTTCATTAATAAAAAAAAAAAATTTAGAAATAAAAAATCTTTTTTCAAAATTAGGAATTTTTTTAATAGGATAAATGATTGTAGAAATTATTCCATGTTTAAGTGACAATTATAGTTATTTAATCCATGAAGAAGAAACAGGCACAACTTCAATAATAGATCCATCAGAGTTTAATGCTTGTGATAGAATAATTAATAAATATAAAAAGTTAGATTTTATTTTAAACACTCATCATCATGCTGATCATGTTGGAGCTAATCTGGAACTAAAAAAAAAATATAACTCGAAGATTTTAGGCTCACTTCTAGACAAAAATCGTATACCAGGGATAGATATATTGCTTGAAAAAAATCAAAAACACAAAATTGGAAGTTTGGAATTTGAGGTAATTTTTATTCCAGGTCACACCAAGGGTCATATTGCTTTTTTCTTTAAAAAGGAAAAAATAGCTTTTACTGGAGACACATTATTTTCTTTAGGCTGTGGCAGAGTATTTGAAGGTACTCATGAAGAAATGTTTAATTCTTTAAATAAAATAAAAAAACTTCCAGCTGAAACAAAGGTTTATTGTGGTCATGAGTACACAAAATCAAATTTAAACTTCTGTTTAGAGCATGATCCAAATAACATACATTTAAAAGATAAAAAAATTGATATCGAGCGGAAACTAAAATCTAACCAGCCAACTATTCCATTTACTTTGGGTGACGAAATTAAAACGAATATTTTCCTAAGATGTGATGACCTTGAAATAAAGCGAAGCTTAGGCTTAAAAGATTCATCTGATGTTGACATTTTTTCAAAATTACGAGATTTAAAGGACTCTTTTTAGCTTCAATAATCTTGACTTGCCAGCACTGAGAGCTATATTGCGTGGAAATTAAAATAAGGGATTTTATGTCATTTGCAATAATTGAAACAGGTGGAAAACAATATAAAGTATCTGCGAGTAAAATATTAGAAATAGAAAAACTTAACGCTAAAATTGGCGAAACTATTAAATTTGATAATGTTTTACTTTTAAACGATGACAAAAATACGGAGGTTGGAAATCCTAAAATAGAAGGTGCTTCAGTAGAAGCTAAGCTTTTAGACAACGTTAAAGATAGAACGGTATTAATTTTTCATAAAAGAAGAAGAAAACATTCAAGAAAAAAAAATGGCCATAGACAACGTCATTCTAAAATACAAATAACAAAAATTTTAGCAAGAGGTGGAAAAGTTATAGATGAAGCTAAAATTATTGAAAAAAAGAAATCTATTAAAGAAGAGAAAAAAGTTATAAAAAAGGAATCAAAAAAATAGGAAATTAAATGGCAACTAAAAAAGCAGGTGGATCATCGAAGAACGGCCGAGATAGTAAAGGTAGACGTCTTGGAGTAAAAAAGTACGGTGATCAAGTTGTAATACCTGGAAACATCATAGTAAGACAAAGAGGAACAAAAATTCATCCTGGTGATAATGTTGGCATGGGTAAAGATCACTCGATTTTTTCTTTAATCAAAGGAAAAGTAAAATTTAAAAAATCAAAATTAAACAGAACTTTTGTTTCTGTAATCCCCAATTAAATCTATATAAATAACATAAGTTATTTATATTATAATAAGTATGAAATTTTTAGATCAAGCAAAAATTTATATTAAAGCTGGAAATGGTGGCTCAGGTTCTGCAAGTTTCAGAAGAGAAAAGTTTGTAGAGTATGGTGGACCAGATGGTGGTGATGGCGGAGATGGCGGATCTATAATTATTCAATCTGATAGAAATCTTAATACATTAATTGATTTCAGATATGCGCAGCATTTTAAAGCTCAACATGGAAAGTCTGGAAGTAAAAGAAATAAAACTGGAGCAAATGGTGAAGATTTGATTTTAAAAGTTCCATTGGGAACTCAAATTTATGAAGAAGATAATAATACTTTAATTTTTGATTTTACCAAAAATAAAGAAAAATATCTTGTAGCATCGGGTGGTAAAGGTGGTCTTGGAAATGTAAGATTTAAAAGCTCGACAAATAGAGCTCCAAGAAAAAAGACAAATGGAAAATTAGGAGAGGAATTTTGGATTTGGCTTCAGTTAAAAGTTATCGCTGATATTGGAATCATAGGTAAACCAAACGCTGGAAAATCTAGTCTACTTGCAGCGTTAACGAGAGCAAAACCAAAAATAGCTAATTATCCTTTTACAACAATTAATCCAAACTTAGGAGTATCTTATTACGGGGGTAAAGAGATTACTTTAGCTGATATTCCAGGTTTAGTGGAAGGTGCACATAAAGGTGTTGGTCTTGGAGATAAATTCTTAAGGCATATAGAGAGATGTAAGATCTTACTTCACTTGATAGACTTGACAGAGGATAATTTGTTTAATTCTTACAAAAAAATTAAATTAGAACTATCTAATTATGATAAAAATTTAATAAAAAAGAAAGAAATTATTTTTTTAAATAAGTCAGATTTGTTAGAGATCAATGAGATTAATGAAAAATTAAAGGATTTTAAAAAAAAAGTTAAGACCAAATATGAAATTATTTCTGTTTATTCAAATAAAGATATTCAAAAAATTAAAAAATTATTAATTAAATATGCTAATTAAGAACGCAAAAAAGATAGTTTTAAAACTTGGATCTACTACTGTAGTTGATGGCAAAGGTGTTTTCAAAAAAAAGTGGGTAACTTCTCTTATAAAAGATATTAAAAAATATGGAAAGGGAAAGAACTTTGTTATTGTGTCTTCGGGAGCCATTGCACTTGGACAAAAATATCTCAAAATCAAAAAAGGGAAAATTAAATTAGAAATGAGCCAAGCTATTGCAGCTGTTGGTCAAATTCATTTGGCAGGAGAGTTTCAGAAACTATTTGATAAATATAAGATTAAAACTGGTCAAATTTTAATTAGTCCAGATGATACAGAACAAAGAAGAAGAGCTATAAATGTAAGAAGAACTTTTGAAAATTTGTTCAAACTTAAAGCTATCCCTGTTGTAAATGAAAATGACTCTACTGCAACAAGTGAAATAAAATATGGAGACAATGATAGATTAGCTGCACGAGTTGCTCAAATTATTGGGGCAGATATGCTGATACTATTTTCTGATGTTGACGGACTATATGATAAGTCAAAAGGTAAGAAAGTTATAAGGCAGGTAACTTCTATTAATGAGAAAATTATATCACTTATAGACAATAAGAAGAATAAATTTGGCTCAGGGGGAATAGCTACAAAGTTGGACGCTGCTAAGATTTGTATGAATTCAGGCAGCCATATGTTTATTGCTAATGGAAAAGTAAATAACCCTATTTTTAATATGATTAAAAATAAAAGATTTACTCATTTTTTGCCAAAAATATCTACTTTAGATGCTAGAAAAAAATGGATCATTGGTTCTCTTAATTACAATGGGACTATTTATATTGATAGTGGGGCTGCTAAAGCTTTATCTCACGGTAAAAGTTTGCTTGCTGCTGGCATAACTAAGATTAATGGAAATTTCAAAAAGGGTGAAAATGTTCTAATTTTAGATCAAAATAATAATCAACTAGCTCGAGGATTATCCTCTTTCAGCTCTGCAGAAATAGATAAAATTAAAGGTAAACAAAGTAAAGAAATTGAAACAATTCTTGGTTATCTCAGTAAAACTGAGGTAATTCATAAAGATGATATGGTATTATTATAAATGAATTATTTAAAATCAATAGGAACGAATGCAAAAAAAGCTTTTGAAGATTTAAAGAGTGTGAAACACGTAAAAATAAAAAAGGTTTTAGAAAACTACAATCAGTCACTTTTAAAAAATACTGATAAAATAATCAGAGAAAATTTAAAAGATGTTAAATATGTTAAAAGAAAAAATTTAGTTGATAGGCTCATTTTAAATAAAAAAAGAATTGAAGGCATTAGACACTCAATAAATGAAATAGCAAAGTTTAAAGATCCAGTTGGAAGAGTTTTAGAAAAATGGCAAAGACCAAATAATTTAACAATTAGAAAGGTGACAACCCCTATTGGTGTTATAGGTGTAATATACGAAAGCAGACCAAATGTTACTGCAGATGTTGCGGCTTTATGTCTAAAATCTGGTAATTGTTCTATTTTAAGAGGTGGGTCTGAAGCTTTTTATTCTAATAAATTGTTAGCAGATTTATTTAGAGATAATTTAAGAAAAAACAATATTAATAAAAACTGTGTTCAATTTATTGAGAATAAAAATAGAAAAATTGTAGACCAACTATTATCAAAAATGAGTGAGTACATTGATGTAATTGTACCAAGAGGTGGAAAAGGACTTGTAGCGAAAGTACAAAAATTTTCTAATGTACATGTAATTGGCCATCTTGAAGGATTATGCCATATTTATGTTGATAAAACTGCAAATATAAAAATGGCGAAAGATTTAATTGTTAATGCAAAAATGAGAAGGACAAGTATTTGTGGAGCAGTAGAAACTCTTCTGATCGAAGAAAAAGCTTTAAAATCACATGCTAAAGAAATAATAAATGCCCTTATAAATTTAGGTTGCGAAGTTAGAGCGGATAAAAAAGTAAATAATCTTTTTAAAGGCAAATTGAAAAAGACTACAGAAAAAGACTGGAGGACAGAATATCTGGATAAAATTATTTCAGTCAAAGCAGTGAAAAACGTTTATAGCGCGGTCGAACATATTTTAAAATACGGTACAATGCATACTGATAGCATTATTACAAACAATAAAAAAAATGCTAAAATTTTTTTAGATGGTGTTAATAGCTCAATAGCAATGCATAATGTTTCAACTCAATTTGCTGATGGTGGTGAGTTTGGATTCGGAGGAGAAATAGGAATCTCTACAAATAAACTCCCTCCGAGAGGACCAGTTGGGATCAATCAATTAACATCATATAAATACTTTGTTTCAGGCAAAGGAGTCGTTCGACCTTAATTGATGGCAAAATTGAAGAAAGGAAAAATTGGAATATTAGGTGGAAGCTTCGACCCAGCACACAAGGGTCACTTAGAAATTTCAAAGATTGCTTTGAAAAAATTTAAATTAAAAAGAATATATTGGATAATTACAAAAAAAAATCCTTTTAAAAGTAAAACTTTATATTCTCTTAGGGAGAGAATTAACTATGCAAAAAAAATAAAAAAAAAAAATAAACATATTCAAATTAAGTACTTAGAAAATATAATAAAATCATCTAGATCCGTTAAAGCTGTTGAATATATTATAAAAAAAGAAAAACATAAGGATATCTATTTTATAATCGGTTCCGATATATTATTAAAATTTCATAAGTGGTATAACTGGAAAAGTATAGTAAAATTAACAAAATTAGTTGTTTTTTCTCGTAAAGGATATGATAAAAAGAGTAGAAAAACTGCTGTGGTGAAATATTTAAATAAAAATAGAATAATATTCGTCAAAAATAAACCTATACAAATCTCCTCGTCATCTTTAAGAAAAAAAATACTTAATTAATGGAAATATCAAAAATTAAAGACAGTATTGAAAAAATCTTAGACAGCAATAAAGCTCAAAATATTAAATCTATAAATCTTAAAAACAAATCTTACATAGCTGATTATATGATTATTGCATCTGGAACATCATCTAGGCACTTACAAGCGTTGTCTGAAATTCTTGTAATTGAACTAAAAAAAATTGGACTTACTAATTGTAGAATAGAGGGTAAAGATAGTAGTGACTGGAAGCTAGTAGACACTCAAGATGTAATTGTTCATATATTTCATCCAGAAAAAAGAGAATTTTATGATTTAGAAAAAATGTGGTCAGAAGAAATTCCAAAAGAAAAGGCTATGATATGAAAAAATTTTCTATTTTATTTTTCTTGACAATAAATTTGCTTTCTTCTGAGGTTTATTCAAAAAGTGATCTTTATAAAAAGATAGATCTTTTTGGTGAAGTATTAGAAAATATAAAAAAAGATTATGTAGATGATGTTGACCAAGCTGAAATAATGGACTCTGCAATTAATGGAGTTCTTCAATCTTTAGATCCCTACTCCGCATATATGAGTCCTGAGCTATTTAAAGAAATGCAAACTGATACTAGAGGTGAATTTGGTGGTTTAGGTATAGAAATCGGAATGGAGTCTGGTGTGGTAAAGGTAATATCACCTATAGATGAAACTCCAGCTGCTAAAGCTGGAATTAAAGCTGGAGACTACATAGTTAAAATTGGAAAAGAACAAGTTCAAGGTAAATCTTTATTAGAAGCGGTTAAACTTATGAGAGGTCCAGTTGGAACATCGATTGATCTTACCATTAGAAGAAAGAATGTTAAAAAACCTTTAGAGTTTAGGATTGTAAGAAAAATAATAGAGGTTAGGTCTGTAAGCTCAAAAATAATTGGTAATAAAAAGAACCTGGGCTATATAAGATTAAAATCATTTAATGAAAATAGTGATACTCAATTTTTAAAATCTGTGAAAGAATTCGAAAAAAAATCTAAAATTAAAGGATATGTTCTTGATTTAAGAAATAATCCTGGAGGATTATTAACACAAGCAATAAATATAACTGATTTTTTTCTAGAGGACGGAGAAATAGTTTCAACTAAAGGAAGAAGAGTTTCAGAAACTAGAAAATTTTTTGCAAGAAAAGGTGATGAAGTTAAGGGCAAACCTATTGTGGTATTAATAAATAATGGATCTGCCTCGGCATCGGAAATATTTGCAGGTGCTTTGAAGGACCATAAAAGAGCAATAATCCTTGGTGAAAACTCTTATGGTAAGGGTTCGGTACAGTCTATAATACCGTTGAAGAATGGTGGAGGTATGCGTTTAACTATTTCAAAATATTACTTACCTTCAGGTAAATCAATCTCAGAAGTTGGTGTAACTCCTGATATATTAGTAGAGGAAAAAGGTGAAGATTTCCAAATAAATTCGGATAATGATAATCAACTTAATTACGCCATCAAACTTTTTAATTCCTGATTTTATGAGAGCGGAAAATCTTCCAATGCGATCAGGTGTAGGTGTTGTAATTTTAAACAACGAAAATAAAGTTTTCGTTGGAAAAAGAAAAGATAATCCAGTTGATAATTGGCAAATGCCACAAGGTGGTGTAGATTTGGGAGAAGATTACCTTTCTGCAATGAAAAGAGAGCTTCTTGAAGAAACTAGTATTAAAAGCATTAAGGTTTTGAAAGAAATAGAAAATTTTTATGAATACGAACTACCAAAAGATTTGATAGGAATAATTTGGAGGGGAAAATATCGGGGGCAAAAACAAAAATGGTTTATAGCTAGATTTATTGGTAATGAAAAAGAAATTAATTTAGAAACAAGAAAACCAGAATTTATTGAATGGAAATGGATTTTTCCAAACGATCTCCCTAAAGTGATTGTTAAGTTTAAGAAGGACATGTACATCAACCTTTTAAACGATATTAAAAAGGTTATTGATTAATAGCTTTTAAAGAATTTAATTTATAAGATAATAGATATTTTTCTTTGTCAGTTAGTTCATTGCTTTTAATTTTTTTTTCTGCCTCATTTATTTGACCTTCTATAAAACCTTTTTCTATTTTTGATAATTCTTTTACTGTTGAAGTTAAAATTATAAGATTATTCTTTGCAAACTCAACTGTACCTTCTTCTACAAAATATTTACTTTCAGTGCCATTTTTGACTTTAATTAACCCAGGCCTTAAGAAAGTTATTAAAGGAGTATGATCTTTTAGAATTCCCATTTCTCCTTCATAAGATGGGATCACTACCTCTGAAGCATCAGTTTTTAAAATTGATCTATCTGGAGATATAATTTCTAGTTGAAATTTTTCAGACATTATTTGCTTTCTTTATCTAATTTATTTGCCTTCTCTACAACTTCTTCTATACCACCTACCATATAAAAAGCTGCTTCGGGTAAATGATCATATTCACCTTTGCAAATAGAATCGAACCCCTTAATTGTTGAATCTAAATCCACTAATTTACCTGGTGAACCAGTGAAGACCTCAGCAACAAAGAATGGTTGAGATAAAAATCTTTGTATCTTTCTAGCCCTAGCTACAGTTAACTTATCCTCTTCTGACAGTTCGTCCATTCCAAGAATTGCAATTATATCCTGTAAAGATTTGTATGCTTGTAATATTCTTTGAACATCCCTAGCAACTCTATAGTGTTCCTCTCCAACTATTCTTGGATCAAGTATTCTAGATGTCGAGTCCAGAGGATCGACTGCAGGATAAATACCTATCTCCGCTATCTGTCTTGATAATACAGTAGTAGCATCTAAATGAGAAAACGATGTCGCTGGAGCAGGATCAGTTAGATCATCTGCGGGTACATATATTGCTTGAACCGATGTTATAGAGCCTTTGTCAGTAGAAGTAATTCTTTCTTGTAAATTTCCCATGTCAGTCGCCAATGTTGGTTGATAACCCACAGCAGAAGGTATCCTCCCTAACAAAGCTGACACTTCAGATCCTGCTTGCGTAAATCTAAAAATATTATCAACGAAAAAGAGTACGTCTTGACCTTCTTTATCTCTAAAATATTCTGCCACAGTTAATCCAGTAAGTGCTACACGGGCTCTTGCGCCAGGCGGTTCATTCATTTGACCATAGACCAAAGCAGCTTTGGATCCTTTTCCTTCAGTCTTAATTACACCTGACTCTATCATTTCGTGGTAAAGATCGTTACCTTCTCTAGTTCTTTCACCCACTCCAGCAAATACTGAAAATCCCCCATGAGCTTTAGCAATATTATTTATTAGTTCCATGATTGTAACTGTTTTTCCAACTCCAGCTCCACCAAATAATCCAATTTTTCCACCTTTTGCATACGGTGCTAACAAGTCTATTACTTTTATGCCTGTTACTAACTGCTCAGTTTCAGTCGCTTGATCTGTAAATTTCGGAGCTGGTCTATGTATTGGCCATTTTTCTTTTGTTTTTACTTGACCTTTCTCATCGATAGAGTCACCTACTACATTTATTATTCTTCCTAAAGTCTCAGGTCCTACTGGCACACTTATTGGAGAACCTGTGTTAGTTACTTCATCGCCTCTTTTCAATCCCTCAGTTGCATCCATTGCTATCGTTCTAACTTCATTTTCCCCAAGATGCTGAGCAACTTCTAAAATTAATTTATTTCCAGAATTTTTTACTTCTAAAGCAGTATATATTTCTGGTAAATCACTTTCGAAATTTACGTCTACTACTGCTCCTATAATTTGTGTAATCTTGCCTTTTTTAGTCATAATTACAAACTTTCAGCTCCTGATATGATTTCAATTAGCTCTTTTGTGATTGATGCCTGTCTACTCCTATTATAATTAATTGTAAGTTTATCAACTAAATCACCTGCGTTTCTTGTAGCATTATCCATAGCTGTCATTCTTGAACCTTGTTCGCTAGCTGCATTTTCTAAAAAAGCTTTAAAAACTTGAGTAGAAATATTTTTAGGTAGTAGATCTTCCAAAATTTCATCTTCGTCGGGCTCAAATTCATATGTTAAAGTTTCATCTTTAATTTCTGATGATTGACTTTCAACAGGTATAATTTGTTGGGCTTGAGGTATTTGGGTTATCACATTTTTAAAGTTGTTAAAGAATAAAATACACTTATCAAATTCATTTTGATTAAATAAAGAAATAATCTCACGACCTATGATTTCTGCTTCATTAAATGAAATAATTTTTTTATCTTTAAAACTAAATTTTTTAACAATATATTTCCCATACTCTCTTTTAATTTGATCTAGACCTTTAGAGCCAACAGTGATTATCTTTAAATTTTTCCCTTCATTAATTATCTTTTTAAAATTAACTTTTGCAAGTTTACAAATATTTGAGTTAAAGCCACCGCACAATCCCCGGTCAGCAGTTAAGATCACACATAAATAAACTTTGTCTTTTCCGTTACCTACAAGTAATTTAGGAGCATTAGCGGGATCGCTAATTGATTTCGTTAAATTTAGAATAATATTTTGCATTTTTTGACTAAAAGGCCGTCCTTTCTCTGCATTTTCCTGTGCCTTTCTTAATTTTGCAGCAGCAACCATTTTCATTGCTTTAGTAATCTTTTGTGTAGATTTAACACTTTTTATCCTTTTTTTTAAATCATCTAAACTGGGCATTAGTTATCCTCTTTTTTATATCCTTCAATAATTTGAGTAAGAAGTTTTTCTGTGTTTTCTTCTAACTTCTCAGATGATCCTATTGCTTCGATTATCTCTGGCTTATTAGATTTTATTCTTTCAATAATGTCCTTTTCAAATTTTTTAATTTTATTTAAATCGACATCATCTAAATAACCTTTAACTCCCGCGAATACTGATATAACTTGCTCAGCTACAGTCATTGGTGAGTATTGGTCTTGTTTTAAAAGTTCAGTGAGTTTTGATCCACGGTTAAGTAATTGTTGAGTTGACGCATCTAAATCTGAACCAAATTGGGCAAAAGCTGCCATTTCTCTATATTGTGCTAGTTCTAATTTTATCGATCCAGCTACTTTTTTCATTGCCTTGGTTTGTGCTGCTGAACCCACTCTTGATACAGACAAACCCACGTTTACTGCTGGTCTTATTCCTTGATTGAATAATTCAGTTTCTAGAAAAATTTGTCCATCAGTGATAGAAATTACATTTGTTGGGATATAGGCTGAAACATCTCCTGCCTGAGTCTCAATTATAGGTAATGCGGTTAAGGAACCACCACCGCTTTTTTCACTGAGTTTTGCCGCTCTTTCTAATAATCTACTGTGTAAATAAAAAACATCTCCAGGATATGCTTCTCTACCAGGAGGTCTTCTTAATAACAATGACATTTGTCTATAAGCTACAGCTTGTTTTGACAAATCATCATAAACTATTAGAGCATGCATACCGTTATCTCTAAAGTACTCACCAATTGTGCAACCTGTGTATGGAGCTAAAAATTGTAAAGGAGCTGAGTCAGAAGCTGTAGCAGCAACAATTGTTGTATATTCTAAAGCTCCAGCTTCCTCTAAAGTTTTTGTTATCTGAGCGACAGTCGAGCGCTTCTGGCCAATTGCAACATAAACACAATATAATTTTTTCTTTTCATCTGAAGACTCATTTATCTTTTTTTGATTAATAATTGCATCAATAGCTACTGCAGTCTTACCTGTTTGTCTATCTCCAATTATTAATTCTCTCTGTCCTCTTCCTATAGGAATAAGAGAGTCTATCGATTTAAGTCCAGTTTGCATTGGCTCATTCACTGACTGTCTAGGAATAATACCAGGAGCTTTTACTTCAACTCTTTTTCGATCTTTAATTGATAGAGGTCCTTTACCATCAATCGGATTTCCTAACCCATCAACTACTCTACCTAAAAGTTCTTTACCAACAGGAACATCCACGATTGCGTTAGTTCTTTTAAT
>CABZFF010000011.1 GCA_902524945.1 uncultured Pelagibacteraceae bacterium
AATTTTATAAAAGATTTAAATTTAAATCTTAACACTTCTTATGGAAGAATTTCTTACTTTAAAAATATGACTATTCCAGGTGGAAAAGTTGAGTGCTCAGGTAGCACAAATATGGTGGCAAAAAATCCAAAAATAAAATTTGATTGTAAAATATTAATTAACGATCAAAAAAAATTAAAAAAAAATTTTTCAATAAAAAACAAAGATGATAAAAAAATTAATGAGCTTAAAATATCCGGCAAGGTGAATTTGTATAAAAATGAGATAAATCTAGTTTATTTAAAAATAGGAAATCAAAATGAAGCCTTAAAAGAGGATTTGGCATATTTTAAAAATTTAATAGAAAAAAATTTATTGAAAGAAAATTTTTTTGGTATTTTTAATTATGAGAATATAAAAACTTTATTATTAGAAATTTCTTAACTTATTTTGGTTTCACCATTTGTGCAGGGTTCATGATTTTATCGTAGTCTTTCTCTTTTATAAAACCTGCTTTTATTACCTCCTCTTTGAGAGTTGTACCATTTTTATGGGCTTTTTTTGCGATACTTGCTGCTTTGTCGTAACCAATTTTTGGAGCTAGAGCTGTTACTAGCATAAGCGAGTTATCAAGAAGATGCTTAATTCTTTTTTTATCTGCTTTAATCCCTCTAACGCAAAAAAGGGCAAAAGTTTTAGCAGAATCACTCATTATTTCTATTGATTGCAAAATATTATGAATAATTAAAGGTTTGAAAACATTGAGTTCAAAATGACCATGAGAACCCGCCATTGTGATACCGTTATGATTTCCAATAACTTTTACACATACCATAGTTACTGCTTCAGTTTGAGTGGGATTAACTTTTCCAGGCATAATAGAAGAACCAGGTTCGTTAGATGGTAAAATGAGTTCACCATATCCGGCTCTTGGTCCTGAGCCTAGAAATCTAATATCGTTTGCTATTTTCATTAGACAAACCGCTGTAGTATTCAGTGAACCAGAAAAATTTACAATTTCATCATGCGCAGCAAGTGCTGCAAATTTATTAGAGGAGGGTTTAAATGGCAGTTTAGTAATTTTGCTAATTTCTCGTATAATTTTTTTGTCAAAGTTTTTTCTTGTATTAAGACCTGTCCCAACGGCTGTACCTCCCTGAGCTAAATTATAAATCTCTTTTAAAGCGACTTCTATTCTCAAAATACATTTTTTCAGTTGAGAATGATAACCTGAGAATTCTTGTCCTAAAGTTAAAGGAGTTGCATCTTGTAAGTGAGTTCTGCCAACTTTGATAATTTTTTTAAATTCTTTTGATTTTTTTCCTATTTCTTTTTCCAACAACTTTAATGATGGTAATAGCTTCTCCTTAGCTTTTATGGCAATTGCTATGTGCATAGCAGTTGGAAAAACATCATTGGTTGATTGAGATTTATTTACATGGTCATTTGGGTGAACTGGTTCTTTTGTTCCCATTTTTCCACCCATCATTTGTATAGCTCTATTGGAAATCACCTCGTTTACATTCATATTTGTTTGAGTTCCGGATCCAGTTTGCCATACTTTTAATGGAAAGTGATCATCGAGCTTTCCCTTAATAACTTCTTCAGCAGCTTTAATAATATATCTGCTCAATTTTTGGTCTAAGTCTCTATTGTTAGCGTTAACAATAGCTGCAGCTTTTTTAATTATTGCTATGGAATGTATAACCAATGGTCTAACCAAAAAATCACCAATATTGAAATATTTGTTTGATCTTTCTGTGGACGCTCCCCAATACTTATCACCAGGAACTTTAATTTTTCCAATACTATCGAATTCTGTTCTGTATTTCATCTTTGATTCATTGATATAATACACTTTAATTAAGTAATTATAAAATATAAAGGATACGAAATGAGTAATTTTGAGAGTGTTAAAAAATTTATGAAAACATTTGGTCAAGAAGTTAAGGAAAAAGCCGAGTTTCCAAGCGAAAAAATTATGAATTTGAGATATGATTTAATTCGAGAGGAATTATCGGAATTAAAAGATGCTTTAGATAAAAAAGATATGAAAGAAGTAGCTGATGCTCTAACGGATATTTTATACGTCACTTACGGGGCCGGACATTCTTTCGGAATTAATTTGGATAAATGTTTTGAAGAAGTGCAAAGTTCAAATATGAGTAAGTTAGGTAAAGATGGAAAACCAATTTATAATGATAAAGGAAAAGTTATGAAAGGCCCAAATTACTTTAAACCTAACCTGCATAAATTTGTAGCTTAATGAAAAAAAACTATCATTGGATTCTGTTAGGAATTGCGGCAGGTATAGCAATTTATATGATTGATAAGTATATAATTTAATTTTATAAAAAACTATCAGATGAATGAGCAAAATAATTTTTCATATTTAATTGATGTATATAAAGAGTCTAAAATGGATGAGGAGAAATTTGTTTATACTCAAAGCATTCATTGGGATAAGAGATATAAAAAAAATCAAAAGTTTTTAGAACTTAATAATTTAACAAATTTTAGAAAAAATCGTGTCTTATCTGCAGGTTTAGATGACTCTATTAATTTAACAGATAAATTAGATCTATTTGAATTACTAGAAAGTTTTGATGTAAATTTGTTAAAAAAAACTTTACCAGATAAAAATGTTGGCAACTGTGAAAATTCTGTAAATTTTCTAGGATATTATTTTGACTATGGAATCGTTCACCATATTAATTGGTATCAAGATGTGGAAAAATACATCAAAAATAATTCTTTTGTTTTAGAAATAGGCGGAGGTTTCGGATCTTTTGCTAGAATAATTTTAAAAAATAAAAATGTAAAATATTTCTTTATAGAATTACCAGAGGCTAATTTAATGATTAATTATTATCTTCAATCTCATTTTCCGGAAAAAAAAATTTTTAATTATTCTGATTACAAAAAAATAAGTTTAAAAGAAAATATTGAAAAATTTGATATATTTATTTTACCACCAAAAATTTTAGATAAAGAAAATATTAATTATGATTTTATAATAAATACTAGATCTTTTATGGAGATGAATAAGAAAATAATCAATGAATATTTTACTTTGATACAAAATAAAATTAACCAAGGAGGTTATTTTCTTAATGTTAACAGATATTATAAATCAACTGTAAATGAAGATATAAAATTTGAAGAATATCCTTACGATGCTTTCTGGAACGTTGAAATATCAAAAAAAAGTTATCTTCAAAAACATATACATTTCCTTCTTGCTAAAAGAACGAATATTGAGGGTAATATTAGCTAAGAACTTATAGATTTAAAAAAAAAAAATTTAGAAGATAAAAGTGCATTTAGAGTAAAATATCTTTACTTCAAATCTAATTTAACTCGAATTTTTTTTAATATTGCAAAAAAGATACTACGTTTTTTATTTAGTAAAAAAAAATTAAATAAGATTTCTTCTATAATTAGAAGTATTAGTAAAGATTGAAGAGGCGTTCTGTTGCCAGGTGCCGTTAACCTATTGTAGTTATAAAAGAATTCTAAATCATACAAAACGGCTATTTTTTTTGTAAGCAGCAATAAATATGTAGTGGAAATATTTTATTAAATTTTGAGAGAAAATTATCCAGTTTATCAAATGATTTTAATAGAAAGTTATTAAAAGGTATATAAGGTGAATCTATAATTACTCCTCCAGAATTTATAAAAGTAAAAAATTCTTGATATTTAAAATCATTAATTTCAAAATTATATTTTAGTTCATTATTAAATTTTTGAAAATTATCAAAAATTAATTTTGGTACAGCGTTATTACTATCAAATGGATCATTGGGATTAGTAAGATTAATTTTTTCATCATATATATTTACATCTAAATCATATTTTTCTGATTTAGTTAAAATCGTTATTAGTTTAAAAAAAAAAGATGCATTTATATCAAGAATTATGTATTTGCCTCCTTTCTTTAAAATTCTGCCAACTTCATTAAATAATTTAATTGGATTTGGAATATGATGAATTAAACTCAAACTAAAAACTGCATCATAACTGCCATCCTCAAAGGGAGTATTTAAACAATCTACATTTTTATAATCAAGAAATTCATAATTTGTTATGTCAGAAATTTTAATATTTTGTTTTAAATATTTTTTTGAATGTCCCGCACCACACCCTAATTCCAAAATATCAACCAAGCCCTTAATATTTTTTTCAATATAAGAAAACCTTCTTTGAAGCAAAAAATCTAAATTTTTATTTGTGTCAATTTTTTTTAGAGCATTTATGATATTTCCCTCATTTTTTAATCTATTTTCATGATGAAGGTTTATTACTTTTCTGGGTAACATAAATTTTTTATGAATATCTTACTATTCACTAAAAAAATTAATATTTCTAGTGAGATTTTTATTTTTTAAAGGGGCGTTCTGTTGCCAGGTGCCCATAACTTTTAACGTTATAAAACAATTCTAGATCATAAAAAACGGCTATTTCTTTGCTGGGTGAGTCCGTATTGTGTCCATCAGTGAGTCCGGATAAGATGAGTCCAGTGAAATTAGAATTCAAATACAAACTTTCATTTAAATTAATTGTATAATGTACGAATTGTTAGCAAATCTGACTTTAGTTACTCATTTAATTTTTATCTTATTTGTTATTTTTGGCGGAATGCTCTTTTTTTTTTTTTCAAAAATTATCTATATTCATATCCCATCATTATTATGGGGAATTTATATAGAATTCACTAATTCTGTTTGTCCATTGACTTATCTAGAGAATTGGTTTTTGTATAAAGGTGAGTTATCAACTTATTCTAATGATTTTATCAACAACTATATTTTTCCAATAATTTATCCTGAGGGCTTGACTGCTGAAATTCAAATTTATCTTGGAGTATCGCTGATAGTTGTTAATATTTTAATTTACTTATCAATTCATAAAAATTTTAAAAAATAAGGGGGGCGTTCTGTTGATAGGTGCCCCAGACCCCAATCAAATCATTTGATTAACTTTTAAAAAGATCAAGAGCTTTTTTTAAAAGTTCATCTGATTTTCCGTGATCTCCATCAGAATGTGCTTTTACACCAGCGTCATGAAGTTTTTGAGCTTGTTCAATTTTTGATTTTACTTTTCCAGACATCATTGGACAAGATCCAGCGAAAGCAGAAGTTGAAAAAAGCATCAAAGTTAAAGCTAATAAAATTTTTTTCATAATTTTCCTTTCTTTAAAATCCCATATTTGACCAATTATCATTTTCCTCAAACTTTTTAAGTTCTTTCTTTGAAGTTGGTCTTAAAAGAATGTATGCAATTAAAAGGGCCAAAATTATGAGAATTAATGTTTCCATTTAACTTAACTAACTTATTAAATTAAAATTTCACTGCGACTTAACAACACCAATAAAAAATTTTATTTTTCTTTTATTTTGTCCCATTCAGCTATTCCACCAGAAATATTTTTGACGTTTTTAACTCCCATATCTTTCATAGTTTTTGTTGCTAAAGTGCCTTGCCCGCCTACACCACAGAATACAATATATTCTTTATCTGGATTCTTCTTGAAAGTATCATTTTCCAAAGGACTTCCATCTGCTAAATAAAATTCAAGCAACCCTCTTTCTAAATTGATAGCATTACCAATTGTGCTTTTTGAAAAACTTTCCTTGTCTCTAACATCTATAAATTGAACATTTGGATCATTCAGTTTTTTTTTTTGCATCTAATGCACTAATATTTTCAATTTCATTACTTATACTCATTAAATCATTAAATTTTTTCATTTTAATCCTTTCTTCATTTTTAATAGGGGCGTTCTGTTGCCAGGTGCCCCGAACCCCGTAACTTAATTAACTAAGTTAATTAAGCTGCAAGTGCAAATTTTTGATTTGCATTTATAAATTAGCCCGTTACGTCGGAACTATCTCGAACGAAAGAACAGCCTTTAGACACCCGTCGATCCTAATTCACCCCCTTTAAAATTAAAAGTAATGGTGGAGGTGGTGGGTACTGCCCCCACGTCCGTGATGTTTATTACGAAATTCGTTTATCGTCATAGTTGGTAAACCAACAAATTTAATATAAAACTAATAAAAAAATATTCAATGAAAAAAAAATTAAATCTCAATTTTTGGAAAAATAAAAAAGTTTTTGTAACCGGTCATACCGGATTTAAAGGCAGTTGGTTAACTTTACTTTTAAAATATTTAGGTGCACACGTTACAGGATACTCTTTAAAACCTAATAATAAATCAAGTCTTTTTAAAGAAGCAAAAATAAAAAAGATTATTGATAAGTCGATAATTGCTGATGTAAGAGACAAAAATAGATTATATAAAGAGATTAAAAAATCTAATGCAAACATTGTTTTTCATCTCGCAGCCCAAGCTCTTGTAAGGGAGTCTTATATTGACCCCATTAAAACATTTGAAACTAATGTAATGGGGACAATAAATATTCTTGAAAGTATTAGAAAAATCAAGTCAATTAAATCTTCGGTTATCATCACATCCGACAAAGTTTACGATATAAAAAAAAATAAAATTTTTAAAGAAACAGATTTATTAGGAGGAGTTGACCCCTACAGCGCTTCCAAAGTTTGCTGCGAACATGCTTTCAACGCTTTCGTCCATTCTTTTTTTGATCAAAAAAGAATGTGCTCTGTCGCAACAGCAAGAGCTGGGAATGTTATAGGTGGAGGAGATTACTCAAAAGATAGATTAATTCCAGATATTATAAGAGCAATAAAATTAAAAAAGAAAATAATAATTAGAAATCCAAAATCAATTCGTCCTTGGCAACATGTACTAGACCCAGTTAGTGGTTATATTATTTTAGCAGAAAAGCTTTATAAAAATAAATTTAATAAAATACATAGTTGGAATTTCGGTCCAGATTTATCTAATTGCAAAACTGTAAAATATATAGCTAATAAATTAGCTTTATCTTCTAATTCAAGTATTAAAATATTGAATGAAAAGACAAAATTATTTAAAAAAGAGACTGTACTTTTAAGATTAAATAATAAAAAAGCTAAAAAAATTGCTTAATTGGTATCCTAAGTGGTCACTTAATCACTCAATTGAAAAAATTCAGGAATGGAACTTTAAACACACTACTTATGACAAACAACAAATTTGCTTCAAACAAATTAGAGAATATCTTTCATCCTAATAAAAAGTATTGTTGATAACGTTAAAAATTATATTGTCATAATTTTTTTCTGAAATAATGTTTTTTTTCTAATGAAATTATCAAATTCGCAAAAACAAGAAATTGCTGATCAGCAATCACAAAAAAATACTACAAAGAGAGTTACTTCAGCTGAACTAGAAAAAATACTTTACGAGGCCTTGCCTGTTCTGGATCATGGGTTTGTAAGGGTTGTTGATTATATGGGTGACGATAGTTCAATAGTTCAGTCAGCCAGAGTTTCTTATGGAAAAGGAACAAAAAAAGTTTCAACTGATGAAGGATTAATTAAGTATCTAATGAGACATTGGCATTCAACTCCTTTTGAAATGTGCGAAATTAAATATCACGTTAAGCTTCCAATTTTTATTGCACGACAATGGATTAGACACAGAACAGCAAATGTAAATGAGTACTCAGCTAGATATTCAATTTTAGATAAAGAATTTTATATTCCCTCTAAAGACCAACTATCTGCTCAGTCTATTTCAAATCGACAAGGTCGAGGAGATTTAATAACAGGCGAACAAGCTGATGAAGTTCTAAAAATTTTAAAAGATGATGCTACAAGAACTTATGAAAACTACGAAAAAATGCTTAATGAAAGATACGATGGAACAACTATAGATGAAAATAAAACTGGTTTAGCAAGAGAACTTGCTAGAATGAACTTAACTTTAAACTCTTACACTCAATGGTATTGGAAAACGGATTTATTAAATCTATTAAATTTTCTATTCTTGAGAGCTGATAGTCACGCTCAATATGAAATAAGAGTTTATGCTGAAACTATGCTAGATACCGTAAAAAAGTGGGTCCCAATAACTCATTCGGCTTTTATAGATTACAGAGTTGGAGCTGTACACATATCAGCAAAGGGTAAAAAAGTAATTCAACAAATGGTTAAAGGTAAAAAAGTCACGTACGAAACCTCTGAGTTATCTAAAAGAGAGTGGAATGAATTAATGACTTCCTTTGGTTTTACTGAAAAGATCGTTTGATTTTTTTAGCTATACTTTCAAATATTTTAGAAATTTTATGATCGGGTTTAAAACGAGTTAAAGGTTTACCCTTATCAGCAGAAAATCTTAATTCTTGATGTAAAGGTATGCTACCTAATAATTCCTTATTAAATTCTTCCGCAGTTTTCGCGACTCCTCCCTCTCCAAATATTTTATATTCTTTACCATCTTCACCTACAAAGATGCTCATATTATCGATGAGCCCTAAAATTTTTACACCAGTTTTTTCAAACATTTGAATTCCTCTTTTTACGTCTAAAAGAGCAAGATCTTGAGGAGTAGAAACTATTATTGCTCCGTCTATTTTTACTTCCTGGACAAAAGTTAATTGTGTATCACCCGTACCCGGAGGCATATCAATTATTATTACATCTCTATCTTTCCATAAAACTTTTTGGGTCATGGTTTTAATCGCACTAATTACCATTGGACCTCTCCACATCATCGGGGTTTGTTCGTCAATTAATAAACCCATAGACATACATTGAGCTTCAAACTTTTCTAAAGGTAAAATAGATTTATTATCTTTACTTTTTGGTTTTTCTTTTAAATCCAAAAGTTTTGGTAAAGAAGGTCCATAAACATCAGCATCAAGTATACCAATCTTTAGTCCTAAGTTTTGTAGTGCGAAAGCAAGATTGACAGCTATTGTTGACTTACCAACTCCACCTTTAGCACTTGATACAAGGATGGTGGATTTAGTTCCTTTAATAGGAGTTTTAATAAATTGCTTAGGTGGTGGTTTTTGGCTCATGTTTCAATTTTATCAAATCTTTTAGACATTTTAGCGCTCCTTCTTAACTTGTTTTTAAGGGAAAAGTCACTATATAAAGTGTCATGAGTTTTAAAGATAAAATTTTAAATAACCAATCTCCGTGGGGATCTTCTCCAGGGGGAGACGGAGGACGAGGCTCCTCAGGTGGGAATGGATCAGGATCAAGACAAGATCCACCCAGTCTTGATGATGTAATTAAAAATTTTCAAAAAACAATAAACAAGTTTTCTGGCGGTAAATCAGGAGGCTCTAAACCGATAATAGTTGGTTTAATCATCATAGCTCTACTTTATGTTGGAAGTGGCCTCTACAGAGTTTTACCTGATGAACAAGGAGTAGTTTTAAGATTTGGCAAATATATTCATACAACTCAACCTGGACTACATTACCATTTTCCAACACCCTTTGAGAGGGTGCTCACACCTAAAGTTACAAAGGTTAATAGAGTTGATGTTGGTTTTAGACCAGCTAGTGATAGTGGTAGATCTTCAGGAGTTGGAAACGTTCCTGAAGAAAGCTTAATGCTAACTGGTGATGAGAATATTGTAGATATAAATTACTCAGTTTTCTGGGTTATTAAGGATGCTCAAAAATTTTTATTTAATATTCAAAGTCCAGTAGAAACAGTAAAAGCCGCTTCTGAAACTGCAATGAGAGAGGTAATAGCAAAAAATAGAATCCAAAATATTTTGACAGAAGGAAGATCTAAAATAGAGGTTGAAGTTCAAGAGATTGCCCAACTAATTTTAGATGAATATGGTTCAGGAATTCAATTAACTCAGGTCCAGACACAACAAGCAGATCCACCAGAACAAGTAATTGACGCTTTTAGAGATGTACAAGCTGCAAGAGCAGATAGAGAAAGATCCAAGAATGAGGCAGAGGCATACGCGAACGATGTAATACCAAGAGCTAGAGGTGAAGCAGAACAAGTACTTCAACAGGCAGAAGCTTATAAGAAAGAAGTTGTTGCAAAAGCAGAGGGTGAAGCTAGCAGATTTTTAGCTATTTATAACGAATATAAAGATGCAAAACAGGTAACTCAAGAGAGAATGTATCTTGAAACAATGGAAAAAGTTTTAGCAGATATCGATAAAGTAATTATAGATAAAGAATCTGGTTCAGGAGTTGTACCTTATCTACCATTACCTGAACTAAAAAAAGGGAGTAACAATTAATGAAAGTCGCTAAATTTATAATTCCAGCAATATTATTGGTTGGGGTAGTGATTTTCCAATCACTATTTATTGTGCAAGAAATTAGCCAAGCAATAGTTCTTCAATTTGGTGATCCAAAGAAAATTGTCACTAAAGCTGGATTAAACTTTAAATTACCTTTCATCCAAAATGTAGTTTACTTGGATAAAAGAATTTTAAACCTAGATAATGATCCAGAAGAAGTAATTGCAGCTGATCAAAAAAGATTAATTGTTGATGCATTTGCAAGATTTAAAATTGTGGATCCATTAAAATTTTATATCTCTGTTGGAAACGAGAGAGTTGCACGTTCGAGATTATCTACGATTATTAATTCTAGAATAAGAGGTGTACTAGGTACACAAGAATTAGCAACTTTACTATCAACTGATAGAGCAAGACAGATGCAAATTATACAGTCACAAGTTAATGAAGAAGCAAAGAATTTTGGAATAAACATTGTAGATGTAAGAATTAAAAGAGCCGACTTACCACCTGCCAACAGTGAAGCGATTTATAAACGAATGCAAACTGAAAGGGAAAGAGAAGCAAAAGAATTCAGAGCACAAGGAGCAGAGATAGCGCAAAAAATTAGATCGACAGCGGATAAAGATGTTACTGTGATTTTAGCCCAGGCTAATAAAAAATCTGAAATTATGAAGGGTGAGGGAGACGGAGAAAGAAATAAAATTTTTGCAATGGCTTTTGGAAGAGATCCACAATTTTTCGCCTTTTATAGAGCTATGCAAGCATATGAAAAAGCTCTTATTGGCGGAGAAACATCTTTAGTGCTTTCACCAGACAGTGAATTCTTTAAGTTTTTTGGCAAATCTGTCAAACCCGCAGTTAAAAGATAAACAAGTTAGTTCAGGTGAAAGAACTCATAACTGCTCTAGGTTTACTTTTTTTCTTAGAGGGACTATTTTTAGCCATTTTCCCGTCAAGAATCAAAAGTATGTTAGAAATTATTAAAGCTACTCCCGAAAATAAACTTAGATTGTTTGGAATAGCTTTTTTGATTATCGGTTTTTTAATAATTTGGTATATAAAAAACTAATGAATTTAATAAAAAAAATTACATTTTTAATAATAATATTAAACTTTTCATCTTTAAGTGCAAAACCTGTTCCAGAGTCTTTTGCTGATTTAGCGGAAAAATTGATGCCCTCTGTGGTTAATATTTCTACTACCCAAACTGTGAGGACAACTACAAACCAATTTCCATTTCAATTTCCTCCTGGATCACCATTTGGAGAAATGTTTAAAGATTTTGAGAGACCTACAGAAAGAAAAGCCTCATCTCTTGGTTCTGGTTTTGTCATAGATGAAGACGGGATTGTAATTACTAATAATCATGTAGTTGCTAATGCAGAGGATATTTTTGTAAGAGTAGGCGAAAAGGAATATGAAGCAAAAGTTATTGGTGCTGATCCTTACATGGACATCGCTGTAATTAAAATTAAAACAAAAGATAAATTTAATCCTGTATCTTTTGGCGACTCTAGTAAAGCAAGAGTTGGTGATTGGGTTGTGGCAATAGGTAATCCTTTTGGTTTAGGTGGTACTGTAACTTCGGGTATTATTTCTGCTAGAAACAGACAGATCGGATTAACAAGGTATGAGGATTTTATACAAACTGATGCATCAATTAATCAAGGAAATTCAGGTGGACCCTTATTTAATATGAAAGGTGAGGTAATAGGAATTAATACAGCAATAATTGCTCCCGGTCAGTCTGGTTCAATTGGAATCGGTTTTGCCATTCCTGCCAATGCAGCTTCAAATGTTATTGACCAATTAATAAAGTTTGGAGAAACAAAAAGAGGCTGGTTGGGTGTAAGGATACAAGAAGTAAGTAAAGAAATTGCAGAAGTTGAAAAATTAAAAAAACCCGAGGGCGCATTAGTTGCAAGCGTCGGAAGAAATAGTCCTGCAGAAAAGGCAGGGATTAAAGCAGGAGATATTATTTTAGAATTTGATGGCAAAAGAATTAATACAATGAAAAAACTACCAAATGTTGTAGCTAGTACCGAGGTAGGTAAAAGTGTTGAGCTTAAAATTTGGAGAAATAAAAGATTGATCTCTAAAAGATTAATTCTTGGTAGACTTGAAACTTCTGAAGAATTTAAGGAAACAAAACCTCAAAAAGTAAAAAAGGATATCGATATCGAGAGTTTAAAGATTGCTGTAAGAGAGATCACAGATCAAGATATCTCCTCAAGAAATTTAAACAAAAAAACTTCGGGAGTAGTAATTACAGATATCTCAAGTCGAAGTCCTTTAGCTAATTTATTGAGCGTTAATGATATAATTATTGAAGTTCAAAAAACTTCAGTAAAAAATTCTGCAGATCTTAAAAGAAAAGTTGAAGGTATCTTTAATAAAGGTGAAAAAACATTGTTATTGACAATAATTAATAAAGATAATCGAAGACGATACTTAGGTGTCAAAATTAATTAGTTTGTCAAAAAAAATTATTCTCTTAGCCGGCCCCACAGCATCAGGAAAATCAAAACTAGCAATCCGTTTAGCAAAAAAATTGAATGGAGAAATAGTCAATGCAGACAGTATGCAGGTATTTAAAGAATTCAAAATTTTGTCCTCACGTCCAGATTTAAGTGATACTAAAAAAATTAAACATCATCTTTATGGAGTTATTTCTGCTAAAAGATATTTTTCAGCAGGAGAATGGCTTAAAGAAGCAAAAAAAAAAATTGATAATTGTTTAAAAAGAAAAAAAGTTCCAATAGTTGTAGGAGGAACGGGTCTTTATTTTAATACAATCACTAAAGGTATTAGTAAAATTCCAATTATAGATTTAAAAACGAGAAATAAAGTCAGAAATTTATATAAAAAACTTGGATCTAAAAAATTTTATAATTATCTTGTTAAACTTGATCCAAAAACAAAAGGTAGAATTCTTCCAACAGACTCACAAAGAGTACAAAGGGCATACGAAGTAAAGTTAAAAACAAAAAAATCTTTGTTTGAGTGGTTTGCGAATACAAAATCTGATTTTTTAGATTTTGAAATAAAAAAAATTTTTATTGATATTCCAAGAAATGAATTGCTTAAAAAAATTTCTAAAAGAACTGAGTTAATGATTAAGAGAGAATGTATTAATGAAGTGATAAAATTCAATAAACTTAAAATAAAAAAAAGTTTATCAGCAAATAAATTAATAGGTGTTCAAGAAATTAACGATTTTTTGAAAGGATCTATTTCACTTGAGCAATGTAAAGAGCTTATAAATATAAAGACAAGACAATACGCAAAAAGACAAAATACTTGGGCTAGAGGACATATGAAGAACTGGAATAAGCTTTATTCTGAAAATTTATCAATTCTTCTTAAAAAATCATTAAAAGTGGTAAGCTAAAACTTGACGCAAATCATTTCTAGGCTAGATTGTAAGTATGCCAAAATTATTGAGCGGAGCAGAAATTGTATTTAAATCACTAGAGGACCAAAAAGTAGAATATATTTTTGGTTACCCTGGTGGCGCAGTATTACCAATTTATGATGAATTAAAAAATCATAAATCAATCAAACATATTTTAGCAAGACATGAACAAGGAGCTGGCCACTCTGCGGAAGGATATGCAAGATCAAGTGGTAAACCAGGAGTCTTGCTAGTGACGTCAGGACCAGGCGCAACTAACGCCGTAACTGCATTAACAGATGCTTACATGGACTCAATACCTCTTGTTTGCATCTCTGGACAAGTTCCAACACATCTAATTGGAACAGATGCATTTCAAGAATGTGACACTACAGGAATTACACGGCCATGCACTAAACATAATTGGCTTGTAAAAGATGTAAATGATCTTTCAAGAATATTACATTTAGCTTTTGAAGTAGCAACTACAGGCAGACCTGGACCAGTTTTAGTCGATATTCCAAAAGATATACAATTTAAAAAAGGTAAATATAAATTTTTTAAAAACACACTTAAAAAAAAGCTTAATGGCAAGGCAATTCATAAAATATCTAATTCAGAACTAGATAAATTTATTAATCTAATTAAAAAATCATCGAAACCTATTTTTTACACAGGCGGAGGAGTTATAAATTCTGGACCCGAAGCTAGCAAATATTTAAGAGAGTTAGTTTCATTAACAGGCTTCCCAATAACTTCTACTTTGCAAGGTCTTGGCGCATATCCAGGTGATGATCCACAATTTTTAGGAATGCTTGGTATGCATGGAACTTATGAAGCAAACAATGCGATGCATGATTGTGACTTAATGATAAATATTGGCGCAAGATTTGATGATAGAATTACTGGAAAGGTAGATGAATTTTCCCCAGGGTCAAAAAAAATCCATGTTGATATTGATCCATCTTCAATTGGAAAAAATATCAAAGTTGATTTAGCTATAGTAAGCGACGTAACACAACTTTTAAGATCACTGATAAAAAGGTTTAAGGAAAAAAATAAAAACTTTGCTAATTCTAATAAACAAAAGACATCAAAATGGTGGGAGCAGATTGAGAAATGGAGAGAAAAAAAATCTTTAAACTATAATAATAGTGACAAGATTATTAAACCTCAATATGCAGTTCAAAGATTGTATGAATTAACAAAAAATCAAGATACTTTTATAACAACTGAGGTAGGTCAACATCAAATGTGGGCTGCTCAACATTATAAATTTAATAAACCTAATAGATGGATGACATCTGGAGGTCTTGGAACGATGGGATATGGGCTTCCAGCTGCAATTGGTGTTCAAATTGCCAATCCAGGTAGATTAGTGGTTGATATTGCCGGAGAAGCATCCGTTTTAATGACTATGCAAGAAATGTCTACCGCTGTGCAATATAGATTACCAATAAAAATATTTATTTTAAATAATGAATACATGGGAATGGTAAGACAGTGGCAAGAACTTTTACACGAGAAAAATTATTCTGAAAGTTACACTGCTGCATTACCGGACTTTGTAAAGCTTGCTGAGTCCTATGGTTGTGTGGGAATTAGGGCAAAAACACCGGATGAATTAGATGAAAAAATTAAAGAAATGATAAGTATTGATAAACCAGTAATATTTGATTGCGTAGTTGATAAAGCTGAAAATTGTTTTCCAATGATACCTTCTGGCAAACCACACAATCAAATGATCTTAGGGCCTGAAGAAGAAGAAGAAATTTCTGATGAAGGGAAAGTTTTAGTTTAATGGCAAAGTCGAAGTCTGCTTACAGTGTACCTGGTAAGATCGGAAAAATTGAAAGACATATAATTGTGGTATGGGTTGATAACGAAGCAGGTGTCCTTGCTAGAATAGCAGGACTTTTTTCGGGAAGAGGATATAATATTGAGTCTTTAGCTGTTGCAGAAGTTGATAAAAAAAAACATATTTCTAGAATTACAATAGTTACCGAAGGCACACCACAGGTAATTGAACAAATCAATCTTCAACTTAGAAAACTTGTACCAGTTCACAAAGTAGCTGATTTCAAACGTACTGACAAAGATATTTTATTTAGAGAATTAGCCTTATTTAAAATTTTGGCCAATTCTAAAAAACAGGAAAAAATCAAAAAAATTTGTAAAAAATTCAATCCAGTAGTTTTGGATAAGTCACAAAAATCTTTTGTTATACAAGTAACTGCTTTACGAGCAGAGATTGATAAATTAACACTTGATTTAAGAAGACTAGGCCTTATAAGCACTTCTAGAACTGGCGCCGTTGCAATGACTAAAGGAGCAAAAATATTTAATTAACTAATAGAAATCTATGAAAACTTATTATGATAAAGATACTAATCCAAGTTTAATAAAAGACAAAAAAGTTGCAATTTTTGGTTATGGAAGCCAAGGTCATGCTCATGCACTAAATCTAAAAGATAGCGGCGTTAAAGAAGTAGTAGTTGCTTTAAGAGAGGGATCGTCAAGTATCAAAAAAGCTGAGAGTTCTGGATTAAAAGTAATGTCACTATCTGATGCAGCAGCATGGGCAGATGTAGTAATGATGTTAACGCCTGATGAACTTCAGTCCGAAATTTACAAAAATCACATTGAACAAAGAATGAAAGAGGGAACTAGTTTAGCTTTTGCACATGGTTTGAATATTCATTTTAATTTAATAAATGCAAGAAAAGATTTAGATGTTTTTATGGTTGCACCTAAAGGACCTGGACATACTGTAAGAAGTGAATACCAAAAAGGTGGAGGCGTTCCATGTTTAATGGCTGTTCACAAAGATAGTTCAGGAAAAGCAAAAGATTTAGCTTTATCGTATGCATCTGCTGTTGGCGGCGGCAAAGCTGGTATAATAGAAACAACTTTTAAGGATGAATGTGAAACTGATTTATTTGGTGAACAAACGGTTCTTTGCGGAGGTTTAGTGGAATTGATTAAAAATGGTTTTGAAACTTTGACTGAAGCTGGTTATCCACCTCAAATGGCTTATTTTGAAACTTTGCATGAAGTAAAGTTAATAGTTGATTTAATTTATGAGGGAGGCATAGCAAATATGAATTATTCTATTTCTAACACTGCAGAGTATGGTGAATATGTTTCTGGAAAAAGAGTTGTGGATGGAAAGACTAAGGAAAAAATGAAGGAAGTTTTAAAAGATATACAATCTGGTAAATTTACTAAACAGTGGATGGATGAACACAAATCAGGTCAGAAAAATTTCTTAAAAATGAGGCAAGATCTGTCTAAACACCCTATTGAAAAGGTAGGTAAAGAACTTCGAGCCATGATGCCATGGATTGGTAAAAATAAACTGGTCGATAAAGATAAAAATTAACCCAATCTGAGTCCAAATTACCAAGTTGAACTACATAAAGATTTGCAAATTCTAGCTTTGATTGTAATATAAAGTGTTTTAAATTTTTATAAATTATTAAGCTATGACAGATAAAAACAGAATTATAATTTTTGATACAACGATGCGTGATGGAGAACAGTCTCCAGGAGCATCAATGAGTCTGGAGGAAAAATTACAAATCTCAAGAGTTTTCGATGAATTAGGCGTAGACATAATTGAAGCTGGTTTTCCTATTGCTTCACCTGGTGATTTTGAAGCTGTTACTGAAATCAGTAAAACTCTAAAACGGTCAATTCCAGCAGGATTAGCTAGAGCTACCAAAAAAGATATTGATGCGTGTCATCAATCTTTGAAGCATGCAAAAAATTTTAGAATTCACACTTTTATATCTACAAGTCCTCTTCATATGAAGCACAAGTTAAATAAATCACCAGAGGAAGTTTTAGAGTCTATCAAAGAGAGTGTTGCTTACGCGAGAAAATTTACTGACGATGTCGAGTGGTCTTGCGAAGACGGAACAAGAACCGATATGGATTACATGTGTAAGACAGTTGAACTTGCAATTAAATCTGGAGCCAAAACAATTAATATACCAGATACTGTTGGCTACACAGTTCCATCGGAATTTAAAAAAATTATCGAAACACTTCTGAATAAAGTCCCAAATATTGATAAAGCAATTCTCTCTACACATTGTCACAATGATTTAGGACTCGCTGTAGCTAATTCATTAGCCGGAGTAATGGCTGGAGCAAGACAAATTGAATGTACAATAAACGGAATTGGCGAAAGAGCAGGTAATGCAGCATTGGAAGAAGTAGTAATGGCAATGCGAACAAGACATGATTTAATGCCATATACAACAAATATTAATACAAAACTTTTGAGCAAAGCTTCTAAGGTTGTTTCAAACGCTACAGGGTTTCCTGTTCAATTTAATAAAGCGATTGTAGGTAAAAATGCTTTTGCACATGAGTCAGGCATTCATCAAGATGGAATGTTAAAAAATAGAAATACTTATGAAATAATGACTCCTGAGAGTGTTGGGGTTAAAAAAACATCATTAGTAATGGGTAAACACTCAGGCCGGCATGCTTTTAGAGATAAATTATCAGACATGGGATACGTGGATGTAACCGATGACGTTATCAATACAGCTTTTGGAAAATTTAAAATTTTAGCTGATAAGAAAAAACATATTTATGACGAGGATATAGCTGCATTAGTAGATGATAGTTTAGTTAGTGAAGATAATGTAATAAAGCTAAAGTCTTTAAAAGTTTATGCAGGAACAGGCGAACCTCAGAAAGCTGAAATGACTTTAGAAGTTTTCGGAGAAATTAAAACTGCATCTGAGACAGGAGATGGACCAGTGGATGCAATTTTCAAATGTATAAAAAAACTTTACGCTCATGATGTTAAACTTTTATTATATAATGTGCACGCCGTTACTGAAGGAACAGATGCACAAGCTACAGTAAGTGTGAGAATTGAAGAGAAAGGTAAGACTACAGTAGGCCAAGCCGCTGATACTGATACGTTAGTTGCATCTGCTAATTCTTATTTGAATGCATTAAATAAATTAATTATTAAAAGAAAAAAAACAGCACCGGATGATGAAAATCTAAGCGTGCAAATATAGAAAGGAAAATATGTTTAAAGGATTGACTGGGTTATCCTCATTATGGTCTCAAGATATGGCTATCGACTTAGGAACTGCAAACACTTTAGTAGTTTTAAAAGATCAAGGTGTAGTTTTAAATGAGCCCTCTGTAGTAGCAGTTATTGAGGATGCCGGAAAGAAATCAGTTTTAGCAGTAGGAGATGAAGCTAAAACTATGTTAGGTAGAACTCCAGGTAATATCTCAGCAATTAGACCTCTAAAAGACGGTGTTATTGCAGACTTCGTTGTCACTGAAGAGATGATAAAACATTTTATTAAGAAAGTTCATAAAAAAAATGCTTTTGCAAACCCAAGAATTCTAATTTGTGTGCCAACAGGCTCAACACCAGTTGAAAGAAAAGCCATTCAAGATTCGGCTCTAGCAGCTGGCGCAAGAAAAGTTCAATTAATTGAAGAACCAATCGCAGCTGCAATTGGTGCTGGTTTACCAATTTCAGAGGCAACTGGATCCATGGTAGTTGACATAGGTGGTGGTACAACTGAAATCGCGGTTATGTCTCTTGGTGGAGTAGTCTATTCAAAATCTTTAAGAGTTGCAGGTGATGCTCTTGATCAATCAATTATTGCATACATGAGAAAACGAATGAATTTAATGATAGGAGACTCCACTGCAGAAAAAATAAAAAAAGAAATTGGTACAGCAATACCATCATCAAACAACACTTTTTTAATGAAAGGTAGAGACATAAGATCTGGAACACCAAAAGAAATTGAACTTACAGAGAAAGATGCATGTGAAGCACTCATGCCAATTTTAAATCAAATTTTAGGCGGAATAAAAGAAGCTCTAGAAAATACTCCACCCGAATTGTCCGCTGACTTGATTGACATGGGTTTAGTTTTAACAGGTGGTGGGGCTTTATTAAAAAATATTGATAAATTAATTTCTCAAGATACTGGCTTACCTGTTACGATAGCTGACGATCCTTTATCGTGTGTAGCTATTGGCACTGGTCGAGCTTTAGAAAATGAAGAACTGTTTTCTACTATGTTATCCGAGTACTAATTTAATAAATGAATAAATGTCTGTTAGTAGAGATGATTTTAGTATAGCTTTTCGTTCAGCTCTTCTTCAAAGAGGAGGAGCTCAAAAGTTTTCTGTTCTTTCACTTATTTTTTTAGCTCTAATCATATTTTTCCTAGACATTTACGGAGCGAGTTTTACAAAGCCTATTAGAGGATTTATTAATGACGTTGTTTATCGTGTAACTTTCTTAGCATCGGCTCCAACAAAATTCTTCCCTAAAGCTAGTCAAGATATTTCAACCTTTCTGAATGTGAGAGAAGAAAATGAGAGATTAAAAGCTTTAGTGGAGAAATATAAATCACTTGAATTAAATGTTGAGTTTTTAACTGACGAAAATAAAAATCTTCAAAAAATTTTAGAAACAGAATATTTTAACAAAAATTTAAGTAACATTATGCTTGCAAAAGTTTTAGTAGACAAGAATAGCCCTTTTTTAAAATCCATTATTATAAACAAAGGAACAAGCGCTGGTATACTAAAAGGCATGCCAGTAACCAAAGATAACTATTTAGTTGGTAGAGTAGTTGAAACAAATTATTTATCTTCAAGAGTTTTATTGCTAAATGATTTAAATAGCAGAATTCCCGTGACACTTGATAAAGGTGCACAAGCAATATTATCAGGCAGTGGATTGAGTAATCCGGTTTTAGAGTATCTGCCTGAAGACTACGAATTAATTGAGGATACAAATGTGTTTGCATCAGGAAAAGATGGAATTTTTGCGTCTGGTACCCCGATAGGTAAAACTAATTATAAAGGTAGTGTTGATTTATTTGTTGACCCAAATCAACTTTCTTTTGTTACTGTCAATTTGAATATTCAAAATAAGGGAAATTTGTAATGGCTAAAAATTCAATTTTGAGTAAATTTTACAATATTGGACCTATTCTTCTTTTATATTATCTTTGTATTAGTGAAATAGATACTAATCTTGAAAAAGTTTTTGAAATCTTTACTTTAAACTTTCAAATTATCTTAATTTATTTTTGGGTTCTCAAAAGACCTGAGGTTATGGCTAATGGACATGTCTTTTTAGCAGGATTAATTAATGATGTTGTGATGGGTTTTCCATTAGGAATAAGCTCTTTATCTTATTTAATAATTATATTTGTTGGTACTTATGTGAGAAATAAAAGTGTTAATACTACAATTGCCTCAGACTGGTTTACATTCTTAATGGCGATGGTTCTTTCAAATATTTTATTTTTTTCTTTATTGAATAATTTCTCAGACTTAACATTCCCATTTTCAAAAATTGGGTACAACATGTTTTTTACTTTATTTATGTTTCCTATTTTTTGGTTATTATTTAACTTTTATCAGTTGATGTTAATAGGTAATCGCGATGCTTAGCCCAAGTTCTGGAAATACTGTAATTAAATCAAAATTAATTAGTAGAAGAATGTTTTTATTAACTGCTGCTAAAGCAGTTGTTATGTTTGGTATAGTAGGAAGATTAATTTCTTTACAAATAAATGAAAAATCAAAGTATAAAAGTTTATCTGATAAAAATAGATATAGAGAATGGAAATTAGCTCCAGAAAGAGGAGTAATTAAAGATTTTTTTGACAAAGAAATAGCGTCTAATGAACAAGTTTACCAAGTTCATTTAATTCCAGAGAATTCAAAAGATATTGAAAAACTATTTGTAAGATTAAAAACGATACTTGAAATATCAGATCAAAGATTACTTATTTTAAAAAAGATAATTAAAAAACAAAAACCTTGGGAACCTATTATTGTTTCAGATAATATTACTTGGTCAGAATTTTCAAGATTAAATTTGTTTTTACATGAACTGGAGGGGGTTAAACCAGTTGTATCAGTAGCAAGAATGTACCCTGATAACTCATCTGCACATATTTTAGGTTATGTATCTCAAGTTAGTGCAAAAGATTTGCAAACTAAAAAATATCTCAAAGAACTTCATGTTCCCGGTATGAGTATTGGAAAAACAGGACTTGAAAGAAAACTAGACGAGGAAATCATAGGCAAAATAGGTTTTCAAAGATATGAAGTTAATGCATTTGGAAAAAGAGTTAAACAGATCCAAATTAATGAAGGTCAAGCAGGAAAAAGCTTTAAAACCACTTTAGATTTTGAGGTACAACGCTATACAAACGAACTTCTTAAAGATAAAGCAGCTGCAGTTTGTGTAATGGATATATATAATGGGGATATTGTTTCCTTAGTATCTTCACCTACTTTTAAACCAAATGAGTTTGTTCATGGATTGGACAAAGATTATTGGGAATCTCTTATAAAAAATAAAATGAGACCTTTAACTAATAAAACTATTTCTGGTTTGTATCCCCCAGGTTCTACAATAAAAACGTTAGTAGCATTAAGTGCTCTGGAAAATGGTATAATTAAACCTTTAGATACTTTTACATGTAAGGGAAAAATAGAGCTTTATGGAGAAAAGTTTCACTGTTGGGAAAAAGATGGACATGGAATAGTTAATCTTAGAAAAGGAATTCAAAGATCGTGCGATGTATACTTTTATGAGGTAGCAAGAAAATTGGGCGTAGATCGTTTATCTGAAACTGCAAAAAAGTTTGGTTTAGGAAAAAAGGTTTTAAAAGGCTTTATCGAAGAAAGGCCAGGAGTCGTTCCTAACACAAAATGGAAGAAAAAATTTATAGGACAGAACTGGTATTTAGGTGAAACATTACACTCTGGTATTGGACAAGGTTATTTTCAAAGTACACCCTTACAACTTTGCTTGATGACAGCTCAAATAGCTAATGGTGGCTTTGAAATAAAACCAAGAATTTTGTTTGATAAAAAGAACGACAATTTAAAAAATTACATAAAATATAAAAATGATAATCCGAACGAACCACTTCCTACTGATTTATTAGTTTCAAATTTCGAATTAAAACCATTGTTTAAAAATCAAGAACACATAAATTTGATAAAAGATGCAATGTATTCATCATCTAATGAGCCTGGAGGAACCTCTTATAGACATAGATTAGAGGACAGAAAATTTACTTTCGCTGGAAAAACAGGCTCATCTCAAATAAAAAGATTTACAGAAGAACAGCGAGCAGCTGAAGTAAAACAAGAAAGTTTACCGTATAAGGATAGAGACCACGCTTTATTCGTTGCATTTGCTCCTTATGATGATCCTAAATATTCAATTAGTGTATTAGTTGAGCATGGAGGATCTGGAGGAAAAACAGCTGCACCTATTGCTAAAAAGGTAATTAAAAAAGTTCTAGAGCGTCACGAATTGAGAAAGAAAGCAAATAGACACATAGGAGAGAACGTATAATGTTTCGAGCTAGATCAATACAGTCTTCATTAAGTTTTAAAGACAAGATTATCTCACTAGACTATGTATTAATCTTTTCAATCTTTATTCTCGGACTAGTAAGTATTTTAGCAATGTACTCTACTGATGGAGGTGAACTTAAATATCATACTAATAGTCACATAATAAGATTTTTTGTTTTCTTTATAATGTTTTTAATACTTTCGTTTATACAAATAAGATTTTGGCACAGTCAAAGTTATTTAATTTATTTAATATTTTTTATTTTACTTCTTGGTGTTAAATACTTTGGCTTAACCTCATCAGGTTCAAAACGATGGTTAGATTTATATTTTATGAATTTGCAACCATCAGAGCTGATGAAAATTGGTTTAATTTTATTTTTAGCTAAATATTATCATAGGATATCTATTGAAAATATTAACCAATTAAGATTTTTATTTTTACCGATTGTAGTTTTGATAGCTCCTTTGATCTTAGTAGCAACACAACCTGATCTTGGTACGGCGTTATTAATAGCTGCCGGCGGTTTAACAGTTGCATGGCTCGCTGGTGTAAGAGTAAAGTTTTTTGCTATTTCTGGCTTAGCTTTTTTAGCTTTATTACCAATTGCTATTTCATTTTTAAAACCTTACCAAAAATCTAGAATTTTAACTTTTCTTAATCCAGAAAGGGATCCTCTAGGAGCTGGTTATCAAATAATTCAGTCAAAAATAGCTATAGGATCAGGTGGATTGTTTGGTAAAGGATTTCTTCAAGGCTCTCAAAGTTATTTAGATTATTTACCAGAGAAACATACGGACTTTATATTTACCCTATTTTCTGAAGAATTTGGATTTTTTGGATCTTTATTTATATTACTTTTATATGCAGTTATAGTTTGGAGAATTGTAAAAATTGGAAACGTTACCAGAAGTAATTTTGGAAAGTTGTACTGTTATAGTTTCGCCACAGCGTTTTTTATATATGTAGTAGTAAATATGATGATGGTGCTAGGATTATTACCAATAGTCGGATCTCCACTTCCCATAATGTCATATGGCGGCTCTTCAATGATGGCTATAATGCTAGGATTGGGTATTGTAATGTCTTGTAAGGTTTACAAGGACACGCCAGTTAACTAGCTTGCTAAAACCTATTTTGGTCAAATTTGATTTTTTTAAGCACTTGTATATTGTGCAATAAGGTGGTTAATTTATTAAAAATTATATGTTTGGTGATAAGAAAAAAGAACTTACTGACTCAGAGAGATCTTTAATAAGCGAAACAGTCAGCATTGAAGGAACTATAAATAGCTCAGGAGCTATAGATGTTGCTGGTTTAATCAAAGGACCAGTTTATTCAAAGGAAATTATAATTAGAGAAACAGGTTCAATTACTGGTTCAATCGAAGGTGATCATGTTGAAATACACGGTCATTTAGATGGAAAAGTTTCTGGACAGGATGTTGTAATAGGTTCAACTGGAACAGTTAAAGGTGATATTGAGTTTGCAAATAATTTGAAAACAGAAAATGGTGCAGATATTGATGGATATATCAAAAAGACAAATAAGTCTAAATCTACACTAACAGGTGATTTTTTATTTAAGAAAAAGGACAAAAAAGAACAAACTGATAATTCTGAAGAAAGACCGGAAGTTGTCAACAAAGAGCTTTTAGCATAATCTACCGCATTACTTTTTTTAAACATTACAATATAATTTCTCTATGGAAAATTATAAATGTAAATCTGTCGGAATAGTCGGTTCTGGTATTCAAGGTGTTTGTATTGGTCATCAATTAATCAAAAAAGGAATTCCAGTTACAATATTTGATAAACAAGATCCACTATCAAATGAGTTCAAGCCTGCATCCTACGGAAATGCTGGTCATTTTTCTCCATATGCGGTTTTACAATTTAATAGACCTGATATTTTGTATGATGTACCAAAAATGCTTTTTAGTTCCTTTGGACCGTTAGCACTTAAATGGAATTATGTCCCAAAAATGTTAAATTGGTTTTTTCATTATTTAAAAAACTGCAACAAAAAATCAATGTTACATACTGCTAAATATATGCACCAAATATTGAGCTTAGCCAACGATGCATATGAAGAAATTTTTCAAGAAATTAATACTAATGGTTTAGTTGAAAAAAAAGGTATAATTTATGTCTGGACAAATAAAAATTTAAAAAGTAGAGAGCTAGAAGTCAAAGTTAGAAATGATTTAGGCATTCAACAGAAACTATTAACACAAAAAGAAGTTTTAGATTTAGAACCAAATTTGAATCCAGTGTTTGATGCTGGTATTATTTATGAAAACGCAATGCACGCTAGGGATCCGCATGGAATTTTGAAAGAAATATTTAGATTATACTTAAAAAAAGG
>CABZFF010000012.1 GCA_902524945.1 uncultured Pelagibacteraceae bacterium
TTTTTTTAATACTATCTATTTTAGCTAGTCTTTCATTAAAGAAAAATTGATTGAAACAAATTTTTTTAAATATATTCTTATCTAAATGAAAAATAATGAAATTATTATCACCTCTTGTTCCAGAACTGCTGTAGGAAGTTTGGGTAAAACGTTAAAAAATGTCAGAAGTGATGAGCTTGGAGCTGCAGTTATCTCCAGTGAAATTAAAAAATCAAAGCTGAAACCTGAAAATATAGATGAAATAATAATGGGACAAGTATTGACTGGCGGCACAGGTCAAAATCCAGCTAGGCAGGCTGCCATACAATCTGGAATTCCAAAAGAAAAGCCTGCGTATATTGTCAATCAGGTTTGTGGTTCAGGAATAAGATCTGTAGCCTCAGGTTTTCAAAGCATAAAGTCTGGAGACTCAAAAATAGTTATCGCTGGTGGACAAGAAAGCATGTCATTAGCTCCTCACGCAATACATTTAAGAGATGGAAAAAAATTAGGTGACGCTGAAATAATAGATACAATGATTAAAGACGGTTTATGGGATGCATTTCATGGTTATCACATGGGAATAACAGCAGAAAATGTTGCGGAAAAGTTCCAAGTAACAAGAGACGAACAGGATAAATTTTCACTTAAATCTCAAGAAAAAGCAATTAAAGCTCAAAAAGAAAATAAATTTAAAGAAGAAATTATAAATTACAAAATTAAATCTAGGAAGGCTGAAATTTATTTTAATAAAGATGAACATCCTAGGGAAGGTATAAATTTAGAAGCTTTGTCAAGATTAAAACCTGTGTTCAAAAAAGACGGTACTGTTACTGCTGGAAATGCTTCTGGTATTAACGATGGTGCAGCTGCTGTTACTCTCATGTCTAGTGATGAGGCAAAAAAAAGAGACATAGAAAAATTAGTTACAATTAAATCGTGGGCAAGTTGTGGGGTAGATCCAGCTTTAATGGGTACGGGACCAATTCCGTCTTCAAAAAAAGCGTTAGAGATAGCTGGATGGTCAGTGAAAGATGTTGACCTGTTTGAGATTAATGAAGCCTTTGCCGCCCAAAGTTTAGCTGTTTTAAAAACACTTTCTATACCCGAAGAAAAAGTAAATGTAAATGGTGGAGCCATAGCTATAGGTCACCCTATTGGAGCATCAGGCACAAGAATACTTGTTACATTAATTCATGAGATGATAAAAAGAGATGTTAAAAAAGGTTTAGCAACTCTTTGCATTGGTGGTGGAATGGGTATCGCAATGTGTATAGAAAGATAATCTTATTTATCTTTGCTAATGATTATCATTAAAAACCTTTTCCTTAATTTTTACTGATAATGATTTTCAATATTAAACATAAAAGTTGAAATAAAATATATATTATTTAGGTTTAAGTTATGAAAACTTATAGCTGTAAAAAATGTGGCTTAACAATTCCTGTAACTTGCTCACAATGTGATAGGGTTGTTGATATCAAGATTGTAGGCGAAGGTTGTTTAGTAAAAGAGAACAAATGTTTAGATTGTACAACAGTTCCTATTATTAAAGATGTTTGCCTTGAACAAACTGCTTAAAATTTAGTCATCCTATTTTTTTTGTAGTTTTTCATCCATAAACTAAAAACTTTTACCGCGTCTTTCATGTTTTTAGTTTTGTAAGGGTGTTTTTTTGCTCTACCTAACATCGTCGCTACAACATTAATTTGATATTTTAGGTCTCTATTTTTTATAGCTTTAATCGTGTATAAAGCTTTTGCTTTATCCTTAAACCCTAAACCATAGGTAGTTGTTTTAGGATTATAATCAGAAAATAAAGATAAATTTAACGGTTTAATCCTTTTATCTTTAAGAATTTGAGACATTGGCATTTGATCAATTATCTTAAAAATTTTTTGACTATCAAAATTTTTAAATGTTTGTTTTTTTGTACCATCAAAACCAAATAACTCAATTAAAAAGTTTTTACCAATTTTCTTAGAAACCAATTTGATAACCCTTTTATGGAAATGCTTAATATCCTTTTGGTAAAGTTTTTTTGCTGTTTTATACTTCAAGTTTTTGTAGTCAGGAGTTTTGATTAGCAAAACTCTACATTTCCATCTAAATTTTTTTATCATTTGACCTCTTTAAAAAAGATAATATTACAGTATAGGTTATTATTATGGAATTGCCTGTAATAAATCATCCAGATTATGTTGCGAAAATAAATGATGATAACAAGTTTCCCATTAAAAAATTTGGCGCACTAGCAGAGCACCTTATAAATCAAGGAGTTGTTAAAAAGTTTCATATACCTAAGGAATGCTCAATTGAAACAATGAAAACTTCACACTCCTTAAAGTATATAAATGATATTAAAAATAAGACACTTGATGTTAAAGCTCAAAAAAAAATTGGTTTTCCAATTAATGATAGTGTTGTGAGAAGATCTTTTGTTGCTACTGGAGGCACAGTGCTAGCTAGCAAACTTGCTTTAGATTCAAAGCTTGCTTGTAATACTGCTGGGGGCAGTCATCATGCTACGTTTAATTACGGGGCAGGATACTGTGTCTTTAATGATACTGCTGTTGCAGCTAATTATTTAAAAAATAAAGGATATGCAAAAAAAATCCTGATATTAGATTTAGATGTACATCAAGGTAATGGAAATTCTGAAATATTTCAAAACAATAAAGATGTTTTAACTTTTAGTATGCATTGTACTTCGAATTACCCTGCAAAGAAATCTAAAAGCGATATAGATATAGAGCTTCGCGATAATATGGAAGATAATGAATACTTAAATATTTTAAATAAAAATCTAAATGAGCTTAATAACAACTCTTATGATTTTGTATTCTATGTTGCAGGAGTTGATATTCATTATGAAGATAGATTAGGTAAACTTAAAATTTCAGACAATGGTATTAATAAAAGAGATCAAATAGTTATTGAAAACTTTTATTCAAAAAAAATTCCTTTATGTGGTGTGCTTGGTGGTGGTTACAATAAAAGCTTTGAAAAACTTATAGAGCTTCATTCAATGTTACACAAAAACTGTGCAAACTACTTTTGATCGGTCTTGACTTTAGATGGACTAAACTTAGGGACTAAAGTCAAGACTTGTTAAAACAATAACTTTTTTTTAAACCTAAGATGACTCTTAAAACTGACGCGCTACAATTTTAACTGCGGCAATTTCTCAAAAAATTGAAGAGACTCGGGGTTAGCAATAGCCTCTTTATTATTTATCTTTTCACCATTTATTATCTGTCTTACTGCTAACTCTACAATCTTTCCGCTTTTTGTCCTTGGAATTTCTGGAGCTTTGATGATTATTGCAGGTACATGCTTAGGAGAACAGTTTTTTCTTATCTTAGATTTTATTAATTTGATTTTTTCATCGTCTATTTCCTGATTATTTTTAGTAGTAATGAACAAAATAATTCTAACATCATCATTGAAGTCTTGACCAACAACTAATCCTTCTGTGATAAAATCTATATTCTCAACTTGCTGGTAAATTTCAGAGGTTCCAATTCTTACTCCTCCCGGATTTAATGTGGCATCAGATCTACCACGCATAATAAATCCATTTTTATCAGTTCTCTCAATAAAATCTCCGTGGTGCCAGATATTTTCAAATCTTGTGAAGTAAGCTTTGTGATATTTTTGACCATCGTTATCTCCCCAAAACTTAACTGGCATAGAAGGGAAAGGTTTTTTAACAACTAACTCTCCTTTTTCTCCATCCTCAGTACTTTTTCCATCATCGTTGAAAACATCTACATCGATTCCTAAACTTTGTCCTTGAATTTCCCCTTTATGGACGTTTGAAAAAAGATTGCCAAGTACTAAACACCCAACCAGATCTGTTCCTCCAGCAATTGATGCGAGGTGAACATCGTTTTTAATATTATCGTATACATATTTAAAACTCTCCTCAGCTAAAGGAGAACCAGTTGAAGTAATAATTTTAATAGAGTTCAAATCTAAATTTTTACTGTTATACTTTTCATTCTTTAAATGATCTATATATTTTGCACTTACACCAAAAAGATTAATTTTTTTATTTTGACAGTATTCAAGAAGTACATCTATCTTAGGATAAACTGGAGCTCCATCAAAAAGAAAAATTGATGATCCTGTTGCTAATCCTCCAACTAGCCAATTCCACATCATCCAGCCTGTTGTAGTATAGTAAAATAGTTTTTCGTTTTCTCTAATATCACAATGAAGCATAAACTCTTTGTTATGTTCAATTAATACATTTCCTGATCCGTGTATAATACATTTTGGTTTTCCTGTAGTGCCGCTAGAGAAAAGAATGTAAAGAGGATGATTAAATTCAAATCTTTCAAAAACTTCATCTAAGTCGTTATTTAAAATCTCTTCAAAATTAATGAAATTCTTTAAACTTTCTCTTTCTTTTTTATTATAATTAAATGCAATTACTTTCTTAATTGATGGTATCTGTTTAAGAATTTCGTCGACTTTATCTAAAATATTTATTTTTTTTCCGTTGTAATAGTAATAATCACATGTAATAAAAATTTTTGGCTCTATCTGTTTGAACCTTTCTACAACCCCCTGAGCTCCAAAATCAGGTGAACAAGAAGACCATATAATTCCATTTTTTGCGCAAGCTAAAAAACAAACGATTGACTCTATTTTGTTAGGCACATACGCTGCAACCCTATCTCCTTTCTGAAGATTTTGTTTTTTTAGATAAGATGAAAGTTTACAAACTTTTTCATATAATTCATTCCAAGTAATATTTTCTTCAAAACCTTTTTCAGATAGAAAATTAACAGCTAGTTTATCAGATTTTATTTTTAGGATATTTTCTGTGTAGTTTAATTTTGAGTCTGGAAAAAATCTGGTTTTATTGAATACACTATCTTCTTTAATTATTTCATAACCCTTATCTCCAATAATTTTCGAATAATCCCAAAACTTTGACCAAAAGTCATTTGGGTTATCAATCGACCATTGCCAAATTTCTTTGAAATTATTTGATGATTTAAAATTTACAAACTTACAAAAATCTTTTAATAAAGAGCCTTCTTTTAATTTTTCTGAAGGGTGCCAGAGTGGTTTATTCATAAAAGCTAATTTAGCCCTTATAAAATTATCTTAATAGATATTTTTTTAATAGAAATTTCTGAACAATTTGACCTTGATTGCTTCTTATTTCTCTCTTTTTAAACAATAAATTAATTAGCCATTTCATAGCTTATAGAACCATTCAGAGATGACAAAAAATGGCAAAAAATGTGGCAAAAATCGAACTATTCAACTCATAGGCGCTATTCTTTCTAGTTTATTATTCAATAACTTTTTTATATGTTCCTTCCAGTTTATAATAGAGTTATGGCTCAAAATATTTCAGTTCCAGATATAGGTGATTTTAAAGACGTAGAAGTAATAGAAATTTTAGTCAAACCTGGTGATCAAATAAATAAAAACGATCCTATAGTTACAATCGAAAGTGATAAATCCAGTGTAGAAATTCCATCTCCTTCAGCTGGCCAAATTAAAGATTTAAAAGTAAAGATAGGAGATAAAGTGTCCGAGGGAAGCCTATTAGCAACTATTGAAAATGGTCAAGCAGCTTCTTCGCCAAAACAAGAAATAAAACAAGAATTTGTTAAAGAAGAATTAATCCAAGAAAAACCAAAAACAAACGGCAACTTAAATCCTGTAAAACAAGTTAAAAAGGTTTTTGCAGAACCAGCCTCAAAAGATGACATTGATCCGATCGAAACAAATGAATGGATAGAGTCGTTAAATTCAGTGATTGATTCTGATGGAGCGCCAAGAGCCAGCTATCTACTTAATAAAGTAATTGATCAAGCTTATAAATCAGGACTAGTTTTGCCTGATACTAGAACAACTCCATATATAAATACTATTCCGCCAGAAGCAGAAGCTAAATCCCCAGGGGACCAAAATATTGAAAAAAAATTAAGAGCAATTATTAGATGGAATGCAGCTGCCATGGTCGTTAAAGCGAACAAGAAAAGTTCTGAACTAGGTGGGCACATAGGTACTTTTGCATCAGCAGCAACACTATATGACGTTGGTATGAATCATTTTTGGAGAGCAAAAAATAATAAATTTGGTGGAGACTTAGTATATTTTCAAGGTCACTCAGCTCCAGGTATGTACGCAAGAGCTTTTTTAGAAGGAAGACTTTCAGCCAAACAATTGGATGGTTTCAGACAAGAAGTTGGTAAAGATGGTCTATCATCTTATCCTCACCCTTGGTTGATGCCTGACTTCTGGCAGTTTCCAACTGTATCAATGGGTCTTGGTCCTATCATGGCAATTTATCAGGCGCGGTTCTTAAAATATTTAATCAACAGAGGTTTAGTCAAAGATGAAGGAAGGAAGATTTGGGTATTCTTAGGAGACGGAGAAATGGATGAGCCAGAGTCTATGGGAGCAATCGGTTTAGCTGCAAGAGAAAAATTAGATAATTTAATATTTGTAATTAATTGTAATCTTCAAAGGCTTGATGGGCCTGTAAGAGGTAATGGGAAAATTATTCAAGAGCTAGAAGGAAGTTTTAGGGGAACCGGGTGGAACGTAATCAAAGTTATTTGGGGATCTTACTGGGATAAACTTTTAATGAAAGATAAGTCTGGCCTTCTTGTGAAAAGAATGAATGAATGTGTTGATGGTGAGTACCAAGCTTTTAAAGCGAAGGATGGTTTATATGTAAGAGAAAAATTCTTTGGTAAGTATCCTGAATTAAAAGAAATGGTATCTACTATGACAGACAAAGATATTTGGAGACTAAATAGAGGTGGTCACGATCCACATAAAGTTTATGCTGCCTACCATTCAGCAATGCAACATACTGGTTCTCCAACTGTTATTCTTGCAAAAACAATAAAAGGTTACGGTATGGGAAAATCTGGTGAAAGTATAAATACAACCCATCAACAAAAAAAATTAGATGAGGAGGATTTACTTTATTATAGAGATAGATTTGGTGTGCCTCTTACTGATAAGCAAGTAAAAAATATTGAGTATTACAAACCAGATGAAAACTCTGAAGAAATTAAATATCTTAAAGATCAAAGAGTAAAGCTTGGTGGTTTTATTCCAGAAAGATCCTCTTTTGCAAAACAAATAAAAGCTCCACCTAAAGAAATTTTCGATAATTTTATGAAATCTACAGGGGACAAAGAAATGTCGACTACAATGGCGTTAGTTAGAATGCTAACTGCATTACTGAGAGATAAAAATATATCACCAAGATTAGTTCCAATTATTCCAGACGAAGCAAGAACTTTTGGTATGGAAGGATTTTTCCAAAAGATAGGAATATATGCGCATGAAGGTCAAAAATATGAACCTGTGGACTCAGAACAATTAAGTTCTTACAGGGAAGATAAAAGCGGCCAAGTATTAGAAGAGGGTATAAACGAGTCAGGAGCAATGTCTTCTTGGATTGCAGCTGGTACTGCTTACACAAATCACGATTTAGAAATGATACCGATTTATATTTTTTACTCTATGTTTGGTTTTCAAAGGGTTGGAGATTTAGCGTGGGCCGCTGGAGACTCACAAGCAAGAGGTTTTTTAATCGGAGCCACTGCTGGCAGAACGACTTTAGCCGGTGAAGGGCTTCAACACCAAGATGGTCATAGTCATTTATTAGCATCAAATATTCCAAATTGTATAAGTTATGATCCTACGTTTGCTTATGAAATGGCTGTAATTTTAAGAGATGGACTAAAAAGGATGCATGAGAAAAAAGAAAATATTTTCTACTACATCACTGCAATGAATGAAAATTATTCTCACCCAGAAAAACCAAAGGGATCCGATGAAGGAATTTTAAGAGGAATGTATTTATTTAAAGAAAATAATAACAAGAATAAAACTAAGGTGCAGCTTTTAGGTTCGGGAACAATTTTGAGAGAAATAATTGCTGCTGCAGAAATTTTATCAAAAGATTATGGTGTAGACTCTGATGTATGGAGTGTAACTAGCTTCAATGAATTAAGAAAAGACGGTATGGAAACTGAGAGATGGAATTTACTAAATCCAAATGAAAAAAAGAAAAAATCATATGTTCAAAAGTGTTTAGAAAAAACAGATGGACCAGTTATTGCTGCATCAGATTACACAAGATCATTTTCAGATCAAATAAGACCTTACACGGAAAAACCTTTTTACTCTTTAGGGACAGATGGTTATGGAAGAAGTGATACTAGGAAAAATTTAAGAAAGTTTTTTGAGGTCGATAAAGAACATATAGTTGCCTATACATTAAGTGCTTTGGCAAAAGAGCAATTAATTGAGACCGAGAAAGCTGAAAGTGCAATCAAAAAGTTTAAGATTGATAAAGATAGAGATTTTCCGTCTAATTTATAAATATGGCTAGTACAAAAATTTTAGTTCCAGATATGGGTGACTTCAAGGATGTAGAGATTATTGAAGTTTTAGTCGAAGAAGGTCAACAAATAAAGAAAAATGATTCTCTAATTACATTGGAAAGTGACAAATCAAGCGTTGAGGTGCCCTCCACTCACGAAGGAGTTGTTGAAAAAATAAATATTAAAGTAGGTGATAAAGTGAACAAAGGAGACTTAATTCTCAGTCTTAATGCTGAGAGTGCTACTGAGGAAAAAAAAGAAGCAGTCAGTGAGCAAAAAGAAATTGAGAAGAAAGAAATAAAAAAAGTCAGTCCACAAAAACCAAAAGAGATTATTCCTGCAGTTCCTACTTCTCAAATAGGAAGTAAATCAGCAAGTCCTAAAGTTAGAAAATTTGCAAGAGAGTTAGGTGCCAATGTAGTTGAAATACCTGGTTCTCAAAGAGGTGGTAGAATTTCAGAGGAAGATGTTAAAAATTTTGTAAGATCTCAGGTTACAGTGAGTGGCGGGAAAGTAGAAAAGAAAGTTCATAAAGAAGAGTATCCGCACGAAGAGTTTGGTGAAATCGAATTAAAAGATATACCAAGAGTTAAAAGATTATCTGGTCCTCACTTAGTAAGATCTTGGACTGAAATTCCCCATGTAACACAGCATGATGAAGTTGATATCACAGAAATGGAGCAATTTAGATCATCATTATATGATTACTATACTGGTGAGAAAATAAAAGTGACGCCTCTTGCTTTTATAGCAAAAGCACTTACAAGTGCTTTGAAAAAATTTCCAAATTTTAATGCTTCAATTGATAATGCTAACGATAAAATTATTTATAAAAAATATTTTCATGTTGGTTTTGCAGTAGATACCCCTCATGGTTTAATGGTGCCTAAAATAAGAGATGTTGATCAAATGAGTATAAAAGAAATTGGAAGCGCTTTAAGGAAAACGAGTAGACTGTGTAGAGATTTAAAAATTGATAAAAAAGAATTTTTTGGTGGCTCAATGACGATATCCAGTTTGGGTGGCATTGGAGGTACTTTCTTCACCCCAATTATAAATCCTCCTGAAGTAGCCATACTTGGAGTTGGAAAAAGTTTTGACAGGTTAGTAAAGATTAAAGCCAAATTTGTTTCAAGAAAAATTTTACCTATTTCACTTTCATACGACCATAGAATAATTGATGGTGCTGAGGGTGCCAGGTTCTGCGTTTATCTTGGGAAATGTCTTGGTAAGGACTTCGCTTTTAAACTTGCCGTTTAATCAATTATAAAATAGTACAAAGCATGAGTAAAAAAGTCTTCTCTCTAATTTGTGCTATCAGCTGTTCTTTAATTTGGGGCTCGGCTTTCGTGGCTCAAGATATGGGAATGGATTACAATGGACCATTCACTTTCACTTTTGGTAGACTTTTTCTTGGTTTTATCACGTTAGTCCCATTTTTTTTTATTTTCGAGTATAAAAAAGTAAACCCAATAATTTTTAAAAAAGTAAACATACTAAATCTATTGCTTATTGGATTTCTTCTTTCAATGGGAAATGTTTTACAACAGTATGCTTTACTTTATACAGATGTAGCTAATACAGCAGTATTTACAATTTTTTATGTGATTTTAGTTCCATTTGTTGCTTACTACTTTTTTTCAAAAAATATTCATAAGTCTGTTTGGCTATCAATTGTTATTTGTTTATTTGGAGGCATCCTTTTAACTGAGTTTGATAATATTCAAGTACAAATAGGAGATAGTATTGCAGTTTTTAATGCGTTATTTTGGGCGTTCCATATTGTTTTTATTTCAAGATTTTTAAGAATATTTAATTATCCAATTACTATTGCATGCCTTCAATGCTTAATTGCATCCATATTTGCATTAATGCCAGCTTTTGTTTTTGAAAGTGTTAAATTTTCAAATATGGTTTTGGATGGAAAAGAAATGTTATACGCTGGAATTCTTTCAAGCGGAGTAGCTTTTCTTCTTCAAATTTACGGACAACAAAATCTTTCTCCAGCGCCTGTAGCTATTATATTTTCTCTTGAGGGTGTATTCGCTTCAATTTTCGGATGGATAATTTTAAGCCAGTTTCTAAACGAAATAAAAATTATAGGAATAATTCTTATTTTATTTGCAGTTATTTTTTCACAATTAGCTCCGTTATATGATAAAAAAAAGTATGGATGAGTCTAATCAAGGGTTTATGAAACATCTTGGCGGGTTAGAGCTAAAAAAACTTAGCGATACTCTATATGAGTTTACAGTAGAGGTAAAAGAAATACATTTAAACACCGGTAAAATTGCACATGGTGGTTTCCTCTCCACTATCGCCGACACTGGGATGGGAACTGCTGCGCATAGAATTGCTGGGGACAAGAGATGTGTAACAATAAATTTGGATATGAAATTTATCTCAGTAGGCCAACTTGGTGATAAACTTGTTGGAAAAGTAAAAATATTAAAAAAAACTAAAACACTAGTTTTTATTTCTTGTGAAATTTCTAATTCAAGCGACATAGTTGCCTCTGCAAGCGGTACTTGGAAAATACTACAATAGTATTTAATGAAATCAAAAACTGTCTTCGTTTCGCTATTATTTATTTTTGTTTCAATTAAAAGTGCGTCTGCAAATTTTTTTAAAAATATTACAGATCTAATAGATAATAACTATGAAAGTCTTAGATATGGTATTTCTGTGGCTGATGTTGATAACGATGGCACTTATGAATTTATAGTAGCTGGTTTTGGAAGTGAAAATTTAGCATTGTCATACAAAAATAATAAACTAATAAATATTGTAAATGACACTAAGTTTGCAGATAAAAGAAGTTTTACTATTGGTGTAGCTGCTTGCGATATTGATTCTGATGGGTACGAAGAGATTTATTTTTTAAATACTGATACTTATAGTGGTGAAAAAAAATATTCTGACCGACTAATAGATCTAAAAAATACAAAATTTTTTGATATTTTTGAACAAAAGAAGAATCAAATAGATTTAAACTTTACAGCTGGTCGTTCCGTTGTTTGTGTTGATAGAAACGGAAATGGAAAATATGGTATTTATGTTGCTAATTATGGTGGTCCAACAAGATTTTATGAAAAGTTTAAGGGAAGAATAAAAGATAGGGCAGCAGAGTTTGGCTTGGATAAAATTACTGGGGGAAGAGCAGTCGTTGCTGGACATATATTATCAAACAATATTGATATTTTCGCAGCTAATGAAAGAGGAGTAAATTTTTTATATAAGAATGTTGATGGTGTTTTTTATGATGTGGCATCAGGGTACAATGTTTTAGACCCTTATGAAAATGGAAGAGGAACTGCGTTAAGTGATATTTTGTACAGAGGTCAATTAGATATTGTTAGTGGAAATTGGGATGGAGAACATCGTATTTTTATAAAGAAAGAAAACACTTTTAAAGACATTGCCGATAGCAATTTTAAAAGGCCATCTAAAATTCGAACGGTTATCTCAGCTGATTTTGATAATGATGGATATGACGAAATATTTCTTAATAATATCGGAGAGGCAAATAAATTATTTAAAATTAAGGAAAATGGGAAATTAGAGGAAATAGATATCAGTTCTAACTCTGAAGCGAATGGTCTTGGAACTGGTGCTGCTGTAGCGGACATTGATAAAGACGGAATTTTAGAATTATTGATTGCCCACGGAGAAACAGGAAATCAAATACTTACACTTTACAAAGCAAACGTAAAAAAAGATAAGAATTATTTACGAATAAAAGCTTTAAATAAAAACGGAGCTCCAGCTAGAGGAGCAACGGTAACACTAACATCCAATTTAAGAAAACATTCTAAAACAATAGACTCTGGTTCAGGATATCTATGCCAAATGGAACCTGTTGCTCACTATGGGATACGGGATGGTGAAAAGGACTTCAAAGTTTCGATAAAGTGGACAAACGGAAAAATTAATAATTATAAAATCCCTAAGATTGGAAAAACTTATATTTTTCAAGAAAGTAAAATGTCTGTCAATTCTAATGTAAGTTTGACAATAAGATAATTAACTATCTCGCCATCTTAATAAAAATATCACCCATACCAATATTCATTTCGTCTAGCGGAATATCGTTTTTAAAAGCACAAAATCTACCTGTAATTTCATTGGATTCTATTTTTTTAATATCGGCTTTTTGACATTTTTTGGCTTCATAGAAAAGACCTATCACAAGCTTACCGTCGACTACAAATACTTCGTCATCATTAAGTCTTTGATTTTTACAAAAATAATTTTTATTTACTTCCGCAGGAAAATCTTTTTTTGAACAAGGATTGTTAATGAGTAAAACATCAATTTTTTTAAGACCGTCTTTAAACTTGTGTTTAATCTTTTTAACCTTTGTATAATTCATTAGATCACAGGAACAGGGCCAACAACATCTATAAAGCTCACCACAAATATTTTTTTGTGTTCTTAATTCCTTTACATAGATATAATCAGGTTTTTCTCCTGGATTGATTAAAGAACCTGAAACAGGGCAATAAAATTTATTATATTCTTTAAACTCCTCATAAGTTAAATCTTGATCTATTAAATATTTAAAAAACCTTGGACCTGCAGCATTCCTGTTGCTGTCTGGAAATATTTTAGACCAATTTTTGACTAGGTTTTCGTAATAAAATTTTTTTTGTTGAAAATTTACTTCTGCTGTTGATGATGAGAAGTGAATTAATATTAAAAATGATATTTTTAGAAAAAATTTCATGAATCAAGCTAAATCATTTTCAAGTAAGTTTCACTGCGGTTTTCTCACTTCACCAATATCAATTTTTCCGCCTAATTTTTTTAATTCCGCAATCTTTACATTTTATCGTTTCAGTTGAACCGCCTGGTCCAAAACTATAATTAATATCGATTTTTGCATATCTATGAATGCCAACTTTACAAAATAACAAATACAACCACCTAATCATAATTCTAACAAAAAATTATTAATTATTATATCAGGGGGTAATTATAAATGTCAGGTGTGGAAATATTATTAGTTGTGGTTATTCTTTACGCAATAGTTAATTAAGCTAACTTTAAAAGCAAGAAAATTAGAAAATTTTAATTTGGAGATATTTTTCCAGATCTAGAATTCATATATCCAAAAAATAATAAAAGTAGTAATGCAAAAGGATAAACTATTGCTTTGTTCGGCCTGTCTGGGTTTTCAATTTTAAAATTACTTATAATATCACCCATTTGAATACCAGATTTTTTTGCCTCCCCTTTCCAGTTTAATTTATCAACTGTCAATTGATCGTTCTGGTCTGCTAATTTTACGCCATATTCTTCAAGTTTATAATTATTTTCAAATTTTCCTTTATCGATCACAAATAGTTTATATCTTTCTCCGTATTCAGTAACTCGTGTGACTTTTATATGAACTTCTTTTGATGGGTCAAAAGATAAATTTTGAATATTTTCTGCTGAAAGTCTTTGCTCATTAAATTTAGGATAGAATTTACTCAAAACATAATCTGGAGCTAAAAAAGATAAAGATATTATTAAAAACGCTATGATCTCATACCATCTCAATCGATTTATAAACCATTGTTGAGTAGCAGCAGTAAAGACTAAAATTCCAATCAATGAAGTTACTATAACTAATAAAGCTTGCCAGATACTGTCTACCCCTATTAATAGTAGTTCGTGATTAAACAAAAAGACTATTGGTAAAATTCCGGTTCTTAAACTATACCAAATAGCTTGAAGTCCCGTTCTTAAAGGATCGCCTCCAGAAATTGCTGCTGCTGCATATGATGCTAAACCAACAGGGGGTGTTACATCGGCCATCAATCCAAAATAAAATACGAATAAGTGAACAGCAATTAACGGAAAAATAAAGCCTGAAGCATTTCCAACATCAACTAAAACTGTAGCCATTAGAGAAGCAACTACTACATAGTTTGCAGTTGTAGGAAGACCCATTCCAAGTAACAAGCAAAGTATAATAGTTAATAAAATTAATATAATTACATTGTCTCTTGCTATCGTCTCAATCACTATGATTAAATTTGTACTTAGACCTGTAGAGCCCACTGCGCCAACAATTATACCTGCTGTAGCGATTGCGATGCCTACCCCTACCATGTTAATGGCACCTTTTTGAAGACCAACTATTGTTTGATTGTACCAATCGATTAAACCAGTTTTAAAATCTGGATTTTTAATTATACGACTTACCAAATTTACTAATATTAAAGATAACGTTGCGTAAAAGATAGAAAAACCTGCTGTATATCTCATATAAACAAGTAAAAAAATCAAAACAAAAATTGGTATTAAAAAATGCAGTCCAGATAAAAAAGTTTTCTTAAGATGCGGAACATCAGCGTCATCCATCCCTTTTAATCCTAATTTAAGAGCCTCTAAGTGAGATATATAAAATAAAGCAATATATGAAATGATAGCTGGTAAAAAAGCATGTTTTACAACTTCAAAATAAGTAACGCCTATAAAACTTGCCATAACAAATGCAGCTGCTCCCATTACCGGAGGCATTATTTGTCCGTTAACAGATGAAGAAACTTCAATAGCTCCTGCTTTCTCTTGGGAGAAACCTGTTTTTTTCATTATTGGAATTGTAAAAGTTCCTGTTGTTACAGTATTTGCAATCGAAGATCCTGAAATCATACCAGTCATTCCTGATCCTAATATTGCAGCCTTAGCTGGACCTCCTCTCATTTTTCCAACCATTGCAAAAGCTAAATCTAAAAAATACTTTCCACCACCAGCGGTTTCTAATAAAGCTCCAAAGAGCACAAACAAAAATATAAAATCTACTGAAACTCCAATGGGTATTCCAAATATTGCTTCTTGATCAAACCATTGAAATCCAACTAGTCTTTTTACAGAAAGTCCGCCGTGAGAAATAATGTCGGGAGCATACTTTCCAAAATAAGAAAATAAGAGAAAACAGACTGCAATGATAACTAAAGGTAAGCCTATGGCTCGTCTAGTTGCTTCTAATAAAATTAACATGCCTGTGGCCCCAATTATAAGTTCAACTGGAATTTTAAAACCGAATATTTCTTTTACTAAAAGAATCCCACCTCTATTTACTAAATCATCATAAAAAAAATAAATATATAAACAAGTTAATGCTCCGGTTATACTAATGATTATATCAAATACCGAAATCTTTTTTCCTCTTACTACTGGGAAAATTAAAAAAGCTAGTGTCAAAGCAAAACCTAAATGAATGGCTCTAGCAGGTAATCCTTTAAACATTCCAAAATTAAACCAAAAAGGAATAGGAGAGGCATACCAAAGTTGAAAAAATGTCCAGAGAATAGCAATTCCAAAAACTATTTTTAAATGAACCCCTGACAAATTTCGAGTTGGAGAAATATCTTCTTGAATTTTATCTTTTATCTTACTTTGAATGTTTTGATTCATTTGAGCTAAGATACCTTATTCTAAAAAAAAAGGCCCAAAAAATATTGGGCCTTTTTTAATTAAACTATAAAGTTGAATTACATTAATCCAGCCTCTTTATAATACTTAATTGCACCTGGATGTAACGGAGCTGATAATCCATCAGCTATCATGTTTTTCTTTTCCAATGGTCCAAAAGCAGGGTGTTGAGCTCTGAAATCATCAAAGTTTTCCATCACCGCTTTTGTTACTAAATATACAAGCTCTTCAGAAACATTTGCGCTTGTAACAACAGTAGCTTTTACACCAAACGTTGTAGCGTCTTTTTTCTGATTTGAGTAGGTTCCTTTAGGAATAACTGCTTTAGCGTAGTAGTCTGCTCCATCAATTAAGCCTTGTACTGGCGCACCAGTTAAATTGATTGGGCTTGCTTTAGCTTTACAAGTAGCTGCTTGCTCCATAGCACCATTTGGAAATCCTACTGAGTATCC
>CABZFF010000013.1 GCA_902524945.1 uncultured Pelagibacteraceae bacterium
CCCAGAGCAATGCTTTTGCTGGCATTGTTTTAGAGTCACCTTTTACCTCAATCGCTGATGCAGCAAAAATTTATTATCCTTATTTACCTATCGATTTATTGATTAAAGATAGGTACGATTCTTTAAAAAAGATTAAGAATATAAATATTCCTATGTTGATTATGCACGGTAAGAAAGATGATGTAGTTCCTTTTAAAATGGGTGTAGAATTATTTGAGAAGGCCAATAACCCAAAATTTAGTTACTTTTCCGATAACGATGATCACATGATGGAATTTAATGACCAACTAATGAATGCTTTAAGAAATTTTTTAGGTTTCAATACCTAAAAGAGCTTTTGAAAAATATTCCGCGTTGAAAGGTTGTAAGTCATCTTCTTTTTCCCCCATTCCGATTGCAACAATAGGTAAATTATATTTCTTACAAATAGCAAGGACTACCCCACCTTTTGCAGTGCTATCAAGTTTTGTAATTATAAGACCTGTAAGATTATGTATTTTGCTAAACTCTTCAACTTGATTCATTGCATTTTGACCAGTAGTTGCATCAAGAACTAGAATTACTTCGTTTGGAAAAGACTCATCAATTTTTTTCAGGACATTTATAATTTTTTTGTATTCTTCCATTAGATTTTTTTTATTTTGCAGTCTTCCTGCTGTATCTATCAAAGCCACATCAATTTCATTTTTTTTAGCAAATTCAGCAGTTTTAAAAGCAACGGAAGCTGGGTCACTATTTATTTCTGACTTGATTATATCTACTTTTACTTTTGCAGCCCAAACTTGTAGCTGATCTATGGCTGCTGCTCTAAAAGTATCTGCAGCTCCAAAGACAACGGATCTATTATTATCTTTAAAATATTTTCCAAGTTTTCCGATACTTGTCGTTTTTCCTACGCCGTTCACACCAGATACTACAATTACAGCAGATTTTGCATTCCCCATCAGACTTAAATCTTTTTCGTATTTTTGGAGATTTATTGCTAACTTATCTGCTAAGAGTTTCAAAATCTCTTTGTGATCATCTAATTTTTTATCAACCTTTAAGCTTTCGAAATCTTTTCTAAGCTCTTTTGCTACATCAACACCGGCATCAGATGAAATGATTAATTCCTCAAATTCCTCAAGAATAGTGGAGTCAATCTTTTTTTTAGAAAAAATATTTTTAAAACCGTCTGTAAGACTTGATGAACTTTTTCCAAGTCCTGATTTAAACTTATCAAAAATTCCCATTTTATATTTCTACTTTTATATTTTTTATTTCTGACACTGGCCCAGTCATAAATATATTATTTTTTTCATCTAAAATTATATTTAAGACTCCCTCTTTAAATTTAATAGCAACTTTGCTTTCAACTAATTTGTTTTTGTTTCCAGCAACAGCGGTCGCGCAAGCCGCTGTTCCACACGCTTTAGTAAGTCCAGCACCTCTTTCCCAAACATTTACTAAAATATTTTTTCTATCTAAAATTTGAGCAAATGTTACATTAGTTTTTTCAGGAAACAATTCATGATTTTCAATCAAAGGCCCTATTACTTTTAAATCATACTTAAAACAATCGTCTACAAAGAAAACTATGTGGGGGTTTCCTACATTAAGACAAAATCCACCAGAAAACTTTTTACCATTAATATCTAGTGAAACGTTAGCAGGATTTTCTATTTTCGATAACGGAATATCTTCAAAATTAAATAAAGGTTTTCCAATTTCAAGTTCTACCATTAAATTTCCAACAATTTTAGCATTAAGAACCCGATTACTTGTTTTTAATTTAATTTGTTTAGCATTTAAATTTTTACTCAAAAGATAGGCAACACATCTCGAGCCGTTGCCGCAGGCACTTACTTCACCACCGTCAGAGTTAAAAATTGTTATCGGAAAAAAATTCTCTTTTTCTTTTTCGATAAAAATTATTTGATCAAAATCAATATTGCTTCTCTTTCCTAACTCAATAATCTTATCTTTGGTTAAGTCGACTGGATTTGATCTTCTATCAATAATAATGAATTCATTACCCAATCCATCCATTTTATATGCATTAATCGTTGCCATAATTGATTAGTATAATTATTCATTGACTTTTAAAACCCCAAATTGTAGTTTCCACAAACTTTCCGCAAATACACATGTTTTTGCGGTGCTCTTGAAAACAAGAGTATCGACACTAGTCAGCGAAGGTTCGCCCACTAGTGCGATAGGTGTTGGACGTTACATAAATGTTTGAAAATTTAACAAATAAATTAGAAAGTATTTTTTCTAAACTAAAAAGCGCTCCCTCATTAACTGAGGAGCAAGTAGACTCTGGCTTAAAAGAGATAAGATTAGCTTTACTAGAAGCTGACGTAGCTCTTCCTGTCACTAAAGAATTTATAGCCAACGTAAAACCAAAAGCCATTGGTAAAGAAATTATAAAATCAACATCTGCTGGTCAGATGATAGTTAAAATAGTTTACGATGAACTAGTCAATATTTTAGGTTCAAAAAATGAAGAACTTAACTTTAAAACTGTTCCACCAGCTTCCCTTTTATTAGTTGGATTACAAGGCTCAGGTAAAACAACGTCTGCTGCAAAGTTAGCAAAAAATATAGAGAAGAATTATAAAAAAAAAGTAATGGTAGTTAGTTTAGACGTTTATAGACCAGCTGCTCAAGAACAACTTAAATTACTTGCTGAAGCAAATGCAATTCAATGTTTGCCTATTGTTGAAAAGCAACAACCGATAGACATTACTAAAAGAGCCCTAAATGCAGCTAACCTTAATGGTTCAGATGTTATTATATTTGATACCGCAGGAAGAACCCAGATAGATTTACCTATGATGTCTGAGATTAAGCAAATAAAAGATATAACAAAACCAGCTGAAACAATTTTAGTTGCTGACTCATTAACAGGACAAATTGCTGTAAATGTCGCAAAAGAATTTGATACTGCTGTTAATCTTTCTGGAATTATTCTTACACGAGTTGACGGTGATGCTCGAGGTGGTGCAGCATTAAGTATGAAACATGTAACTGGTAAACCAATTAAATATATCGGAGTTGGAGAAAAAATTACTGATCTTGAACTTTTTCACCCAGACCGACTAGCTAACAGAATCTTAGGAATGGGCGATGTTGTAACTTTAGTAGAAAAAGCTCAACAAGATTTAAGTGAAAAAAAAATTAAAGAGACAGAAGATCAATTAAAAAAAGGAATATTTACAATGGACTCATATCTTTCACAGTTAAGGCAAATGAAAAAAATGGGAGGCATGGAAGGAGTTATGTCTATGTTGCCCGGAGTGAATAAAATGAAAGCAAAGATGGATCAAGCTAATATTGATGAAAAAATGCTCGTAGAGAATGAAGCGATTATTTTATCAATGACAAAATCTGAGAGGGAAAATCCAAAAATTATTAGCGGATCAAGACGTAAAAGAATTTCAAAAGGAGCGGGTGTAGATGTTGCAAAAATTAATAAACTATTAAAACAATTCAAAATGATGTCAGACATGATGAAAAAAATGTCTCAAGGAAAAAAAATTCCATCTGGGATGATCCCTGATGAAATGCTCAATCAACTAAAATGAAAGGTGTAAAATGTTAAGAATAAGACTATCAATGGGTGGCGTAAGAAAAAGACCCATTTATAAAATTGTAATTGCCGATAGTAGATACCCAAGGGATGGAAAATTTATTGAAAAAATTGGCTCTTACAATCCGTTACTTCCGAGAGATAAAAAGGAAAGAATAAAAGTAGAAGCAGAAAGAGTAAAATATTGGATGAGCAAAGGAGCTCAGCCAACGATGAGAGTTTCTAGATTACTAGGAGAGGTGCAATTAATGCCAATGCCAAAACCTGGGAACAATCCTCAAAAGGCAATACCAAAAAAAGATAGAAAAAAAGCTGAAGGAGATAAAAAAGAAGAAACTAAAAAGGATGCTCCAGCATCTGACGGTAAAAAGCCAGATCAAAAAGCTGAAGCAAAAAAAGAGGATCCTAAAAAGGAACAACCCAAAGCAGAGGCTAAAAAGGAAGAACCTAAAAAGGAACAACCCGAAGCAGAGGCTAAAAAGGAAGAACCGAAGAAGGAAGAAAAAAAGCCTTAACCAAAAGGTAATTAAAGATGCTAGAAGTAAAAATTTTTACTTTATATCCAGATTTGTTTCCTGGTCCTTTAGATATCGGAATATTTAAAAAGGCAAAGGAAAACAAAATTTGGAATTTAAAAGTGATTAATATCAGGGACTATTCAAAAGATAGTCATGGCACAGTAGATGATACACCTTTCGGAGGAGGAAGTGGAATGCTTTTACGCCCTGATATAATGGCTTCAGCACTTGATGATAATATAAAAAAAGGTGAAAAAATTATTTACTTATCTCCAAAAGGTAAAAAATTTGATCAAAATGAAGCTAAATCTTTAAGCAAACAAAAGAACTTAAACCTTATCTGTGGTCATTTTGAGGGAGTTGATCAAAGACTCTTAGAGACAAGAAATATTGAAGAATATAGTTTAGGTGACTTTATCCTATCAGGGGGAGAACCAGCTTCTTTTGTACTAGTTGACGCTTTAGTTAGATTATTACCTGGAGTGTTAGGAAATAAAGAGTCCGTTAAAGAAGAAAGTTTTGAAAATCACCTCTTAGAATATCCTCAATATACTAAACCAAGAGAATGGGAAGGCAAAAGCCCTCCAGAGGTCTTATTTTCAGGCGATCATGCTAAAATAAAAGGGTGGCGTTTATCTGAATCAGAGGCTATAACACGTCGCCAGAGACCTGATCTTTGGAAAAAATATTTAGAGAAAAAAAATGAAAAACATTGAAGACATAAATAAAGCAGCAATTAAAAAAATAGTTGCTAATAAAAAAATTACAGACTTTTCTCCTGGAGATACAATTAAAGTTGGTGTTAAAATTGTAGAAGGTAAAAGAGAGAGAATTCAATATTTCGAAGGTGTTTGTATTGCTAAAAAAAATAGAGACATAAACTCCTCTTTTACTGTTAGAAAAATTTCATTTGGAGAAGGCGTAGAGAGAACTTTTGCACTTTATAGTCCTAATGTGGATACAATAAAAGTTATAAGATCTGGAAAAGTTAGAAGGGCAAAACTTTATTATTTAAGAGACAGAAAAGGAAAATCTGCAAGAATTGCTGAAAAAATTAAAAAAAAGATTGGTGTTGATGTTTCAGTCAAAACTGAGGAGCCAAAAGTAAAACCGATCGAGCCTACTAAACAAGAGACAAAAGTCGAAGAAGATAAAAAAGAGGCCCCCGAAGTCGAAGCTAAAGCTGAAAAGCCAACTAGCGAAAAAAGATAAAATTTAATGTCAAAAACACTATACGATAAGATATGGGAAAACCATCTTGTTCATGAACAAAGCGATGGAACATCATTAATTTATGTTGAAAGACATTTGGTCCATGAAGTTACAAGTCCCCAAGCTTTTGAAGGACTTAGATTACAAAAAAGAAAAGTCAGACGACCAGAATTAACGCTTGCAGTGCCTGACCATAATGTTCCTACAACTGATAGGTCTAAAGGCATAAATGATGAGGACTCTAGAATACAAGTTGAAACATTAAGAAAAAATTGCAAAGACTTTGGAGTAGAACTATTTGATGTTAATGATAAGCGTCAAGGTATTGTCCATATTATAGGACCCGAACAAGGTTTCACCCAGCCAGGAACAGTAATAGTATGTGGCGATAGCCACACTGCAACACACGGAGCATTCGGAGCTTTAGCTTTTGGAATAGGAACATCTGAAGTTGAACATGTCCTTGCTACACAAACCTTAATGCAAAAGAAATCAAAAAATTTAAGAATAAATGTGAATGGCAATTTACCAAAGGGTGTTACTGCAAAAGATGTAATCTTAAAAATTATTGGTACGATTGGAACCGCGGGTGGAACTGGATATGTAATTGAGTTCTCTGGAGATGTTATCAAAAACTTAAGCATGGAAGAGAGAATGACTGTTTGCAATATGACTATCGAAGCTGGTGCTAGAGCTGGTTTAATCGCACCAGATGAAAAGACATTTAGTTATTTAAAAGGTAAAACGATGTCGCCAAAAGGTGAAAATTGGACTAAAGCTTTAGAATTTTGGAGGACTTTGTATTCAGATAAAGACTGTAAATTTGATAAAGAGATAAATATTGATGGGAAAAATATAGAACCATTAGTAACTTGGGGGACATCGCCTCAAGATGTATCACCGGTAACTGGTGTTGTACCAGATCCAGAAAATGAAAAGAACGAAGACAGAAAAATGGCAATGAAAAGATCTCTTGATTATATGGGATTAAAAGCTAACACTAAAATTTCAGATATTAAAATTGACAAGATTTTTATTGGCAGTTGTACTAATGGAAGAATAGAGGATCTAAGATTAGCTGCTGATCTTTTAAAAGGCAAAAGAATTGCCGATAATGTCAGTGCTATGGTCGTACCAGGCTCTGGATTAGTTAAAGAGCAAGCTGAAAAAGAAGGATTAGATAAAATCTTTAAAAATGCAGGTTTTGAGTGGAGAGAACCTGGTTGTTCGATGTGTTTAGGGATGAATCCTGATCAATTAAAGCCCAAAGAAAGATGCGCATCAACATCAAATAGAAATTTTGAAGGAAGACAGGGCCGAGGTGGAAGAACACACCTAGTTAGTCCAGGTATGGCTATTGCAGCTGCAATTAAAGGGCGATTAACAGACGTAAGAGAAATATAAAATGGAAAAATTCAATAATTTAAAATCAATACCATCATATTTATCATTACAAAATATAGACACAGATATGATTATACCTAAGCAGTTTTTAAAAACTATTAAAAGAACTGGTTTAGGGAAAAGTCTTTTCTATGAAATGCGATATGATGAAAACGGAAATAAAATTGCTGATTTTATTCTTAACAAGGAACCGTATAACAAATCTAAAATTCTTTTAGCCGGCAAAAATTTTGGATGTGGTTCATCTAGAGAGCATGCTCCATGGGCTCTTTCTGATTTTGGTATAAAAAGTGTAATAAGCTCGAGTTTTGCAGATATTTTTTATAATAATTGTTTTAAAAATGGAATTCTTCCAATTAAGATCGATGATAAAATTATAGTTGAGTTAGCTGACTATTGTAAGAGGAAAGAAGAAATTGAAATAAGTTTAGAAAAGCAAGAAATAAAATATGGTAATAAAGTTGCAAAGTTTGAACTAGATGCTTTTAAAAAGAAATGTTTGATGGAAGGGTTAGACGATATAGCTCTTTCAATGGAAAAAATAAATAAAATAGACGATTTTGAGAAAAAACTACAAAATACGAAACCTTGGGTTTTAAATAATGTCTAAAACTAGGAAAATTTTGCTTTTGCCTGGAGATGGTATAGGCCCAGAGGTAATTGCTGAAGTTAAAAAAATTCTTGAGTGGATGAACAAAAAAAAATCTTTAGATTTTGTTTTAAGCCAGGAGTTAATTGGAGGCGCATCTATTGATGCTAATAAAGTTCCAATTACTGACGAAGTTTTCTACAAATCTTTAGAGTCAGATGCTGTTATATTAGGTGCATGCGGAGGACCTAAATGGGATAATTTAGAATTTTCAAAAAAACCTGAAAGAGCTCTTTTAAAACTTAGAAAGGAGTTAAAGTTATTTGCAAACTTAAGACCAGCTATTTGCTTCAAACAGTTGGTTGACTCTTCAACTCTTAAACCAGAAATTGTATCTGGCTTAGATATAATGATAGTTAGAGAATTAACCGGGGGTATTTACTTTGGTGAACCAAGAGGAATTGAACCTATTGAAAATAATCAAAGGAAGGGAGTAAATACTCACACTTACACAACTTCTGAAATTCATAGAATAGCTCGTGTAGCTTTTGATTTAGCAAAAAAAAGAAGAAACAAAGTTACTTCCTGTGAAAAGTCAAATGTAATGGAGGCAGGTGTATTGTGGAGAGAGGAGGTCCAGTCAATAAAAGATAATGAGTTTAAAAAAGTTGAACTAAACCACATGTTAGCAGATAACTGTGCCATGCAGCTTTTAAGATATCCAAAACAATTTGATGTGATATTAGCTGATAATCTTTTTGGAGATATGTTGTCCGATGAGGCGGCAATGTTAACTGGTTCTCTTGGACTTTTACCATCAGCTTCATTAGGTTCTAAAGATAAAAACGGCAGAATAAGATCGCTTTATGAACCCGTTCATGGATCCGCTCCAGATATTGAGGGCAAAAATATAGCTAATCCTATAGCTACCATTTTAAGCTTATCAATGGCTTTAAGATATTCTTTAGATCTTGGAAAAGAGGCTGATCAATTAGATAAAGCAGTCCAAAGTGTTCTCGATGAGGGACTAAGAACAAAAGATATAATGTCTAAAAACATGAAAGAGGTTTCCACAACTGATATGGGTGATGCAATTATTGCAAAATTGAAATAAAATAGACAATTATGAATTTAGCAATAATCGGCGCCTCAGGAAACGTTGGAAGAAAGACAATAGAAATTTTAGAAAAATCCAAGATAAAATTTGATAATCTTTTTTTAGTAGCCTCAACAAAAAGTGCTGGGAAAATAATTAAATTTAGAAATAAAGAAATAAAAATTGAAAATTTAGAAGATTATGATTTCGCTAAAGCCCAAATTACCTTTTTTGCAGCAGGAAGTCAGATTGCTAAAGAGTGGGCTCCTAAAGCAGCAAAAAAAACAATTGTAATTGATAATTCAAGTTACTTTAGAATGCAAAATGATGTTCCGCTTGTTATTTCAGAAGTGAATCCTGAAGCTCTCGAGAAACATAATAATATAATTTCAAATCCAAATTGTTCGACAATGCAAATGGTTTTGCCAATAAAACCATTGCATGATGAATATAAAATTAAAAGGGTTATAGTTTCAACTTATCAAGCAGTATCAGGCGCTGGGAAAGCACCAATGGATGAACTCTTTGACCAAACAAAAAACTATTTAGAAGGGAAAAAAATTAGCTCTCAAAATTTTACAAAACAAATAGCATTTAATTTAATACCACATATAGATGCTTTTGATAAAGATGGATATACAAAAGAAGAATTAAAGATGACTAATGAAACGAAAAAAATCTTAGATAGCGAGATTGAGGTAACAGCAACTTGCGTAAGAGTACCAGTGAGAACAGGTCACTCAGAGTCAATTAATATTGAGTTTGATAATTTTTATGACTTTGAAAATATAATTAAGATTCTTAAATCAGCTCCTGGATGTAAAGTAATTGATGAAAGAAAAGATGGTGGATATATTACACCTTTAGAAGCGGAGGGTGATTACACAACTTTCATTTCAAGGATAAGAAAAGATAATTCTAATGTAAAAGCAATAAATTTGTGGGTAGTTTCTGATAATTTATTGAAAGGCGCGGCTTTAAACACTGTTCAAATAGCTGAGTGTTTGATGAAAAAAATGTAACTTTAGTTTATAAGAAAAGTATGGAAAATAATAATCCTTTAAGTCCACATCTACAAATTTATAAGTGGCAGATATCCTCTTTATTATCAATAACTCATAGAATAGTTGGAGTTATTAATTTTTTTGCTATAATCTTAATTTGTCTATGGGCAAGCTTAATTATTTTGGGTCAAGATAATTATTCAAATATAAATATTATTTTAAATTCTATTTTTGGTAAATTTTTAGCTATTTCTTTATGTTGGACTTTTAGTTTTCATATTTTAAATGAGGTGAGGCATTTATTTTGGGATGCTGGTTATGGTTTCGATTTAAAAATAGCAAAAATTACAGGCGTACTTGTTTTATTAGGTTCTTTTGTTTTGACAATTTTATTTTATGTTTTAGGGAGAAATTATTTTTAATGCATACATCCACGAAAAAATGGCTTTTTACAAAAATTAGTTCATTTATTTTAATGCCTCTAATGGCTTGGTTTTTATTAAACTTTGTCTCTATTTATGACAAAGAATATTCAGAAATATTGACTTTTTTTTCTGAACAACCATCAAAAATATTGTTTTCTATATTCATTGTGATTGCTTTCTTTTTTTCAGCGCTTACGATAAGTGAGATTTTTGAGGACTATTTACATGATGAGAAAATCAAAAATGTCGCAAATAAAGCGCTTAATTTATTTGCTATAATAATTCCATTATTAACAATTTTAGGTATATATAATATTAATTAAATGAGTGCTTATAAAATTATAGATCACGAGTATGACGTTGTAGTTCTTGGAGCTGGCGGCTCAGGATTAAGAGCTGCTGTAGGTTTATCTGAAGCAGGTCTTAAAACTGCATGTATCTCAAAAGTTTTTCCAACACGAAGCCATACATCAGCTGCTCAAGGAGGTATTTCCGCAGCTTTAGGAAATATGGGAGAAGATGATTGGCGTTGGCACATGTACGACACAGTTAAAGGTTCAGATTGGCTCGGTGATCAAGATGCAATCGAGTATCTTTGTAAGGAGGCGCCAAGAGCAGTTGTTGAATTAGAAAGATATGGTGTTCCATTTAGTAGAACTGACGACGGAAAGATTTATCAAAGACCCTTTGGTGGAATGACAAAAAATTATGGAAACGGAACTGCTCAAAGAACCTGTGCAGCTGCTGATAGAACTGGTCATGCAATTTTGCATACACTTTATGGGCAAGCTTTAAAACAGCAAACAGAATTTTTTATAGAATATTTTGCCTTGGATTTAATTATGAAAAATGGACAATGCAAAGGTGTTATTGCTTGGAATTTAACTGATGGAACAATACATAGATTTAGGTCTCATATAACTATTATAGCTACTGGCGGATATGGAAAAGTCTATTATTCGGCGACCTCTGCTCATACTTGTACCGGTGATGGCAATGCAATGGTATTAAGAGCTGGTTTACCATTGCAAGATATGGAGTTTGTTCAGTTTCATCCAACAGGAATTTATGGTGTTGGTTGTTTAATAACCGAGGGAGTCCGAGGAGAAGGTGGATTTTTAGTAAATGGCAAAGGAGAGAGATTTATGGAGAGATATGCTCCTAATGCAAAAGATCTAGCGTCTAGAGACGTTGTTAGCAGGTCTATGGAAATGGAAATTAATGAGGGAAGAGGAGCCGGAAAAAACAAAGACCATATTAATCTTCATTTAGACCATATAGATAAAAAAGTTATTGAAGAGAGACTACCTGGTATATCAGAAGCTGCAAAAACTTTTGCAAACGTTGATGTAAGTAAAGAACCAATTCCTGTTGTTCCAACAGTTCATTACAATATGGGGGGGTATTCCAACTAATTTTAAAGCTGAGGTTTTAACTCTTAATGGATCTGAAAAAACTGTTCCAGGTTTGATGGCAATAGGTGAAGCAGCATGTGTTTCAGTTCATGGAGCAAACAGATTAGGATCTAACTCTTTGATCGATTTAGTAGTGTTTGGAAGAGCAGCCGCTAAAAGAGCAGCTGAACTAATAAAGCCAGGTAGCCAGCATGAAGAAGTTTCAAACTCAGAAACAGACAAATGTTTAGAAAGATTTGATAAAATCAGAAATTCACATGGTTCGACTAAAACTTCCGAGTTAAGATTAGAAATGCAGAAAACAATGCAGTCAAAATGTGCTGTTTTCAGAACTGAAAAGACTTTAAAAGAGGGTGTTGAACAAATCAGAAAACCTTACGAAGGGATTAGCGATATTTCAGTTAAAGATAAATCATTACTATTTAATACAGATTTAGTTGAAACCTTAGAGTTTGATAATTTGATTAGTCAAGCATTAACGACAATGGACTCGGCTTACAATAGAAAAGAAAGCAGAGGAGCACATGCAAGAGAAGACTTTACTAAAAGAGATGATAAAAATTTCATGAAACATACTTTGGCTTGGCAAAAAGGAAAAGAAGTTGAGATTAAATATAGGGATGTTCATTCAAGAACTCTCACAAATGATGTTCAATATTTTCCTCCTAAGGAAAGAGTTTATTAACAATGGCGCAGTTCAACCTGCCACAAAATTCAAAAATTGAGGTAGGAAAATATTTCAAAGATAAATCAAATTCAAAAAATTTAAAAAAAATAAATGTATATAGATGGGATCCTTCTACTGGAAAAAATCCTAGAGTTGATACATTTGAAGTGGACATGGACAACTGCGGTCCAAAAGTTCTAGATATTTTGTTTAAGATAAAAAATGAAATCGATCCATCTTTAACTTTTAGAAGATCATGCGCACATGGAGTTTGCGGTTCCTGTGCCATGAATATTGATGGAGTAAATGGACTCGCATGTATAAAATCTCACACGGATATAAGTGGAGATTTAAACATTTATCCTTTACCTCATTTAAAAGTTGTAAAAGATTTAATTGGAGATCTAACTACTTTGTACAAACAATACGAGTCAATTCAGCCATGGCTCAAAGTAGATCAAACTGGGGAAGAAAAAATTGAGTTAAAGCAATCACAGAAAGATAGGGAAAAATTAGATGGTTACTATGAATGTATTCTATGCGCATGTTGTTCAACATCTTGCCCAAGCTATTGGTGGAACGGAGATAAGTATTTAGGTCCAGCAGTATTACTGCAAGCTTATCGTTGGATTAATGATAGCAGAGATGGTGATAAAAAAGAAAGATTAAAGAAAGTAGCAGATGAATTAAAATTATATAGATGTCATACCATTATGAATTGTACTAATTCTTGTCCCAAAGGGCTTAATCCAGCAAAAGCGATAGGCTCTATTAAAAAAATGCTTGCAACAAGTTAAAAGCTTATTTATTCAATTACATCATGAAAACAATTCAACATTTTGTTGGGGGTAAAAGCTTTTCAGGTGAGTCAAAAAGGACTGGTAAAGTTTTTAATCCAGCTACCGGAGAACAAAGTGCTGAAGTAAAATTAGCTTCAACTAAAGATGTTAATGAAGCAGTAGCTAATGCTCAAAAAGCTTTTAGAACATGGTCAAACAAACCTCCTCTTCAAAGAGCTAGGGTAATGTTTAAATTTAAAGAACTTATAGAAAAAAATTCTGATGAACTAACAAAAATTATAGTTTCAGAACACGGAAAAGTTTATGAAGATGCTAAAGGATCACTAACTAGAGGTTTAGAAGTTGTAGAGTACGCATGTGGAATTCCACAAATGCTTAAAGGTGAATTTACTGAGAATGTAGGTTCGAATGTTGATAGCTGGTCAATCAGACAACCTCTTGGTGTTTGTGCAGGTGTTACTCCTTTTAATTTTCCTGCCATGGTTCCAATGTGGATGTTTCCTATGGCAATTGCTTGCGGAAATACTTTTGTATTAAAACCTTCAGAGAAAGACCCAACATGCTCAATCCGGCTTGCTGAATTATTGAAAGAAGCAGGTCTTCCAGATGGAGTGTTTAATGTAGTAAATGGAGATAAAGAGGCAGTTGATGCTTTAATAAATAATAAAGATATAGTTGCCATGAGTTTTGTTGGATCAACTCCAATCGCAAAGTATATATATGAAAATTGTGCTAAAAATGAAAAGAGAGTTCAAGCACTAGGAGGAGCTAAAAATCATTGTGTTGTAATGCCAGACTGTGATCTGGATCAAGCGGTTAATGGATTAATGGGCGCAGCTTACGGTTCTGCAGGTGAAAGATGTATGGCACAATCGGTTGCTGTCGCAGTTGGAGACATAGGAGATAAACTAGTTAATTCACTAGCAAAAAAAGTAGAGGCTTTAAAAGTTGGACCAGGAATGGACAAAGAGTCTGAGATGGGTCCACTAGTAACAAAAGAGCATTTAGCAAAAGTAAAAGGTTATGTTGATATTGGTGAAAAGGAAGGAGCTAAGTTGGTCGTAGACGGTAGAAATTTTCAAATTCAAGGCTATGAAGATGGATTTTATATTGGAGGCTGCTTATTTGATCACGTGACAAAAGATATGCGAATATATAAAGAGGAAATCTTTGGTCCAGTTTTGTCTGTTGTAAGAGCAAAAAATTTTGATGAAGCTTTAAAGTTAGTTAATGATCATGAATTTGGAAACGGTGTAAGTATTTTTACGAGAGACGGTGACTCTGGAAGAACTTTTTCTAATAAAGCAAAAATAGGAATGGTTGGAATTAATATTCCAATTCCAGTGCCTATGGCTTTTCATAGCTTTGGTGGCTGGAAAAGATCCTTATTTGGAGATCAACACATGCATGGTCCTGAGGGAGTAAGGTTTTACACTAAACTTAAAACAGTTACTTCAAGGTGGCCTTCTGGTTTGAGATCTGACCCTGAATTTGTTATGCCAACAATGAAATAAAATTTATTATGAAAAAGATTACTTTAATTGGTGCTGGTCAAATTGGAGGTACCTTGGCACATTTAATCGCTCTTAAAGAATTAGGAGATGTAGTATTATTTGATGTAGCTGAAGGACTGGCGAAAGGTAAAGCTTTGGATATAGCTCAGTCCTCACCTGTAAATGGATTCAACGTTAATCTTTTAGGAACTAACAATTACGAGGATACCAAAAACTCTGATGTAATAATAATTACTGCAGGTGTTCCAAGAAAACCAGGAATGACAAGAGATGATTTACTTGGGATCAATCTAAAAATTATTAAACAAGTTGCTGATGGAATTAAAGATACCTCTCCAGAAGCATTTGTAATTTGTATTACTAATCCGCTCGATGTAATAGTAATGGCTCTGCAAAAATATTCTGGTTTACCAAAAAAAAAAGTTGTAGGAATGGCAGGAATATTGGACTCTTCAAGATTTATATATTTTTTATCTAAAGAGTTACAGGTACCAGTTCAAAAAATTAGATCTTTTGTATTAGGTGGACACGGGGATAGCATGGTAGCGATGGTTGGTTCAACTAAAATAGATGGTAAAAAAATTGAGGAATTAGTGAGTGCGGGAAAAATATCTGAAAAAAAGTTAAAGGAAATTATAGAAAGAACAAAAAAGGGTGGCGCCGAAATTGTTAAACTTCTTGAAAATGGTTCAGCTTTTTATGCTCCAGCAGCATCTGGCGTAGAGATGGCAGAGAGTTATCTAAAAGATTTAAAGAAACAATTACCATGCGCATCTTATTTAGATGGAGAATATGGTTTTAAAGAAATTTATGCTGGAGTTCCAGTCGTGATAGGTAAAAATGGTGTTGAGAAAGTAATTGAAATAAACCTAAGTGAAAAAGAAAAGAAAGAATTTGAATTATCAGTAAATTCTGTAAAAGAACTTTATAATGCTGCAAAAAAAATCGACACATCTCTCTAACAAGGATATATTACTTATCCTATAGAGATGGAATTATTTAAAAATCTTTTTATCAAAAATTCCCACCAGGTTGTCCTTGTATTATTTTCTGTTTTAATTTGCCATTACACTGGAAATAGGGGTGTATTTCCAATTGATAGCTTTGGACATTTTGACTCTGCGTTCAGAATTTTGAATGATGAACATCCATTTAGAGATTTTTGGATTGTATCAGGCCCCTTTATTGACTATTTCCAAAGTTTTCTTTTTTACATTTTTGGTGTGAATTGGCAAACATATATTTTATCTGCTTCTCTATTAAATAGTATTTTGACAGTAACTACCTATTATCTTTTTTTAACTTTAGGGTTAGAAAAAAATTATAGTTTTTTTTATTCTATTTGTTTTGCTATTCTAGGTTATCCATCTAGTGGGACACCATTTGTTGATCACCATTCTCTATTTCTGTCTCTCTTGGCAGTTTACTTTTTAATTTTTGCAATGAAAAATAAAAATAAATTCTTTTGGATTGCTATCCCGTTTATAATGGTTATAGCTTTTTTAAGTAAGCAAGTACCGACACTATATATTTTTATTATTATAATTTTTTTAATTGCTTATCATTTAGTTTTTTCTAATAAAAAATTATTTTTAAATATTTTTTCAAAACTTACTTTATCTTCTTTCATAATTTTATCTTTATTTTTTTTTTTTTTAAAATTTAATC
>CABZFF010000014.1 GCA_902524945.1 uncultured Pelagibacteraceae bacterium
TTCAGGTGAAAAATTTTCTTTATATGGTAACAGAATTGAAATTTTCATTTTTAATTTTATTTCTTAAATTTCTATTATTCTTTATATAATATTCTCTAGAAATTGCCTCTTTTTTTGAATTAAATTTTTCCTTATAAATAAGTTTCCATTTTCTTCCCTTAGTAAATTTTGCTCCCTTACTATTGTTATGAAGTATGACTCTATGTTTAAGATTTTTTGTATATCCAACATAAGTTACAGATTTTTTGCCCAAAGATTTGAGCATATAAACATGATAGACCATTTTTTTTTAATAGCCTTTTCCAGTATCTTTTTTTTCTTCTTTTTTTAATTTGCTAAGAGCTGCTTTTGATGCGGCAGTCATGTATCTTTGATCAGATCCAATAGTTACTAATTGAAATCCTTTATTAATCATTTTTTCAGCGTATTCAGGTTGACCATTTTGTATTCCAGCAATAATTTTGTTTTTAACAGCATGATCTAAAATTTTCATTATTACATCATATACAGGATCATCCTCGGGTTTATCAAAACTAGGTTTCTCTCCAATAGCCAAACTTAAATCAGCTGGACCAATATAAATTCCGTCTAAACCTGGAGTTCTCATTATTTCATCTAAATTTTCTAGTGACTCTTTTGTTTCAATCATGGCAAATTTGAGTATTTCATTATTAGCCTCATCTGCATAGTCAGGTCCACCATAAACTAAACCTCTTATAGGACCATAACTTCTGTATCCATTAGGTGGATACATGCATGCTTTGACAAAACTTTCTGCCTCTTTTTTGTTACTTACCATTGGGCAAATAATGCCATAGGCCCCGGCATCAAGAATTTTCATAATTTGACCTGGTTCATTCCAGTTCACTCTGACCATAGGAACAACCTTAGTCGTAGATATTGCTTGCAGCATTCCTACTGCATTAGGATAATCAATAACACCATGCTGCATATCTAAAGTTAAAGAGTCCCAATTTTGATTTGCCATTAATTCTGCGGTAAATGAATTCGGTATTTGAAGCCATCCATTAACAACAGATTTACCAGATTTAAAAATCTCTTTTAATCTATTCTTCCTCATTCGTATGAAATACCAAAGTGAGTGTATTTTATATTCAAATAATCTTTTATAGCCATAGACCCACCTTCTCTACCGTACCCTGTTTGTTTAATCCCTCCAAATGGTGCCTCTGCTACTGCCACAACTGGTGTATTGACAGCAACACAACCTGTTTCTAATTTTTCTGATGCTTGGTTTGCTTTTTTTAAATCAGTTGTATAAACATAACTTGCTAGACCTAAGTCATTATCATTAGCTCTTTTCATCACCTCATCAAAATCTTTAAAAGATAAGATAGGAACTATCGGACCGAAAGGCTCCTCTTTCATGACTGTAAAATTATCTTGAATATTATCAAAAATAGTTGGTTCATAATAATAACCTTTGTTAAAGTTAGCAGCTCTTTTACCACCTAAAAGAATTTTTCCACCTTCTTTCTTAGTTGTTTCTACCAACTTTTCAACGCCCTCTAACCTCTCTTTTGTGCATAAGGGGCCGAGTAAAGTATCCTTGTCCATTCCGTTGCCCATTTTTAATTTTTTCGTTTTTTTTACCATTAAGTCAGCAAACTCGTCTTTTTTCTTCTCATGAATATAAAATCTGTTTGGAGATATACAAACTTGACCATTATTTCTAAATTTAGCTGTTATTGCCATATCTGTTACTTTATTTAAATCAACATCATCAAAAACAATGAATGGAGAGTGGCCGCTTAATTCCATTGTTACTCTTTGTACTTTATCAGCGGCTTGCTTAAGAATTAACTTACCTACTCTTGTTGATCCTGTAATAGATATTTTTTTTACTATATCCGATTGAATTAATTCAGATGAAATTCCTGCCGGATCACCAGATAATAAATTTACTACACCAGGTGGAACGCCGGCTTCTTTGCATATATCAACTATTTCCATAACACTACCTGGAGTAATCACATCAGGTTTTACTATAACTGAACATCCAGCAGCTAAAGCGGTAGAAATCTTTCTTGATGCTAAAATAACGGGAAAATTCCACGGAACTAACGCTGCCACTACGCCAACTGGCTGATAAATCACATGTATTTTTGTATTTGGGAAACGACTTTGATTTATTTCACCAAAAATTCTTTTTGTTTCTTCTGAGTTCCATTCAAATATGTCAGCTGCACCGCCCACTTCACCTGCACCTTCAGCAAGAGGTTTACCTACTTCTAAAGTTAACCATTTTGATAAAGTATCTACTTTTTTTCTCATTAACTCAGAAATTTTTCTAATAACTTTTGATCTTTCCCAAGGAGAGGTGTTTCTCCAAATTTCCAAACCTTTTTCCGCTGATTTAAGAGTTCTCTGAATATCTTTACTATTTGCCTTCGACGCTTTACCAATTATTTCTTCGGTAGCTGGATTAATTACTTCATAAGTTTCACCACTAGATGATTGTTGCCATTTACCATCAATAAACTGACCAAATTTCTCGTACATAAATTATATATAATTATTGAATATATTAAGTTAATTAACTATCTTATAAAGAATTTATGAAAAACATTCAACTTACTTGTGCTCACGCTCTAGTTAAATTCCTTACAAAACAAAAAATTTTAATTGATGGAAAAAAAGAACCGTTATTTCCTGGTGCATTTGGAATTTTTGGTCATGGTAATGTAGCGTGCTTGGGGCAAGCGCTTCAAGAAAATCAAAAAGATCTTCCTACATGGAGAGGTCATCATGAGCAAAATATGGCTCTTACAGGAATAGCTTATTCAAGAGCAAAAAGGAGAAAGCAAATTTTTATTGCAACAAGCTCAGTTGGACCTGGTTCTACAAATATGATTACAGCGGCAGCTGTTGCAATGAGTAATAGACTTCCAATATTATTTTTACCTGGAGATACATTTGCGAATAGAATGCCAGATCCTGTACTTCAACAAGTTGAACATTTTAACAATCCAGGGATTACTCAAAATGATGGATTCAAACCCGTTGTAAGATATTTTGATAGAATTACTCGTCCTGAGCAAATAATTTCTACTTTACCTCAAGCAATTGAAGTTATGCTGGATCCTGCCGATTGTGGTCCTGCATGTATCTCTTTAAGTCAAGATGTACAAGGTGAAATTTTCGATTATCCTGAAGAATTTTTTAAAGAAAGAGTTCATTCTATTAGACGTCCACGTCCAGATGATTATCAAATAAAAAAAGCAGCTGAGGCAATCAAATCTTCAAAAAATCCAATAATAATTTCGGGAGGAGGAGTATTTTACTCTGATGCAATGGATGAATTATCTGATTTTGCAAAAAAACATAATATACCAGTAACACAAACCGTCATGGGTTATTCTACTATGAAAAGAGATCATTCTCATTTTTTAGGACCAATAGGTGGCCTTGGCGGTAAAGCTGCAAATAATATGGCAAAGAAAACAGATTTAGCTATAGCAATAGGTACTAAGCTAGCAGATTTTACTACAGGATCTTGGGCAAACTTCGAAAATCCAAATTTCAAACTTGTATCTATTAATGCAGCTAGATTTGATGCAAATAAACATATGGCAGAAGCTGTAGTTGGTGATGCTAAGGTTTCATTATCTGAATTATCTTTAGTTCTAGGAAGTTGGAAAGCAGAGGATAGCTGGAATAAAAAAGCACAATCAGAATTAAAAAATTGGAATGAATATGTAGACAAAGAAAGTGGTCCTACTAATCAAAAATTACCTAGTTATGCGCATACAGTTGGTGCAATTTATAGAAATTCTGATCCATCAGATATAGCTGTTACTGCTGCAGGCGGTTTGGTGGGAGAAGTTGTACAAGTTTGGCGACCTAGGGAATTAAATACTCATGAAACTGAATGGGGTTTTAGTTGTATGAGTTATGAAATTTCAGGAGCTCTGGGGATTAAAATGGCAAACCCTGATAAAGATGTTATAGCGTTCGTTGGAGATGGATCATATTTGCTTTATAATTCAGACATTTACAGCTCGGTAATTACTAATAATAAATTGATTATAATAGTTTGTGATAACGGTGGTCATGCAGTTATTAATAGGCTGCAATTGTATAAGGGGGGTAAAGAATTTAATTGTTTGTTAAAAAGTTCTAAAACTCCTAATCTTGTTCCAGTTGATTTCGCGTCGCATGCAAAAAGTATGGGCGCAGATGGAGAACAAGTGAACTCAATATCTGAACTAGAAGAGGCTTTTAAAAGAGCAAAAAAATCCAAGAAAACGTATGTTATAAGTATTCATACCGATGGATATCAATGGCTAGAAGGCTCTGCTTACTGGGAAAGCCCTACTCTTTCAATGCCAACGACTAAAGAAAATGAAAGAGCTCTAAAAGAACATCTAGAGGGGAAGAAAAAACAGAGAAAAGGTGTATAAACTTGTTAATGGGAAAAGTTTATAAAGTCGGTCTAATTGGATGCGGTCATATAGCTGAAACTTATTTTAGGGCGCATAAATATTTCAATAATTTTAAGATAATTAAATGTGCTGATATTAACAAATTTGCAGCCCAAAAGTGCGCAAAAGCTTATAAGATAAGTTCAACATCGGTTAATGAATTACTTAAAGATAAAGAAATTCAAGTTATTCTAAACTTAACAATACCTAATGCACATTATTTAATAGCTAAAAAATCATTACTTAATGGTAAACACGTTTATTCTGAAAAGCCATTAGCCGTTTCATTCAAAGATGGGAAAGAACTTATAAAAATAGCAAAAAGAAAAAAACTTTTCATTGGAAATGCTCCTGATACTTTTTTAGGTGGAGGTAATCAAAAAGCAAGAGAACTTTTAGACAAAAAAATAATAGGTAAAGTGAAGTTTGGTACAGGAATATTTGCCTATCCAGGAATACAATCCTATCATCCTAACCCAGAGCCTTGGTTTGCTAAAAAAGGCGGAGGACCAGTTATAGACATGGGTCCGTATTATTTAACTGCTTTAGTAAACTTATTAGGTCCAGCTGAAGAAGTAACAAGTATAAGCTCAAAAGGAGTAAACAAACGAACTATCGGTATAGGACCAAAAAAGGGTAAAAAATTTAAAGTGGAGTGTCCCACAACTTACTTTTCCACTATAAAATTTCATAATGGCACAATAATTAGATTAACTTTATCTTTTGATGTTATTTCTCATCTAAGAAATCACATAGAGCTTTACGGAGATAATGGTTCTATGATAGTTCCGGATCCAAATATGTTTGGTGGATCGGTTTTAATCAGTAAAAAATTAGGTAGCACATGGAAGGATCATCAAACAAACAAAATGTCATTGGGAAAAATTAATATAAGATCCCAAAGTTCTAGAGCAAATGAGTCTCCTACTAACGCAAATTATAGAGGTGTTGGATTATCGGAGATGATATATTCTATCCAAAATAAGAAAACACATAGATGTAACGGAAATTTATCTCTTCACGTACTTAATATTATAGAGGCAATTCATTTATCAGCAAGAAATAATAAAAAACAAAGAATTTCTGTTAAATGTGAAAAACCAAAGCGATTTTCAAATAAAGAGATTAATTCAATACTTAAATAGAACTTTGCCTACTCAAAATAGCAGCACCCCTTACTCCACTTGCGTCTCCGTGCTTTGGTTTTAAAAATACTGTTTTAAGATTAGGTTCATGTATAAATGACGATGTTTTTTTTTTAATTTGATCTAAAAAATCTATTTCATTAGAAATTCCACCACCAAAAACAATTGCATCTGGGTCAAGAGTTGTTACTATTAATACCAAACATCTTGCTAAAATATCTTTATACTTGTTTATAAATAAAATGGAGTTTGAATCCTTTTTTCTATATCTGCTAAAAATTTCTTTTGCTGAAATGTTTTCATTAAATTGTTCATTAAATCTTTTTTCTATTGATTTTCCGGATAGATAACCTTCTAATCTATTTGAAAAATCTAAGATTTTATCTGATTTTAAGTTTGGTGTATTTGTAAGTGGCATTTGATTTAAGCTCCATTCTCCTCCTAAACCATTTGCCCCAGATATTATCTTTTTATTTATTACTAATCCACCACCACACCCTGATCCCAATATAATGCCAAATACAGTTTCATAATGGCTAGCTGATCCATCAAAAGCCTCTGATAGACAAAAACAATTAGCATCATTCTCTGAAAAAAAATTATTATTCATTTTTAATTTCAAATCTTTTATTAGATTTTTTTTATTTAACCACTGGGAATTATGTGCATTTTTAATCAACCCTGTCGTTTTATCTACTGCTCCAGGATGACATATACCTACATTAAATTTACCAGAATTTTTTTCTAATTTCTTAACGATTTCAGTTATTGTAATTACAGTCTTTTCATAATCTTTAGGTGTTTGAACTCTGTCTCTTTTTAATTCTATATTATCATTATCTAGAAGAACGTACTCTATTTTGGTTGCGCCTAAATCAATTCCTATTTGCATTAATTAGCTGAGGATCTATTCATTTCTCGAAGCTCTACCTCTAGTTTATTTAACTCTTCACCACCTGCCATCATACTTAAAAGTTTTTCTCTAGAAATATCTTTTTTTTCATATGTGCCTAAACTTTTTCCCCTATTTAATACTGTAAAACTATTTCCAACTGGATAGGCGTGATGAACGTTATGTGTTATTAAAATTACTGCTAATCCCTGAGAAGCAGCTTTAACTATATATTTTAACACAACTGAGGCTTGATGCACTCCTAGAGCAGAAGTAGGCTCATCTAAAACAAGAACTTTTGCTCCAAAGTATATAGCCCTACTTATTGCTAAACATTGTCTTTCACCACCTGACATCGTTCCGACTGCTTGAGATGGATCTCTAACATCAATACCTATCTGCCCCATTCTCTCGGCTGCTATCTTATTTGCTTTATCTATATCAAATGTTTTAAAAAATGGTGGACCTTTCATGGGTTCTCTTCCCATGAAAAAATTTCTTGTTACACTCATTAAAGAAACTAAAGCTAGATCTTGATACACAGTAGCTATTCCCATATCCAATGCATCTTTTGGGCTGTCAAATATTGTTTTCTTTCCCTCAACAATAATTTCACCTTCATCAGGTCTGTGCACTCCAGCCAATGTTTTTATCAAAGTTGATTTGCCTGCACCATTGTCACCAAGAAGACACATAATTTCACCTTTTTTTAATTTCATTGTTACATCTTTCAAAGCAATAACCTTTCCAAAAAATTTACTAATATTATTAAATTGAACTAAATAGTCAGACATTATTTGCTCTCTGTTACCTTCCTTCTTATATAATTATTAAAGATTACAGCAATTAACATCATTGCTCCTAAAAAGACTTTGAACCAGTCTGTGTCTACATCGGTATAAAATATTCCCATTGAAACCGTGCCAAATATTAAGGCTCCAAATGCTGCACCTATAGCTGAACCATATCCACCAGTCAATAAACAACCACCAACAACTGCAGCTGCAATAGCTTCTAACTCCTTTAAAGTTCCACGCATTGTATCAGCTGAACCAGCGTCTAAAACTTGAATAGTAGCAAAAATGGTTGCTGCAACTGCAGTACCTATAAATAAACTTATTTTTACTCTACCAACTGGTACTCCAACATTGTTAGCGCCATTTTTATCTCCTCCAGATGCAAATATCCAATTTCCGTATCTTGTTTTCATTAGAATCCATGTTGTAATGATTGCTAAGACTATGAACCATATTACAGACGGTGGAATTCCTGTGGCGAGTGGAGTTCCATCAGTTCTCAATGCAATCAGATTCATCGAACCTAACCAAGTAAAAACCCATTTAAATGTATCAGTTGCAAATATCCACGCTAATGGATCATCTTCGATTAAAACTCTTAGGCCTGGGACTTGAGTTCGACCAGTAATCAATCTTGTTATAGCTAAAGTTGCTCCTCTTAAAATAAAAAGCATTGCAAGAGTTACAATAAATGATGGTAGACCTGTCCTTACAACTAATATTCCGTTAAAATACCCAATAAGAACTGCCATTGAAAATGCAAAAATTATACTCATCCATAATGGCCATCCCCAATAAATTGCTGGAATAGCTATACAAATACCTGCAAACCCTATCATAGATCCAATTGATAAATCAAATTCTCCACCTATCATTAACATTGCAGCTGCAATAGCTATTATTCCAAGATTAGCAGAAACATCTAAGAAATTTAAAATTCCGTAAGCACTAAACATCCCCGTATCTCCGGCAACGATACCAAAAAACATGAAAACTAGTATTGCTCCACCTAGAGCACCAAGTTCGGGTCTATTTAACAATAATCTTAATTTGGAAACTTTTTTGAGTCTTTCATCCTGATTGAAATCAGTTTTTGTTTCAATACTTTTAGACTTTGTAGACATATAAAAAAAATTAAAAAAAAAGGCCTAGTGATTATTCACTAGGCCTTTTTAATATTGTTCTTATCTATAACCTTGAGCAGCCCATTTTATTACGTCCTTCGCATTGTTAGGAGTAACAAAACCAGGTCCTGTCATAACAACACCAGCTGGCATTGTTCCATATCTCATATATTGAGAAAAGATAGCTATAGGTAAATAACCTTGTAGATACTGTTGTTGATCAATTAAGAACTCAACTTTTCCAGCAGCAGCAGCTTTTAGCATACCTGGCGACATATCAAATGTACCAAGTTTAACGCTTCCAACTTTACCAGCAGACTCCAATGCTTTTAGAGCAGCTTCTCCCGCAAGACCAGCTCCTAAAGTAAGAATAGTGTCATATCCACCACCTAATTTAGCAGCTACAGCTTTTTGAATTTCAGTCGGGTCATTTGATGTACCTAATATATCTACAGATCCACCAAAGCCTTTTTTGAAACCAGCACATCTTCTATCTAAAGCGACGTTACCCACTTCGTGGTTAACACATAGAGCTTTTTTACCACCAGCAGCTTTCATTTTTTGTCCGCCACCTACGCCAGCTTCAAACTCTGTTTGACCTACATGAGCACTAATACCTAGTTTCATGTAGTCGTCTGAACCTGAATTCATAGAGATTACCGGGATACCTGCAGATATTGCGGCTTTAACAGATTTACCTAAAGCGGCAGCATCTGGAAGAGTTATTACAATACCTTTTGGCTTTTGAGAAACAGCGTTGTCAATAAGTTTCGCCATCTCTACCATGTCAAACGTTGCTGGAGCAGTGTATTTGCAAGATACTTTCATATCTTTACAAGCTTTATCAACTCCATTTTTTGCAACAGACCAGAAAGGGTCATTTGCTTGTCCATGAGACACAACAATAATATCTACTGCTAGAGCAGCTACTGACATCATTGCCCAGCTCATTAGAGCAGCAACAGTTAAGTATACTTTTTTCATGATTATTTCCCTCATTTGTTTGTTAAATTTGCATAATTAAAACAAAAAAATTGTTAAAATACAAAAGGAAAAAAAATAGATACAACTAGAAGTAGTTAAAATTACTTTAATTTTACTACCTTTTTTTGCTTTAAAGATTGATACGCAGCATTAGCAATTTTTAAAGCTAAATAACCATCTTTAAAAGTTGATCTAGGTTTTATTCTATTTTTATGAAAAAAAATCAGTTCATTCAATTGCAAATTATAAGCTTCTTTGTATCGTTCAATAAAAAAATTTAAAAAAGGTTTTTGTGAATGGGATTGATTTGAATTAAATATCTCTGTGGCCGTCCTTTTTTGATTGCCTGATAAAAGCATTCCTTTTTTTCCAAATAATTCAACCCTTTGATCGTATCCAAAAGAACAATGTCTAGAATTTGTGATTACACATATTACACCTTTTTTTGATTTCATAGTTACCGTGGCTAATTCATGATCTTTAATTTTTTTATAAAAATTCTCAAATGAGCTTACAGATGAACTTATTTCAGAAATTTCATCCTTATTTAAATAATACCTACATAAATCGAAATCATGAATCATCATGTCTCTGAAAATACCCCCTGAAGATTTAAGATAAGTTTTAGACGGAGGTGCTGGATCTCTACTTGTGATTATTATTTTTTCCAACC
>CABZFF010000015.1 GCA_902524945.1 uncultured Pelagibacteraceae bacterium
CACCAAAGTTTTTAATTTGATCTTTTAATAATTTTGTTACTTCCGAGGGATTTACAGTCATATTAATTTTCTATCATACCTTGCTCATATTTTTTAAGCTTACTTCTAATTGATGTATCAATCATAATACTTCCAAGTTGTAATTTTAAACCTCCGATTAATTCTTTATCAACTTTGTAATCAAATTTTAAAATTGAACCCATTGACTCTGAGAGATCTTTGCTTATTTTGTCAAGTTCGGTTTTGGATAATTCTCTTGATGATATCAATTGTGCTTTTATTTCACCCCTTTTTTTTGAACACAATTTTAAAAAACTATCAAAGATTTTTTGAATAAAGAAAATTCTTCTTTTTTCTACTAATAATAAAAGAAAGTTTTTAAGATTTTTTGAAAAATTCAATCTTTCCGCCAATAATCTTGAAACTTTATTTTGTTGACTTAAATTTTGTGTTGGGTCTTTAATGAAATTTTTAATCTCTAAACTTGTATTTATTAGAGATTGAAAAATTTTAACATCATCCTCTACCTTATCAAGTTCAGATGACTCTTGAGAAACCTCAAACAATGCACGTGAGTACCTTTCTGAAGTTTCAGTAGAGAAAGATTTATTTATACTCATTTTCGTTGTAAGAATTTATCGTGAAATTATTGCTTGGTCGTACCATAAGAGTATATCATGATCAAGTTGCCAATTTTGGATCTAAGCAAAATTGATAGGGTCAACATCAACTGTAAGTTTAATTTTTGATGAGATTTTAAGCCTATTTAAGACATTTATGATTTTTTTTTGCATTAAAAAACGGTTATTGAATCTAATTAATAGTCTTGACCTAAAATTTTTTTTAATTTTAAGTAGTGGAGAGTCCACTGGGCCTAGAACTTCAATGTCATTAATTTTTTTTAATTTAATTTTTATTTCTCTAGCACCTTGTAAACTTAAACTCCGGTCTTTTGAAGATATAATTATAGCAATTAACCTTATAAAAGGAGGTAATTTATTTTTTTTTCTTAAAGAGAGCTCATTTTGAAGAAGCTTCTCTGATTTATTTTTTATTAGTTCATTAAGTGTTGCATTTTGAGGTGTTAACGTTTGGTATATAACTATTGACTTAGAACTAAATCTTCCGGCTCTCCCGCTTAGCTGATGATATAATTGAATATTTTTTTCAGTTGTTCTTAAATCATACCCTCTTCCTGAAAAATCAGCATCAATAACAACAATACAATTTAGATTTGGAAAATTAAAACCTTTAGAAATCATTTGGGTTCCAATTAGAATATCAATTTTATTTTCATTCATTTCTCTGAAAAAAGTTTTTGTTTTATCTTTTGATTTTAGATAATCACTAGAAAATATACTAATCTTCTTATTTGGAAATATTTCTTTAGCTTCCTCGTGTATTTTTTCGACACCTGGTCCATACATTACAAAATTACAATTTTCTCCAGAATTACATTTTGTTTTTATCTCCTTTTCAAAAGAGCAATGATGGCAAATCACTTTATTTTTTATTTTATGAAATGTTAGATATAATGAACAATTTGAACAAACTTGCTTATATCCACATTTTTTACAAATTAAATAGGGAGCAAAACCTCTTCTATTTAAAAAAAATAAAACTTGATTGCCTTTATTCAAATATTCTTTAACAATTTCAACTGTATCTTTCGCAATAAATTTATTTTTAATTTTATTTATATTTAAATTAATTATTTTAGTTTTTGGAAGCGGGTAATCATTAAACCTCTTATATATTTTTATATGCCTATATTTTTTATTACAAATATTATTGAAAGTTTCTACAGAAGGAACAGAAGTAACTAAATGTATAGGAATTTTTTCAAAATTAGCTCTAGAGATCGCCATATCTCTTGCATTATAAATAACTCCTTCATCTTGCTTGTAAGAACTATCATGTTCCTCATCAACAATTATTATTCCAAGTTTTTTAAAAGGTAATAGTAAAGCTGATCTAGCTCCAACTAATATCTTTATTTTATTATTAATTATTCCTTTCCAAATTATTCTCTTTTTCTTAGGTGTTATTTTTGAATGCCAAATTGCAGGTTCGAATCCAAAAAAATCCTCAAATCTTGATTTAAAATCATTAGTTAAAAATATTTCTGGTAATAAAACTAAAGCCTGATTATTTTTTTCAATTATTTTTTTAATTCTCTCAAAATAAACTAGAGTTTTTCCTGATCCAGTTGTTCCTTGTAAAACTGAAACTTCAAACTTATTATTAGTTTTTTCTAGAAACTTAAGAGCTTCAGACTGCTCATAATTTAATTTGAAGTTTTTAATTTTGGTATGATTAATTTGAATTAATTCATCATTAATCTTTATAAATTTATCTGTGCCTCCTATTACCATCTTCAACACTAGGCCCATAGGGACTAGGTTATAAAAAGAAAACCATTCAATAAAATCTATTAATCTATTGTTAATTGAATACCCTGTAATTTTTTTTATGTCTTTTATTTTTAAATTTTTTGGCTCTGAATGATAGTTTTTCCAAATTACTCCAATTTCTTTTTTTGAGCCAAATGGAACTTCTACGAGATCTCCAATTTTACACTCTTTTTTAGAATAATAAGTGAATGGAAAATTAAAAACTTTTGGCAACAATACTTGTGCTTTCATAATATAATAGTATTTGAATTTTTTTTAATTAAAAATGAATTGGTCTTTTATCAACAGCTAATGCAGCTTCTTTAATAGCTTCAGTGTGAGTAGGGTGAGCATGGCAAGTTCTTGCAATATCTTCGGCGCTTGCACCGAATTCCATAGCTAAAGCCATCTCTGCAATCATATCTCCACTATGGGGACCAATAATATGAACCCCAAGAACTTTATCAGTTTTACTATCAGCTAAAATCTTTACAAATCCCTCGGTTTCGTTATTAACTTTAGCTCTTGAGTTAGCTAAAAAAGGAAATTTTCCGACTTTATAAGATTTTTTTTCCAGTTTTAATTGCTCCTCAGTTTTTCCAACTGTTGCTACTTCTGGCGAAGTATAAATTACTCCAGGAATTACTTCGTAATTTACATGACCTGCTTGGCCAGCTAATATCTCTGCAACTGCTATACCCTCCTCTTCTGCTTTGTGGGCAAGCATTGGGCCTTTTATTACATCTCCTATAGCATATATATTTTCAATTGACGTTTGTAATTTTTCGTTTACTTCGATTCTTCCTTTGTTATCTTTTTTTACTCCTACTTTTGTTAAATTAAGACCTTCTGTATAGGGTTTACGCCCAACTGAGACTAGTACCTTATCGAATTCCAAAGTTTCATCTTTTGAATTTTTTAAATCTGTATAATTTATTGAAACTCCTGAGCTTAAAGACTTGACTTTGTTGACTCTTGAATTCATTTTAAAATTTATACCTTGTTTAGTTAAGATCTTTTTAAATTCATTTGAAATTTCTTTATCCATACCTGGTGTAATATGATCTAAATATTCTATGACCGTTACATTTGAGCCTAGTCTTGACCAAACTGAGCCCATTTCCAAACCTATGTAACCTCCACCAATTATTGCTAATTTATTTGGCACATTATTTAATGATAATGCACCAGTCGATGATAATATATTTTTTTCATCTATTTCTAATCCCGGTAGTGAAGCCACAGACGAACCAGTAGCGATAACTATATTTTTTGCATTATAATTTGTTTTTCTATTGTTGTCATAAACAACTATATCGTTTTTTGAAAATAGAACACCTTTTCCTTTTATATAAGTAACTTTATTTTTTTTAAAAAGAAATTCAACTCCTTTAGTCAAAACTTGCACTGATTTATTTTTGCTAGACATCATTTTTTCAATGTTAAGCTTTATACCTTCAATTTCTATTCCTTGTTTATTAAAATCTTTTTTTGCTTTATGGAAATTTTCTGATAAATTTAAAAGACTTTTAGAAGGTATGCAGCCAACATTCAGACATGTCCCCCCGAGTGTTCCTCTTGACTCCACACAGGCCGTTTTTAAACCAAGTTGGGCAGCTCTAATTGCACAGACGTAACCGCCAGGTCCTCCTCCGATAACTACTAAATCAAAACTTTCCATATCGTTCTATATATTTAAAAATAACCTTTTTGGTTGTTCAAGCGATTCTTTAATTATTTTTAAGAAAGAAACAGCTTCTTTACCGTCTACAATTCTATGGTCATAAGACAGAGCCAAATACATTACAGGCCTTACTTCTACACTATTGTTTACGACAACAGGTCTTTGCACAATGTTATGCATACCTAACACAGCTGATTGCGGAGGATTTAAAATAGGGGTAGATAACATCGAGCCATAAATTCCTCCATTCGTTATCGTAAATGTTCCGCCTTGAAGATCTTCAATTGTAATTTTGCCATCTCTAGCTTTTTGACCAAGTTCACTTATATTTTTTTCTATATCTGCAAAGGACATTTCATCTGTTTCTCTAAGAACTGGTACAACTAAACCTCTATCAGTTCCAACAGCAATACTAATATTATAATAATTCTTATATACTATTTCCTCTCCTTGAATTTCTGAGTTAATTGCAGGAAAATTTTTTAATCCATTTACACATGCTTTTACAAAAAAAGACATAAAACCTAATTTTACACCATAATTACTATGAAATTCCTCTTTATAATCATTTCTCATAGAGATTACCCCGCTCATATCTACCTCATTAAATGTCGTCAACATAGCTGCATTTTCCTGAGCCTCTTTAAGTCTCTTGGCGATAGTTAATCTGAGCCTTGTCATTTTTACTCTTTCTTCTGGTCCATGTTTGATTTTTCTTTCAGATGGATTAGGTTTAGTACCCATTAGATCCATTATGTCCTCTTTTAAAATAATTCCATTTTTTCCGGTACCTTTTATTTTTTCCAAATCAATTTTAGCTTCATTTGCCATCTTTCTGGCAGCAGGTGAAACTTTAGTCTCTGATTTGATTTTTAAAGGTTTGAGGTTTTTCTTTTCTTCATGAATTTCTTCTAAAATAAGAGGCTCATCTTCTACTTTCTCATTTTCTAAAGTCAAAACTTGTTCTTCGATTTTTGGCTTGGCAATTTTTTTCTTTTGAACATCATTACTTTTTTCATCAAATAGTCGAGGGTGTTTTGGTACCTGCTTTTTCGGGGGATTGTATGACTTAACTTCTTTAATCTCACCAGACACGTTCCTAACATTTTCATTAATTGTACCTAATAGTGATCCCACGTTAACGGTTTCTCCTTCTTTAACCTCAATAGTTCCAAGAACTCCATTTTTTGGGGCAGGTACCTCTACATTTACCTTATCAGTTTCTAATTCAACTATCGGTTCATCTGCGACTACTTTCTCACCCTGAGATTTTAACCATTTTGAAACTGTTGCCTCAGTGACTGACTCACCTAAAGTTGGGACTGTAATTTTTTCTGACATTAATGTTTAAGTATCTTTTCTAATATTTCTTTTTGTTGTGCAAGATGTTTGTTAGCATTTCCGGTCGCAGTAGTAGAAGAAGCAGATCTACCAACAAATTTTATGTTAATATCCTTCAAATTAATCATTTCTAAAGTTCTTTCAATATAATTTCTTACTGTATTCCAGGCTCCCATATTTTTAGGTTCTTCCTGGCACCATACAAATTCAGCTTTTTTGTACTTCTTTAATATTTTAGCCAAAGTCTTTGCTGGAAATGGATAAAGTTGTTCTAATCGAATAAAAACAATATCATTTTTTTTAGTCTTTTCTCTCTCTTCAATTAAATCATAATAGATTTTACCAGAGCACATAACTGCCTTTTTTATTTTGTTTTCTTTTTTTAAAGAAATCAAATTATTTTCTTTGTTATATGCGTCATCTTCTAAAACTCTATGAAATGAGCTCTTTGAGATAAATTCAGAAATATTTGATATACAACGTTTATGTCTTAATAAAGATTTAGGTGTCATTATAATTAATGGTTTTCTAAATTCTCTATGCATTTGTCTTCTTAAAACATGAAAGTAGTTTGAAGGTGTTGTGCAATTTACAACTTGTATATTCTCACCTGCGCACATCTGTAAAAATCTTTCTAGTCTTGCTGAAGAGTGTTCAGGTCCTTGGCCCTCATAACCGTGGGGTAATAACATAACTAGACCGCTTGCTCTTCCCCATTTGGATTCTGAAGAAGTTATAAATTGATCTATAATTACTTGAGCACCATTTGCAAAATCGCCAAATTGCGCTTCCCATATAACTAAAGTTTCTGGCTCCGATAAAGAATAGCCATATTCAAATCCAAGAACCGCAAATTCAGATAACAAACTATCAATTATTTCAAATTTCTTTTGACCATCCTGAATATTATTCAATGGTATATAGCGATCATGATTATCTTGATTTCTTATGACAGCGTGTCTTTGACTAAATGTCCCTCTACCAGAGTCTTGACCGGATAGTCTAACTGAAAATCCTTCAGTTAGTAGTGTTCCGATTGCTAAAGACTCAGCTGATGACCAATCAACTTGGCCATTTTTGAACATTTTACTTTTAAATTCAAAAACTCTATTGAGAGTTTTGTGAGAATTAAAATTAATTGGTATATGAAATATTTTTTTTCCAACTTTTGATAAAATACTTTTTTCAACACCACTTTTTTTGCCCCTTTTGTCTTTTCCTAACCCAGGCTTAAATCTTGACCAAACCCCGTCAAACCATTTTAGTTCTGATTTATAATTTTTAGATGACAAAAACTCATTTTCTAAATAATTTTTAAACTTAATTTTATCTTGTTGTAATTGACTGATACTTATCAAGCCTTCATCTGCAAGTTTCTTTCCATATATAGCAAGGGTAGTAGGATGGGTTTTAATTTTTTTATACATTATTGGCTGCGTAAATGATGGTTCATCTCCCTCATTATGTCCAAAACGTCTGTAGCAAACCATATCGATAACAACGTCTCTGTTAAATTTCTGTCTGTACTCAGTAGCAATTTTAGCACAATGCGTGACGGCCTCTGGATCATCCCCGTTTACATGAAAAATTGGAGCTTGTGCAGTCTTAGCTACATCAGATGGATAAGGTGAAGATCTTGCAAATCTAGGTGCAGTAGTAAAACCTATTTGATTATTTACGATTATATGAATTGTTCCTCCAATATTATGACCAGGCAACCCTGACATAGCAAAACATTCTGCTACTATCCCTTGTCCAGCAAAAGCTGCGTCTCCATGCATTAACACCGGTATTACTTTTTTTCTTTCTTTATCTTTGTGAAAAAATTGTTTTGCTCTTACTTGGCCTAAAACTACAGGATTTACTGCTTCTAAATGAGATGGATTATCTGTTAAACTTATGTGTACAATATTTCCATCAAACTCTCTGTTTGAGGAAGCACCAAGGTGGTATTTCACATCTCCTTCGAAATCTTTTTTTGCACTTACAGTCTTACCAAAAAATTCACTAAAAATCGCTTTGAAAGGTTTACCCATAACGTTAGCAAGTACATTTAATCTTCCTCTATGTGGCATTCCAATTTTTATTTCCTTTGCTCCAAGATTGCCTCCCCTTTTGATTATTTGTTCTAGAGCAGGTATTAATGACTCACCTCCATCTAATCCAAATCTTTTAGTGCCAACAAATTTTAAATGTAAATATTTTTCAAAACCCTCTGCTTGTACTACTTTATTAAGGATGGCCTTTTTCCCATTTTCTGTAAAATTTATATCCTTTTCTGGTCCTTCTATTCTATTTCTAATCCAAGCTTTTTCCTCTGGATCACTCATATGCATAAATTCATATCCAATATTTGAACAATACGTTTTTTTTAAGATACCAATTATCTGATTGAGATCTGCGTATTGCAGCCCGAGAACTCCATCTAAAAATATTTTTCTTTTATAATCTTTTTTTTTAAAACCGTACGTTTCTGGTTTCAGCTCTGAATGTTCTTTTTTTTCCTCAATGGATAAAGGATCTAAGTTTGAAATTAAATGCCCTCTTATTCTATAAGCTCTAATCAACATTATCGCTCGAACAGAATCTTGAGAGGCTTGTTTAATAGAATCTGAATCTAAATTAAGATCATTTGAATTATCTTTAATTTCATTCTGTTCGGAATATATTTTTTTAATCTTTTTGCTAGGTGACCAACTAGGGCCGTTAATATCATTTAAAATTAATTTTTCGTCTTCGCTTAAACCATCAAAAAAATTTTTCCAGCCTATAGGTAAAGATTTTGGATCAGAGAGGTAATCGGAATATAATTGATTTATAAATTCTGAATTAATACCTGATAAAAATGACGTTTTCTTAAAAGTAATATTGTTATCGGAAGATGGCATTAATTACTTATACTAACATAAATTTTTAAAAATCAACTATTTAGTTTATCAAATAAGGTTTTACCGATATCTGCAGGTGATTTTGAGATGGTTATCCCTGCTGATTTCATAATTTCAATTTTTTCCTCAGCTCCACCTTTTCCACCAGATATAATTGCTCCAGCGTGCCCCATTCTTCTTCCTGGAGGGGCTGTTAACCCAGCTATGAAGCCTACTGTTGGTTTTTTAACTTTCTCCCTTTTTAAAAATTCCGCAGCTTCTTCTTCTGCAGAACCTCCAATTTCTCCTATCATTACAATTGATC
>CABZFF010000016.1 GCA_902524945.1 uncultured Pelagibacteraceae bacterium
TAAAAAAAATAAATAATTTTTTGAATATAAACGATGATAAAATAGAATTATTTTGTGAACCTAAGATAGATGGAATTTCAGCAACTTTGGTTTATGAAAAAGGTTTACTTAAAAAAGGTTTATCCAGAGGTGATGGAAATACTGGAGAAGATATTTTAGAAAATTTGAAAACAATTTCAAATATTCCTAAAATAATAAAATTTAAAGAGGTCCCCGATTTATTAGAAATTAGGTGTGAAATTTACATAAGCAAAAAAGATTTTGAAACAATCAAAAATAAATTTGCCAATCCAAGAAATGCTGCAGGAGGATCTTTGAGGCAAAAAGATCCTAAAGAAACTGCAAAAATTCCACTTAAATACTTTGCTTATGGATTTGGAGTTATACGACCTTTAAATTTTTCTAAACAATCTGAATTTCTCAAAAAAATTTCAGAGTGGGGATTTGCTATCAATCCATTATCAAAAATTGTTAAAGGAATTGAAGAAATCGAAAATGAGCATAAAAAAATTGATCAACTTAGATCATCATTAGAGTATGATATTGATGGTTTAGTTTATAAAGTAAATGATTTAAATTTTCAAAAAAGGTTAGGTAATACATCTAACTCTCCTAGATGGGCTACAGCTTATAAATTTTCTGCTGAAAAAGCTATCACTAAAGTAAAAGAAATTGTGATTCAAGTTGGTAGAACAGGCGCCATAACTCCAGTAGCAAAAGTTGATCCTGTTACTGTCGGGGGAGTTGTAGTATCTAATGCCACTTTACATAATGAAGATGAAATTAAAAGGAAAGATATAAGAGTTAGGGATATAATTTTAATTCAAAGAGCAGGAGATGTTATTCCGCAAGTAGTTTCAGTAGACCTTTCAAAAAGAGATAATAAAAGTAAGAAATACGTCTTCCCTTCAAAATGTCTATGTGGATCATCAACGATTAAAGAAATCAGTAAAACTACCAAAAAAGAGGATGCAGTAAGAAGATGTATAAAAGGATATGATTGTAAATTTATTTCTAAGGAAAAACTTAAACATCTTGTTTCAAAAGAGGCAATTAATATCGATGGTTTAGGAAAAAAAGTAATTGATCAATTCTGGAATTTAAAATTAATCAGAGAACCATCAGATATTTTTAAATTAGATTACGAAAAAATAAAAAATCTTGAGGGTTGGGGAGAACTTTCTATACAGAAATTAAAAAAAGCAATAAAAAAATCACAGTTTATTAGTTTAGAAAAATTAATCTTTTCGATCGGCATAAGACATATAGGTCAAGAAAATGCAAAAATATTAGCTAGTTTTTTTGGTTCTATTCAAGAATTCTCAAAGTTATTTGAGTCAAAATTTAGAGATAAAATATTGAAAAATTTGGTAGATTTGGACGGTATTGGCGAAACACAAATCAAGTCAATTGAAAAATTTTTCTCTAATAACACCAATACTAGAATAACTATGGATCTGATAAAGAATTTAAATATTCAAAAGTATAAAACTCAGGTAAATAACGGAAAATTCTCTAATAAAAAGTTTATGTTTACTGGAGGGTTTCAAAAAATGAGCAGATCAGAAGCAAAATCAATTGTAGAAAATTATGGAGGAAAAGTTTTGGGCACAATATCAAAAAAACTAGACTTTTTGATAGTTGGGGACTCTAAACCTACAAAAAAAAAAATAGATCTAGCTAAGAAGCTTAACATCAAAATAATTTTAGAGAAAGATTGGAATAAAATGTTAAATGGTTGAACAAGATTTTTTAAGTTCAGTTAATTCTATTGGGCTCATTTTATTCTTTAGTTTTTCATAGACTTTCTTATGATAGCTGTTTAACCATTTTTTTTCTTTTTTATTTAGTAAAGATGTATCTAATAAGGACTTGTCAATAGGAACCATAGTTAAATCATCGAAAACATTTTTGTTACTTACTTTTTTTACGTAAATAAGGTTTTCAATTCTTATTCCAAATTTATTTTTTTCGTAGTAACCAGGTTCATTGGATAGCACCATACCCTCTTTAATCTTTGATTTGTTATTTTTAGAAATAGCATGGGGGCCCTCATGCACGTTAAGAAAATATCCAACTCCGTGGCCTGTTCCATGCGAATAATCTAATCCAATATCTTTTAAATATTTCCTCGCAACTTTATCGACATGTGCTCCAATAGTATTTTTATTTATATTATAGTTCGCTACAGCTATATGCCCTTTTAGAACTCTAGTAAAAATTCCTTTAATTCTTTTGTTAGAATTTTTTAATGAAATTGTTCTTGTAACATCAGTAGTACCAAATTCATATTGCCCTCCTGAATCAACCAAATAAATTTCACCATTTTTCAGAGTTCTGTTAGTTTTTTTTGTAGCTTTATAATGTATTATTGCTCCGTTCGGACCAGCCCCTGAAATAGTGGGGAAACTTGGAAATTTAAACGATTTATTTTCCTTTCTAAAACGATACAATTTTTCTGAGGCGCTGATCTCATTTATTTTTATTTTGCTAAAATTTTTTTTTACCCAAAAAATAAATTTTGTTAAAGCTGCGCCATCTTCGATATGAGCCTTTTTAATATTATCTATTTCATTTTTACTTTTAATTGCTTTAAGATGATAAATAGGATCATTGAAATTTAATATTTGATTATTTTTTAAAATTACATTTTTAAAAAAAATAGAACAACTGTTTGCATCAATAATGAATTTTTTTTTACTAATTTTTGAAAGTATATTTTGAACAGACTCTAATTTAATAAATTTAACTTTATTTAATTGTTTTCTTAAAGAAAAAGATATTTTTTTTATATCACAAAAAAATTTTATTTCTTTTTTTTTGTTAATTAAAATATAACTTAAAGGTAAAGGTGCATATTTTACATCTCTTCCTCTTATATTCAGTAACCAAGCATTGTTTTCACACGAAGTGATGAATTGATAATCAGCTCCACATTTATTTAAATTGTGAATAATCTTATTTATTTTTGACTTAAAATTTAATCCTACAGAGTTGTGAGGTAAATTATAAAATTTAGTATTATTTTTGGCAATTTTTCTTTTCCAAATTTGATCAATCAAATTTCTTTTCAACAATTTTAATTTGAAATATTTTTTATCGAAAAAAAAATTTAATGTTTTTTCGGTAAAAAGCTTTGGATCAAAACCAATTATTAATTTTCTATTTTTTAATACTTCTTTTGGCATTCTTTCAGGAAAAGTAACAATTTCAAAAAATTTACCACTTTCATTTTTTGCTTGGGAGGTATATCTTCCATCAATAAATAAATAATTTTTATTTTTTAGGATTAAAGCAAAACCATAAGAACCAGAAAAATTGGATATATAATTTAACCTATCATCACTTCGAGAAATGTATTCTCCAAAAAACTTATCGTTTTTGGGAACCAAGTATCCATCTATTTTCTCTCTTCGAAGGGCTTTTCTAATTTTTTTTATTTTTTCCATTTAAGCATTTTATTTTTTTTATACCTATCCCATCCTGGGCTTCTATATTCCTCATCAAATTCTATTGAATTATCTTGATTAAATTCAAAATCTTCTGTTTCATTCATATTAATTTCATTTTTTTCCACGCTTTCATCTGGAATTTCATTAATAAACCTTGATGGCAGTGAGTCCATCCAGTCTCCATGATATGCTCTTTTCATTGCAAAGGATAAATAAGCTTCTTTCTTAGCTCTAGTAATTCCAACGTAAGCAAGTCTTCTTTCCTCCTCAAGTGCGAAATCACCCTTTTCTTCCAAAGATTTTTGATGAGGAAACAATCCTTCTTCCCACCCAGGTAAAAAAACAACTTCAAATTCTAAACCTTTAGCTGCATGCAATGTCATCAAATTTATTTTTGCACCCTCCCACTCTTGATCTATTGAGGTAGCTAAAGCAACATGTTCTAAAAAACTCTGTAGGCTTTCATAGTCTTGCATAGCTCTAAGCAACTCTTTAATATTTTCCAACCTACTTTCATTTTCCAAATCTTTTTTATTTTTAAGCATTCCAGAATAACCAGATTCATCTAACACTAGTTTCAATAAATCAAAATGACTAATATTATTTGCATCTCTTCTCCATTTCTGTATCATTTTAATAAGTTGATCTAGAGCAGTTTTTATTTTTGGTTTGAAATCTCCAATTTCAATAATTTTAATTATAGAATCTTCTAGGCAAAGTTTGTTTGTTTTTGCGAAAGTATAGATTTGATTTAATGTGCTTTCACCAACACCTCTTTTTGGAGAACCAATTACTCTTTCTAGTGCAAGATCATCGTATTTTTGATTTATTATCCTTAAATAACTAATAGCATCTTTAATTTCTGCTCTTTCATAAAACTTAATCCCTCCAAGAACTCGATAGCCAATTCCTAATTGAAGAAATCTCTCCTCGAATTCTCTAGTTTGGTAAATTGCTCTTACTAAAATTGAAACATCATTTAGTGAGTATTTTTTTTTAATTTTTCTTTCAATTATATCACTAATCCCTTGAGCTTCTTCCTTACCAGTTCTGTAGCAATTTAGTTTTACCAATTCACCTTGGTTAGACGATGACCACAATTTTTTTCCTACTCTATTAGAATTATTTGAAATTAAATTAGATGCAGTTTCTAGAATATTTTTTGTAGATCTGTAATTTTGTTCTAATTTAAAAACTTTACAGTTTTTATAAATTTGGTCAAAAGTTAAAAAATTTTTAATTTCAGCTCCTCGCCAACTATAAATTGACTGGTCATCATCACCTACGCAACAAATATTTTGTTTATCGTTCACCAACAAATTTAACCACTTATTTTGTATAAAATTTGTATCTTGAAATTCGTCAACCAAAATATATTTAAAGTTTTTGTGATAAATTTCTCTAATATCTTTGTGTTCGTCAAAAAGTTTAACTGAGAATAAAATTAAGTCTCCAAAATCGAATGCATTTAAATCTTTAGTTTTATTTTGATAAATCTCGTAAACTTTTAAAATAGATTTTATAATTATTTCTGATCTCTGTATTTTTACATCTTTTGGTAATAGACCTTTATTTTTCCATTGATCAATGTGGTATAAAATTAATTGTGGAGAAAATTTTTTTGCATCTAAGTCTTCACCTTTAACTATATTTCTTATTAATTTTTTTTGATCATCAGTATCTAGTATAGTAAAATTACTTTTATAACCTAGCGCTTCAGCATGTCTTCTTAAAATTTTTACACTTATAGAGTGGAAAGTTCCTAGCCAAGGAATAGCACTCGCACTACCTTTAACATTTTGGATGACGCGATTTTGCATTTCTTTTGCTGCTTTATTTGTAAAAGTCACGCACAATATTTGATTTGGCCATGCTTTTTTTTGATTAATAATATGTATTAATCTAGTAGTTAAAACTCTAGTTTTTCCTGAACCTGCACCTGCAACAATAAGATTAGGTCCTTCGGTGCTCAGAACCGCATCTTTTTGTTCCTTGTTTAATGTTTCAATTAACTTATCTATGTTATTCATAATTAAGAATTTTCTTTTATATACTAGTTACAAAAATAAAAAAATGTTTAATAAAACTTTTAAAATAATTCACAGCAAATATTCAAATCTTTTTAAATTCGTATTTTTCTTAAGATACTTGTTAGGAATATTTTTTATCTCTATTTTACTTTTATTATTTATTCCAAAGTTTTTTGATTATTCAAAAAAAAACCAAGAAATTGAGAATTTCTTACTAAAAAATTACAATTTACAACTTATTGGCTATGAAAGAATTGACTACAAGGCCCTTCCAAAACCTCATTTGCAAATTAAAAATGCAAGACTTGTTTCTTCAGATGACATTAATTTGAGTGTTCAATTGTTAAATATCACTCCAAAATTAAAAAATATTTACAATTTCGAAAATTATCAAGCAAATAAAATTATAGCAAAAAAAGGAGTTATCAACTTTGAACTTGATGGCTATATAAATTTATATAATTATTTTAAAAAATTGAAAAAAAACTTTAGTTTAGAAGATTTAAGAATTAATTTTAAACAAGATAAATCGTCTTTATTCAGCGTTAATA
>CABZFF010000017.1 GCA_902524945.1 uncultured Pelagibacteraceae bacterium
ATATATATCTCTAGATATCAAAAAAATGGAATTTAAAAAATATAATCATAGTAAAGAAGAAAAAAAAATCTCAGATTTTTGGATTAAAAAAGGCTTATTCAAACCAAAAAAGAGCAAATCAAATAAAAAATTTTCTATAGTAATTCCTCCACCTAATGTAACTGGCAGATTACATATGGGACACGCTCTTAACAATAGTCTCCAAGATGTTTTAGTTAGATTTAATAGAATGAAAGGCCTCGAAACTCTGTGGCAGCCAGGGACTGACCATGCTGGAATTGCAACTCAAGCAGTTGTTGAAAATAACCTTTTAAAAAAAGGAGTCAAAAAAAATGATTTAGGAAGAGAAAAATTTATTAAAAAAATATGGGATTGGAAAGAGGAATCTGGTGGAATAATTTTAGATCAACTTAAAAAATTAGGTTGTTCGTGTGATTGGTCAAGAACAAGGTTCACCATGGATAAGGATTTTTCTAAAACTGTAATTAAAGTTTTTGTTGATCTTTATAAAAATAAGCTAATTTACAAGGATAAAAAATTAGTCAACTGGGATACTAAACTTCAAACTGCTATCTCTGACTTGGAAGTAAACCAAAAAGATGTTCAATCTCAACTATATTATATTAATTATATTATAGAGAACTCAGATCAAAAAATCACTATCGCCACTACCAGACCAGAAACAATGATGGGTGATACCGCGGTTGCTGTAAATCCAAAGGATGAAAGATATGTTAATTTAGTTGGAAAAAATGTTGTAATTCCAATTGTTAACCGAATTGTAAAAATTATTTCTGATAATTATGCTGATCCGGAACAAGGTTCAGGAGCAGTAAAAATTACACCAGCACATGATTTCAATGACTATGAGGTAGGCAAGAGAAATAAATTAGAAATAATAAATATTTTTGAAGAGAATGGTAAAATAAACAAAAATGGGATTAAAGAATTTCATGGTTTAGACAGATTTGAAGCAAGAAAACTTATAATAAAAAAATTAAAGGACAAAGGTTCTCTTGTAAAAATTGAAAATATTAAAAATAAAGTTCCATATGGAGATAGATCAAACACTATAATCGAACCTCTCTTAACAGAGCAATGGTTTGTTGATGCCAAAAAATTATCCAAAAAACCAATCAAGATAGTTGAAGAGGGTAAAACTTCTTTTTTTCCAAATAACTGGTCTAAAATCTTTTTTCAATGGATGAATGAAATTGAGCCTTGGTGTATATCTCGGCAGATTTGGTGGGGTCATAGAATACCTGCTTGGTATGATGAAAATGGAAATATTTTTGTAGCTGAAAGTCAAAAAGATGCAGTAAAACTAGCAAAGAAAAAAAATAAAAATAATCAAATTAAATTAAGACAGGAAACAGATGTTTTAGATACTTGGTTTTCATCAGCTCTGTGGCCTTTTGCGACTCTTGGATGGCCAAATAAAACTGAAGAACTTAATAAATTTTATCCAACTTCAGTTCTTGTTACTGGTTTTGATATAATTTTCTTTTGGGTAGCAAGGATGTTGATGATGGGAAATTATTTTAGAAAAAATACACCTTTTTATAAAGTATATGTTCATGCCTTGGTAAGAGATGAAAAGGGGCAGAAAATGTCAAAGTCAAAAGGTAATGTGATCGATCCATTAGATTTGATAAATGAATATGGAGCAGATAGTTTAAGGTTTACTTTAATTTCGATGGCCTCTCCAGGGCGAGATGTAAAATTATCAAAAGATAGAGTTACTGGTAATAGAAACTTTATAACAAAAATTTGGAGTGCAAATAATTTTTTAAAACTTAATAACTGTAAATTAGATAAAAAGATAAATTTGACCTTAATTAAACTTCCAATAAACCATTGGATTTACAATGAATTTATAAAAACACAAAATTTAATCACAAAAAACATCGAAATTTTTAGATTCGATGAGGCTGCTAGGTATGCATATCAATTTGTTTGGCATTCTTATTGCGATTGGTATTTAGAGTTTTTAAAACCTATTTTTAATTCAAAAAACAAAAATGAAATTAAAGAAGCTAAATCTTTCTCATCATTTATGATGGCAAATATTCTTAGGATTCTTCATCCTTTTATCCCTTTTTTCACTGAGAATTTGTGGTCTTTAAATGCTTATAAAAAAATTTTCAATAATTATTTAATCAGTTCCAGTTGGCCAGATTTTAAGATAATTAATAAATTTAGCAAAAATCAAAATAATATAAATGATTTAATTGAACTAATTTCTAACATTAGATCTACTAAAGCAGAGTTAAAAATTACGCCAAAATTATATTGTGACATATTTTTTGATGATAAATCAGGGAAATTAAAGAAATTGGTAAATAAAAATATAAATTTGATAAAACAGGTTGGTAGAGTAAATAATGTGCTTACAACAAAGATAAGAGATAAAAATTCAATAGATATCTTAGTTCTTAAGGAAAAACTTTCATTAAATTTTAATGCGGATGTAAATTTAGGATCTCAAAAAGAGAGAATTTTACAAAAAATTGAGACAATTAGTAAACAAATAACTAGTTTAAATAATAAGCTTCAAAATAAGGCATATGTGACGAATGCACCTAAAGAAATAGTACAAAATGATAAAAATTTAGTTAAAGAATTAACTATTGAAGATGGAAAATTAAGAAGTATTGTGTCAAGTATTAATTAAATGTCTAAAATTGATAAAAAAAAACTGCCAAGTCGTCATACTTCTTTAGGCCCAGATAGAGCTCCACATAGATCTTTTTACTATGCAATGGGAGAAACCGAACAGGATGTAGCGAAGCCGTTTGTGGGTGTAGTATCCACTTGGAACGAAGCTGCACCTTGCAATACAGCTTTAATGCGTCAAGCACAGTCTGTAAAAAAAGGAGTAAAACAATCTGGCGGAACGCCAAGAGAATTTTGCACTATAACCGTAACAGATGGTATTGCCATGGGTCATGAGGGAATGAAATCATCTTTAATTTCAAGAGAAGTCATAGCTGATTCAGCTGAGCTGACAGTGAGAGGACATTGTTATGATGCATTAGTTGGTATTGCTGGATGTGATAAATCTCTTCCAGGCTTGATGATGTCTATGTTGAGATTGAATGTTCCTAGTGTGTTCATTTATGGTGGATCAATTTTGCCAGGAAAATTTAAAGGAAAAGATGTTACAGTTGTAGATGTGTTTGAAGCAGTAGGCAAACATTCCTCAGGTAAAATGTCTTCTGAAGAATTAAGAGAATTAGAGTTAGTAGCTTGTCCAAGTGCTGGGGCTTGCGGAGGTCAATTTACAGCTAACACAATGGCGTGTGTATCGGAGGCGATAGGATTGGCTTTACCTTACTCAGCTGGGACGCCAGCCCCTTATGAGGAAAGAGATAAATATGCTTATGAAAGTGGTCAAGCTGTAATGAATTTATTAGAAAAAAAAATTAAACCAAGAGAAATAGTTACTAAAAAAGCTTTAGAAAATGCAGCAACAATTGTGGCTGCAACTGGAGGCTCTACTAATGCAGCCCTTCATTTACCTGCACTTGCTAATGAAATAGGAGTAAAATTTGATTTAATGGACGTTGCAAAAATATTTAAAAAAACGCCTTATCTTGCTGATTTAAAACCTGGAGGAAAATACGTTGCAAAAGACATGTGGGAAGCTGGCGGCGTTCCTATGTTATTAAAAACTTTATATGATGGAGGGTATATTCATGGCGAGTGTATGACAGTTACAGGTAAAACTATGAGAGAAAATTTAGCCAATATTAAGTTTAATACTAATCAAAAAGTTTTAAGAGAATATAATGACCCCCTTTCTCCAAATGGTGGAGTTGTTGGATTAAAAGGTAATTTAGCTCCAGACGGCGCAATTGTTAAAATTGCAGGATTAAAAAAATTACAATTTACAGGTAAAGCTAGATGTTTTGATAATGAAGAAGATGCAATGAAAGCAGTACAGACAAAAAAATATAATGACGGTGATGTAATAATAATCAGATACGAAGGCCCAAAAGGCGGACCAGGGATGAGGGAAATGCTCTCAACAACTGGAGCTATTTACGGACAAGGCAAAGGTGAAAAAGTTGCACTTATAACTGACGGTAGGTTTTCAGGAGCTACTAGAGGTTTCTGTGTTGGTCATGTTGGCCCAGAAGCTGCAATGGGCGGTCCGATTGCTCTTCTTAAAAATGGAGATGTAATAGATATAGATGCAAAAAAAGGATCAATAAATGTAAGGCTTACTAGTGCACAATTAAAAGGTAGAAGAAAAAAATGGAAAGAAAAAAAATCAAGTTTTGGATCGGGAACGATTTGGAAATATGCTCAAACAGTAGGACCTGCTTATCTCGGTGCTCCAACACACCCAGGTAAGAAAAAAGAAGTTAAAGAATATTCGAATATTTAATGAAAATACGCCCAGTAATTTTATGTGGTGGTTCTGGCACAAGACTCTGGTCTGATAAAAAACATCATCAACCAAAGCAGTTTATCAATTTTGGAAATTGGACGTTATTCGGAAAAACTCTTGAAAGAATAAAAAATTCTATATTTGATTATCCAATAATAAGTACTAACAAAAAATATATAAGAGAAATTAAAAAACATTTAAGATTAAAAGGTTTTAAGAAATATAAGATTATTCTTGAACCAGCGAAAAGAAATACTGGTCCTGCTATACTCAGTTCAGTATTAATAAAAGAAATACCTGAGAACCAACCCTTAATTTTTTTAACATCAGATCATTTAATAGAGAAAATAAACTTGTTTAATAAATCTATTAAAAAACATCAAAAATATCTGACAGATAAAAATATCTTTATATTTGGCATTAAGCCTTCGTACCCTTCATCCGATTTTGGTTATTTTTTATCAAGTCGGGTGAAGAATAAATATAAGGTTTCAAAATTTATAGAAAAACCAAATTTAGAAAAAGCAAAAAAAATCATCAAAAAAAATGCTTATTGGAACTCAGGAATGTTCTTCCTAACAAAAAAATCAATAATTTATAACTTCAAGAAATATCAAAACAAAAACTTTAATTGTTGTTTAAATAAAAATGACTTTTTAAAATGTAAGACAATTTCTTTTGATTATGCAATATTGGAAAAATCAAAAGATATAAATGCTATAAATTTAAATATACCTTGGTCTGATCTAGGTAGTTGGAAAGAAATTTGCAAAATCTATAATAGATTAAAGACTAAATATCAAAAAAAGAAAAATATTTTTTACAGACCTTGGGGCAGGTATACAAATTTGTACAATGGTAAAAATTTTTTAATTAAAGAACTTTATGTAAAACCTCAGGGAGTTCTAAGTCTTCAAAAACACTTTCATCGTTCTGAACATTGGGTTGTGACCCAAGGAACTCCAAAAATAACTCTCAACAGAAAAAAATTTTTTTTAAAAACTAATGAAACTATTTTTATACCAGCTAAATCTATTCACAGAATAGAAAACCCATATAAGAAATCGGTAAAAATAATTGAAGCTCAATTAGGATCAATTTTAAAAGAAACTGATATAGTTAGATATCAAGATATATACGGCAGAGTTAAATAATTTCTAGTTCAATTGGAGTGTGATCAGATGGTTTTTCTTTGGATCTTGGTTTTTTATTTATATTAATTGATTTAATATTTTCAATTAAACTGTTTGAAAGTAAAAAATGATCTATTCTCATACCATTATTTTTTTGCCAGGAACCTGCAAAATAGTCCCAAAAAGTATACTCTTGTTTTGTTTTATTTTTAAATCTATAAACATCTTTAAAACCTAAGTTAATTAATTCTCTATATTTTTTTCTTATTTCCAATTTACCTAAAGCATCGTTTTCATATCTTTTAAAATCATAAACATCTATTTCTTCAGGAATAATATTAAAATCCCCGGCGATAAGCATATTTGAGTTTTTTTGTATTTTCTT
>CABZFF010000018.1 GCA_902524945.1 uncultured Pelagibacteraceae bacterium
AAATGCAGAAAAATTTTACTTAGAAAAAATACCTAAACAAGATAAAAAAATCTCAAAATGTAAAACAAAAATTTCTTTTTTTAAAAATACAATCAATGAAAATGATATTTTACCAAAAATAAATTGGTTTAAAAGGTTCGAAAAATATTGGTCCCCAAGTGAAGAAAATGCATTAAAAGAATTAAAAAACTTCACTGCTGATAGGATTCAAAATTATGCTGAAAATAGAAATTTTCCTTTCAAATTAGGGACTTCTAAACTTTCTCCATTTATAAAACATGGACAAATTCACGTGGAGACTATATGGGAAGAGTGTTGCAAACTTAAAAAAATTGGCAAAGATAAATTTTTAGCAGAAATCGGCTGGAGAGAATTTAATCATTCTTTAATAAATTATTTTCCATATATGCTTTCAGGAAATTACTCAAAAAAGTTTGATAAATTTCCTTGGGAAAAAAATTTAAAATTCTTAAATGCCTGGAAAAAAGGGTTAACAGGTTATCCAATTGTAGACGCAGGTATGAGGGAATTATATTTAACTGGCTGGATGCATAATAGAGTTAGAATGATAGTAGGATCTTTTCTTGTAAAACATTTATTAATAAATTGGAAGGAAGGGGAAAAGCATTTTAAGAACTGTTTACTAGATTACAACGAAGCTAATAATGTTTCAGGGTGGCAGTGGGTAGCTGGTTGTGGAGCTGATGCAGCACCGTATTTCAGAATATTCAACCCAATTTTGCAAGGAGAAAAATTTGACAGGGAAGGTGATTATGTAAGGTCATGGGTACCCGAATTAAAAAATGTTCCAAAAAAATTTATTCATAAACCATGGGAACTAAATGATGAAAAAATCCTTAGACTAGGTTCAGATTATCCTTTACCTATTGTAAAACACGAAGATGCCAGAATAAAAGCACTTAATTCTTTTAAAAAAATTTAAATTAAATACTTCCATGACAATGTTTAAATTTTTTCCCAGATCCGCAAGGACATTTTTCGTTTCTGCCAACTTTTTTGAAATCATTATTCCCAGTAACTTTTTTTTCTTTTGGACTTTCTTCATTCGAAATTACTATGTTCAAATTTAAAAGTAGTTTAATTACATCATTTTTTATTTTTGCTAATAAGCTTTCAAACAAAACAAACGCCTCTTTTTTGAATTCAGATAATGGATCTTTTTGACCATACTGCCTTAATCCAATTACTTGCCTTAATTGCTCAAGATATTGAAGATGAGATCTCCATGAAAAATCAATAATTTGAAGAAAAATTTTTTTTTCAAGAATTTTATTTTCTTCTCCACCTAACATATCTTCTCTTTTTTTTTGTTTAGAAGAAAATAAATCTCTAATTTCTTTGAGAAATTCTTCTTTTTGTTTCAATGCCAATTTTAAAAGTTGATCGTCACTTAACGAATTTCCTATTATACCTTTTATCTCAATTAAATATTTTTCGTCATTAGATTTTTTATAATTATTTAATGAAATTTCTAACTCTTTTAAAATTTCCTCAAAAAAATCAATCAATATTCCGCTTATGTCATTTTCTTTCAAAACTCTTAATCTTTGTGAAAATATTACCTGTCTTTGATCATTCATTACATCATCGAATTTTATCAAAGTTTTTCTTATATCGAAATTTCTGCTTTCTACTTTTTTTTGGGCTCTCTCCATCGCTTTATTAATCCAAGGGTGGTCGATCGATTCATTTTCTTTTAAACCAAGTTTTTTAAGCATTCCATCTATTGAGTCTCCGCCAAATATTCTCATTAATTCATCTTGTAAACTTATAAAAAATATTGTGCTCCCCGGGTCTCCCTGTCTACCCGATCTTCCCCTTAATTGATTGTCTATTCTTCTACTTTCATGTCTCTCAGTACCTATAATATAAAGACCCCCTAAACCTTTTACTTCTCTTTCATTTTTTTCAAATTCATTAAGATTATTTCTCTTACCATCTTCCTCAAAATCTTTATTTCCTCCTAGTTTAATGTCTGTTCCTCTGCCTGCCATATTTGTTGCAATAGTAACAGACCCAGTTTTACCAGCCTCCGCAATTATTTTTGCCTCTTTTTCGTGTTGTTTAGCATTAAGTACATTATGTTTAATTTTTTTTTCATCAAGAAATTTTGAAATTTTTTCTGATTTTTCTATACTTGTCGTGCCTACTAAAACTGGTTGACCCTTAGTGCTACATTCAATAATTTTTTTTGTTATCGCAGTGTATTTCTCTCTTTCAGTTCTAAAAATCTGGTCATTAAAATCTTTTCTTATCATTTTTTTATTTGTAGGTATCGATACAACGTTTAATTTATAAATATCGAAGAATTCTTCCGACTCGGTCATTGCTGTACCTGTCATTCCTGCCAATTTTTTGTAGAGTCTAAAGTAGTTTTGATAAGTAATCGATGCTAGAGTTTGATTTTCCTCTTCTATAGTTACATTTTCTTTTGCCTCAATAGCTTGGTGTAAGCCATCAGAAAATCTTCTTCCTCCTAAAACTCTTCCTGTAAATTCATCTATAATTTGAATTTTTCCATCTCTAACTATATAATCAGTATCTTTTCTAAAAATTAAATTTGCCTTCAAAGCTTGATTTGTGTGATGGACTAAATCTAAGTTAGCAGGGTCATAAAAATTATCATTTTTTAAAATATTTTTTTGCATAGATAATTTTTCAATTTTATCAACACCAGCATCTGTCAAAATCACATTTTTATTTTTTTCATCTAACTCGTAATCTTTTTTTTGAAGATTTTTAATAAATTCATTTGCAGTCGTGTAAAGATTTGTCTTATCCTCCAATTTTCCAGAAATAATAAGTGGAGTTCGAGACTCATCTATTAGTATGCTGTCAACTTCATCCACAATACAAAAATTGTGCGATCTTTGTACCATATCACTTAGATCATATTTCATATTATCTCTCAAATAGTCAAAGCCAAGTTCGTTATTTGTTGCATAGGTTACATCACAAGCATAATTTTTTTTCCTATTTAAATCCTCTAGATTATTGGTAATGCATCCTACCGATATTCCTAAGTAATCAAAAACCTTTCCCATCCAATTAGAGTCCCTTGAAGCCAAATAATCGTTAACTGTGACTATGTGAACTCCTTGTCCTTTTAGTGAATTTAAATAAGCAGGCAAAGTTGAAACTAAAGTTTTTCCTTCTCCAGTTTTCATTTCAGCTATTTTACCTCTATGAAGAATTAGACCGCCAGCTAATTGAACATCATAGTGTCTTTCACCTAAAGTTCTTTTTGCTGCTTCCCTCACCAAAGCAAAACATTCTGGCAATATCTCATCAAGATTAAGAGAACCATTTTGAGCCATTTTTTTAAATAGAGCAGTTTTTTCTTTAAAATCGCTTTCAGAAAAAGACTTAATTGCTGTCTCTTTATTATTAATTTCCAAAATAAGATTTTTAATTTTATCTAATTCTTGTTGATTAGAGCTTTTAAATATTTTACTAAAAGTCCTTGTAAATAAATTCATTATACATCTATATATGTATTTATAATTTAAATTAAATAGTAATTATGACAATTAATATAAAAAATTTCCTTAATGATAAATCTAAGTTATCAAAAATGGGAGAGTTTCAAAGTTTGAAGCAAATTGAAGGATTAGAGATGGCTTCAATTTCTGCAGATTTATACGGTGATGGTAGAGATGATTTAGCTTTATTCTATTTTAGCAAAGGAGCGAATTATGCATCGCTAACCACAACCAATTCCATAACCTCAGAATTTATTCCTTGGAACAATAATTCACACAAAAAAATTATTAAAGGGCTTTTGGTTAATACAAAAAATGCAAATACATTTACAGGCAGACAAGGTAAAGAAAGCTTAGACACTTTAGCTAAAAACTTATCTAGAATTTTAACTATTAAAGAATCTAAGTCTCAAAAAGGAACAAGTGAAACAGTAAAGATTAAAGATCTTATATTTGCCTCAACAGGTGTTATTGGAGAGGAATTTCCAGTAGAGCAGATAAAAGATAGACTTTCGAACTTAGTAGAAAAATTAAGAGATGAACATAATAAAATGTTTTGGATTAAAATGGCATCAGCAATTATGACAACTGATACAAAACCAAAACTAGCTTACGAAGAAATAATTGTTGGTGATGAACTTATTAAAATTTGTGGTATTGCCAAAGGCTCAGGTATGATTGCTCCTAATCTTGCAACAATGTTATCTTTTATTTTTACAAATGCGGATATAAACTCCAATCTTTTAAAAACTTTATTAAAGAGAGCTGTTTCAAATTCATTTAATGCGATTACAGTAGATAGCGATCAGTCAACTAATGATATGGTTACTATTTTTTCGACCAAAGCAATAAAAATTGGACAAAATTTATCTTTGAACGATAAAGTAATACAAAAGTTTGAACTTGCATTAAAAAAATTATGCTTAAATTTAGCAAAACAAATAGTAGTCGATGGTGAAGGAGCAAAAAAATTCTTAACAGTTAATGTAATTAATGCTAAGTCTTTAGGCAGTGCAAAAAATATTGCATTTTCTGTAGCTAATTCACCGTTAGTAAAAACAGCTGTGGCCGGAGAGGACCCTAACTGGGGCAGGATAGTAATGGGAATAGGAAAATCCGGTGAAGTGATTGATTACAAAAAATTAAAAATTAAAATTGGAAACTTTATTGTTGCAGAGAATGGTAAAATTTCTGAGAGTTATGATGAAAAAAAATTAAAAGAATATATGCAGTGGGACTCTATAGAATTTGAAATAAATTTAAAAATGGGAAATGATGCTTTTAAATGTTATACATGTGACTTTACACATGATTATATTGATATAAATGCAGATTACAGACAATGATTAAATACAACCTTAAATGTGAAAAAAACCATGAATTTGAAAGCTGGTTTTCTGACTCAAAAGAATTTGAAAAATTAAGAAAAAAAAAATTACTCGATTGTATTTACTGTAATTCAAAAATTATAAATAAGTCTATAATGTCTCCAATGGTATCAGTTTTGAGTGAAAATAAGAGAAAAGTAATAAAAATAAATAAACTTGCAAAAGAAGAAAGACAAAATTTTTTAAAATTGAGGAAATACATTGAACAAAATTTTGAAAATGTCGGTGATAAATTCAGCCAAAAAGTACGAGAAATTTATTACAATTCTGATAGCAAAAAGACAATCTACGGTACGACCACAAAAAAAGAAAGAGAAGAATTGTATGAAGAGGGTATAGATTTACTAAATATACCCTGGGTAGAAAAAGATAATTAAATTTTTGAACTACAAACTATATAATTAACTGAAAGGTTGCTCGATCTCCTCCATTTACTTGAAATTGGATTAAATACTAACCCAGACAAATCTACAGTTTTAAATTTTTGATCTAATAAAATTTTTTCAAGTTCCTCAGGCTTTATAAATTTATTCCAATCATGTGTCCCAATCGGAAGCCACCTTAATATATACTCTGCACCAATAATTGCTTTTATGTATGACGTTAAGGTTCTATTTAATGTAGCGGTAAACATTAAACCTCCTTTTTTAAGTAAATTGTTACAGGATTTTAAATACAGCTCTATATTGTCAACATGTTCTACAATTTCTAGGTTCAAAATAATATCGTAAGTTTCATAATCTTTTAATTGTTCAGGAGATTTATGTTTATAATCGATTTTTAAATTACTTTTAATACAATGAGTTTTTGCAACTTTAATATTTTTTTCTGATGCATCAATTCCTGTGACGATTGCTCCTAACCTAGCCATTGGCTCACTAATCAACCCTCCACCACATCCAATATCTAAAATTTTAAGACCATTTAATGGATGAGATAATTTCTTATTTCTATCAAAATGCCGAGCAATTTTTTCAACAATATATTCAATTCTTATAGGGTTAAACA
>CABZFF010000019.1 GCA_902524945.1 uncultured Pelagibacteraceae bacterium
ACAAGCATGGATGATATTTCAAACGAACCTTTCAAGTTCTACACAGCTGAAAAAATACTTAAAGGATCAAAACTGTTTCTTATTCAACACGGAGGTTCGTATGGAACATCAGAAAATTTTCCGATTGAAAAAATACAAACAAAAATTGCTGATAAATATTTTTCATGGGGTTGGAAAAATAGTAATAAGAAAATTATACCTAATTTTTGTCAAAAAACACTGGGTTTAAGTATAAAGCAAAACAAAAATACTAAAGGTTTGCTTATTCCAATTTTAGATTTAAGTTTATTTCCTGGTAATATAGCTGATGGTAGACCAAGATCTATACACGAGATTAATGATTATATTAGTATCTTAAAATCTTTTTTCTCTAATTTAAAAAAAAATATTCAGGACGATAGTGCTTTCAAATATTTAGATGTTTATAAAGTATATCCAAATTATGTACTTAGATCATTAAAGTCTAATTTTAAAGATGCAACTTTTTTTTCATCTAATAAAAGTGGCTGCCTATTTTTAAATAAATACAAACTTAATATTGAGACTTTTAATTCAACTGGATACTTGGAGTCACTGAATTTAAATTTACCTACTATATTAATATTTGATAAAAATTATTGTCAGTTAAGAAAAAAAACACTTAAATATTTTAGATTACTTGAGAAAGTTCATATTTTATTTTATGATCCCAAAAAAGCGGCTAAGTTTGTAAACAAAAATTATAAAAACTTAGATAAGTGGTGGAATAGTAGAAAAGTACAAAATACTGTGAAAATGTTTGTGAATCAATTTGCTAAACCATCTAATGATCCTTACGGTTTTTTAAAAATTTTGGAAAAACAGAAATGAAAAAACTATTTTATGAAAGCTACTCTTTTTTGAAAGACGTTATAATGTTCCCCTCAAATTATCATAAAGTACCTGCTTCAACAATATTTAATAAATTACCTTACCAAAATTTAAGAATTTTAATTGATATATATTTAACAAAAAAATTTCAAAAAAAAATAATAAATGGGCTATCGAGTGAAAAAAAACTTTTATTTGAGAATGCTAGAGATGAAGGAATTATTTTAAATTTGAATTTCTTCTCTAATGACGAAATTGAAAAATTAAAAATAATATGTAATTCGTTAGTTGATGATTATAAACATCACAACTTGACTATTGATAACGGAGGCCTTGGAAAAGACTCCGAGTCATCTTCTAAGTACTATTACTTACCAAATTATAAAAATAAATTGACTGATAAAGTTTCAGAGTTATATGATTTTTTGTATTCTAATAAAGATTTAATCTTACAATTAAAATTTTTATCAGGATTAGATTTAAAAAAGGATAAAATTAGTATTCACATTTCAAAGGTGAAAGGCAAACTTTTAAGTGATGAGTGGCATTCAGATTGTTTTAGTCACACAGCAAAAAGTTTTTTATATCTTCACAATGTTGAAAAAAATAATTCTCCTTTCTGTTTCTTAAAAAAATCCCATGCGAATAAAAATCTAAAAATCTTAAACGAGAAAGAAAATTCATCAAATATTTTAAATGCAAATAAAGATAAGTCAAAAAGTGGAAATCAAATTTGGAATAAACTTGAAGAGTCAAATTTTAAAAAAGAAATTTTTGAAAGATCAGAACCTATTGAATGTTCTTATCCAAAAGGCACTTTAATTACTTGTGACACTTCTGGATTCCACAAAAAGGGATATAGTGACGGCACAGAAGAAAGATTTATGATCGGGTTTGTGTCAAATAGAGGAACAATGTTTGAAAAGTTTAAATCTGCATTCTTTTAATTTAAATCATTTTAATAATATGCAACATAAAAAAAATATAAGAAGATCATCTTTTTTTAAATTTAAGAAAATTTATAGTTCAGACTACTATAATGTTTCCTTTTACAGAGGCTGGCATGAATTATCAATTTTTCGAATTGAATTTTTAAAAAACATAAATAGAAAAAACCTCCTAAATAAATATATAGTCAGAAATGATTATGGGATTGAGAAAGCTCTTATTATTTCAAAAGGATCATCCATTATAAAAAAGAATAAATATTTTACAAAAAAATTAAAAAAATTTGATTGTTTACACACTAATAAATCTTTTAAAAATTTGGAAATACAATGTAAAAAAGGTTCCCAATTATTTATTATTGTTGGGAAAAGAAAAATATCTAATAACAAAAAAACAATTTTTTTTAATTTTGAAAAAGATTTAAAAAAGATAAATTTATGGGGTGGTCAGTGTATTTCTAGAGTTTTTCACGGACATAAATTCACTTTAGTTTTATTTAGATTAAAAAAAGGTTTTCAATTTCATGATAAAGGGCACAAAAACGAGCAAATAACTTGGCTAATCAAAGGAAAAATGAAATTTTATGTTAAACATAAAAATACAACCTTAGCGGCTAACAAAAAATCAGTCGACATCGGTCCGTTTGATTTTCATGGTGGTAGATCTTTTGGCGCAATCGGATTTGATGCATTCTCCCCAAAACGATCTGAAAAAAGGTACTCTTAAATGAAAAAAATAAATTTAATTGAATGCACACTTAGAGATGGAGGGTATTATAATAATTGGGATTTTGATCGCAGGTTAGTGCAGAACTATATCAATTCTTTAAATTCTATTGGCATTAAGTATATTGAGATGGGATTTAGATCCTTTCAGAGTAAAGATTTTAAAGGTCCCAATTGGTATACAACAGACAGTTATATAAAATCATTTAAAATTCCAAAAAAGATAAAAATAGGGGTAATGGTTAACGCATATGAAATAATTTCACATAAAAATAACTTAAAAAAAACTACCGATAAATTATTTGTTAGCAAAAAGCACTCTAGAGTAGATTTTGTAAGACTTGCTTGTCACTACAATGAGCTCCAAAAAACCTTAGAAGTTGCAAAAATCTTAATAAAAAAAGGTTATCAAACAGCGGTTAATTTAATGCAGATAACCGAACGTTCCAATAAAGAAATATTAGATGCTGGAAAATTGGCACGAGAAGCAAAAATTAATATTCTTTATTTTGCTGACAGTCTTGGAAGCATGAATAATAAACATATTGAAAATGTTGTACAAACATTAAATAAAAATTGGAAAGGCGATTTAGGAATACATACTCATAATAATTTAGGATTAGCTCTATCAAACACAGTTGTGGCAATTAAGGAAGGAGTAAACTGGGTTGACTCAACAGTAATGGGTATGGGAAGAGGCGCTGGAAATGCTCAAACAGAATATTTGATATTAGAATTAGAAAAATACAAAAATAAATTTAAAAATAATCTAAGTTTATTAAAATTAATTGAAAAATCATTTAAACCTTTGTTTCAAAAATACAAATGGGGTCCAAATTCATATTATTATCTAGCTGGTAAATTTGGTATTCATCCAACTTATATTCAAGAAATGATAAATATTAAACTGGACGAAAACGAAATGCTTGAGGGGATTACTCAATTAAAAAATTATGGAGCATCCAGATATGATGTTAATTTAGTAAGATCAGAATTTCAAAAACCAATTAAACTTCAGAAAGGAGAATGGTCTCCGAAATCTAAAATCAAAGGGAAAGAAGTACTATTAGTTACTTCTGGACCTAATTTATTACAATATAAAATTGAAATTGAAAATTACATAAAAAAATATAAACCTCTTGTAATAGCACTAAACTCTTCCTCTTGTATAAATAAAAAACTTATAGATTTATATGTAGCGTGCAATCCACTTACTTTGTTATCAGATATCAAGAAAATTAAAAAGTTTAACAAACCTATAGTTATGCCCAAGTCAATTTTATCTAAAAAGATAATTTCAAAACTAAATTCATCAAAAATTTTAGATTACGGTGTAGGTATATCTGAAAATAAATTTGAAATTTATGAAAAATGTTCAAGCGTTCCGAAACTTTATACCGTAGCATATGCTTTATCAGTCGCCACTAGTGGCCAAGCAAAAAGGATTTTACTTGCTGGATTTGACGGATACGGTTCAGAAGATAGAAGAACGAAAATTGTAGATAATATTTTTTATTTATACTCATCAAATAAGAAGGCAAAAAAACTTTTAGGAATAACGCCGTCATCATATAGTTTTGATACTAAATCAGTATTTGCAATTTAATCTACAATGAAAAAAATAGTTGCTGTAGTTCCAATAAGAAAAGGTTCACAAAGAGTAAAAAATAAAAATTTTAAAAAATTTTGTGGAAAAAATTTACTTGAACATAAAATAATTTCTTTGAAAAAAGTAAAAGGTTTGCAAGAAATTATAATCAATACAGACTCTAATAAAGCAATTTCTATAGCAAAAAAATTAGGTGTGAGTTACTTTAAAAGAGATGGTTATTATGCAAGTTCAAAATGTAGCAATAGTGAATTTTGGTCAAATGTAGCATCGTCAACTAAAAGTAAATATATTTTATTCACTCACTGCACCAATCCGATAATTAAATCAAGCACTTATGAGAAAACAATTAAAAAATTTTTTTTATATAAAAATAAATATGATAGCTTAAATAGTGTAAGCGAAGTAAAGGAATTTTTATTTTTAAAAAATAAGCCGATTAATTTTAAATTAGATAAAGCACCTAATTCACAAAATTTACCTGACATAGTTAAAATAAATTTTGCAATAAGTATTTTGAAAACAGATTTTATGAAATCAAAGAAAACTTTAATTGGAAAAAAACCTTTTTTTTACAAATTAAATCAAATCGAAGGACATGATATCAATACCCCTTACGAATTTGAAGTTGCAAAATATTTATTTAAAAAATTTAAATAATTATATCTCCTATGTCAGCGCTATCAGAAAAGTGGAATAAAACTAAAAATATTTATTTAAATTGGTTGATTAATACTGATTTAAAAAAAATTTTTTCAAAAAATATCTATTATCAAAAATTGTCTTTATGGTGGTTGACTGATATTTATGAGAAAGATGCTTTAAAGGATCATAGTTGGTTTAACAATTTATTCACAAAAATTAATAACAAAAAAACGATAA
>CABZFF010000020.1 GCA_902524945.1 uncultured Pelagibacteraceae bacterium
ATTAATTTTATTTAATTTGTTCTTGAATTCTTTTAAGGATTTGCTTACCCACCATTTTTGCGCTTCCTGTTGATCAAATTTTTTTTTTTTATAAAGGTAAAAGACGACTACTTTATCATGTTTTTTTGTTGCTTCTATTAACGCTGAATTCTTTTTTAATCTAAAATCATCCTTGAGCCAAACAAGTCCTATATTTTTAGTCATCTAAATTTTTTATCAAATTTAATTTTAAAATACGATGAGTATTATTCGCCTGGTGGTGGCCTTGGTAAGAATCGCACTTACGACACATACCTTTTCAGGGTACTGCTCTACTACTGAGCTACAAGGCCTAAAATCTAAAAGTTATTCTACCTTTAGTAAGATCATACGGAGTCATTTCAACCATAACATTATCACCTGCAAGGACTCTTATTCTATTCTTTCTTAGTTTACCAGCTGTGTGAGCCAAAATTTCATGATTGTTTTCTAATTTCACTCTAAACATTGCATTAGGCAATAACTCTGTTACTTTACCTTTAAATTCTAATGTTTCTTGCTTAGCCAATTTTCTATCCTTTTTTTTTCAACCTTATTTTGACAGAGTTAGCATGACCTTCTAAATTTTCATGCTGAGCTAAATTTATAACTGATGGTCCTAATCTTTCAATACCTGATTTTGTTATTTTTATTAGCGAATGTCGTTTTAAAAAATCATTAACAGACAAACCTGAAGAAAATTTCGCTGATCCTGACGTGGGTAGAACATGGTTAGGGCCTGCAATATAATCTCCCATGGCCTCTGGGGAATACTTACCAATAAATATCGATCCTGCATTTTTAATTTTTTTAATAATTTTTTTATATTCTTTAAAATTTATTTCTAAATGCTCTGGGGCAATAAGATTAATTACATCAATTATTGTGTTAATACTATTGGCGTAAATTGCTAATCCAAAATTCTTTATGCTTTTGGAAGCAATTTTTTTTTTGGGTAAATCTTTCAATTGTAATTTTAAACATGAATTGACAGATCTTATTAAATTTTTATTATTTGTGATAAGTATAGATTGAGCAAATTTATCGTGTTCAGCTTGAGCAATTAAATCTGAGGCAATCCAACTTGGATCTGAATATTTATCAGCTACCACGGTAACTTCTGATGGACCTGCGACCATATCTATACCCACGTCACCAAATACCTCTTTTTTTGCGGAGGCTACAAATGTATTTCCGGGACCTACTATTTTATCCACTTTCTTAAAGGTCTTTGTTCCATACGTTAAAGCTGCAATAGAATGTGCTCCACCAGTTTTATAAATTTCCTTTACTCCACATTTTTTAGCTGCATAAATTACTGCAGGATTAACAGATGAACCAAAAGTTGGTGTAGTTAAATATATATTTTTTACACCAGCAACTAATGCAGGTATGCAATTCATTAAAACAGTGCTTGGATAACTAGCCGTGCCTCCAGGAACATATACACCTACTCTATCTATTGGTGAGTATTTATAAGAAAGTTCATTTTTAAATTTATCTTTATATTTAAATGCTACAATTTTTTGTTTTGAATGAAATTTTTTAATTCTTACGAAAGCTAAATCAATTGACTTCTTTAAGTTTTGATTAATATTTTTTTTAATCTTATTAATTTCATTGTTTGAAAATTTTAAACGATTAGATCCTTTTTTAACTTTTGAGAATTTTGTTTCATATTTTATTACAGCCGAATCTCCTTTTTTTCTTACATCAGATAATATTTTATTTATATTTGACGACTGATTTTTCTGCTTTATTTTTCTTGAGTTAAGAATAGAGTCTAGTTTCTTAATAGATTTTTTTTGATTTATATTTAAAAATTTGAGCATTACATTTCCTTATGTTGAGGCATATTTTTTGTATCCCAAGCTTCGCCCTGGTCATCTAAAGTAACTTCGATTACTTCGGAAATGACTTTTATAATTGAGTCTCCAGCAAATACAATTCTCATTTCATAGTTATTATCAGGCATTAATTTAGTTTCAATAGTAAGAAAATCCAAAAAATTATCTTTTTTTAATTGATTAATATTTTTTGAATTAACTTTAATTACATTTTCAAATTTAAGAACTGTTCTTATTCTCTTATTTTGTCTAAAAACCCCTTTTTCTACATCCTCCCACATAAATCGATTAAGTTGCATAAGAAAAATTTTGTTTTTTTCAAGATTTGCAATATCTGTTGAATTAGCTATGGAATCCTGTAAATGGGCAGAAATTACTCTTAAGTCTTCTTCAGTTCTAGCAATTAATTTTAAATTTTTAACTTGCATGCTAAATCCTATAAATTTGAGCTTTACACTTTTTAAGTTTATTTTCTAAATTTTCATAACCTCTATCTAAGTGATAAATTCTATTAATTATTGTTCTGTTATTTGCGATCAAACCAGCTAGGACTAAACAGACTGACGCTCTTAAATCAGTTGCCATAACCTCTGCACCTGTTAAATTTGTTGGGCCAGATATATATGCCGTTTTATTCTTTATTTTTATTTTTGCACCCATCCTTTTAAGTTCAGGAACATGCATAAATCTATTTTCAAAAATATTTTCTTTAATTTTTGAAATACCTTTAATTTGAGTCATCAGTACCATTAATTGGGCTTGTAGATCAGTAGGAAATCCTGGGAAAGGTTTTGTTGATATATTCAAATTTTTTAAATTTTTAGATTTGAAAATTGTGATTGAGTTTTTAGTTTTGTATATCTTTACCCCGGCTTTTTTCAAAACTCGAACTTCGTATTTTAAGAATTTTGTATTTATTTGTTTAATAATAATTTTTTCTCCTATCAAAGCACCAGCTACAAGGTAAGTCCCTGCCTCGATTCTATCAAATATAACTTTATGATTTATCTTTTTACTGACAAATTTATTTCCAATAATAGTAATTTTCCTATCGGAAACTTTAATCTTAAAATTTAATTTTTTTAAATAAGAAATTAAATCTAATATCTCAGGTTCAACTGCACAATTATTTAGTACAGTTCTCCCTTTTGCTCCGCATGCTGCCAAAATGGCGTTTTCGGTTGCCCCAACTGAAATTGAAGAAAATTTTATATTCGCTCCATTAAGGCCTTTTTGAGCTTCAGCTATTATATATCCATCTTTAATTTTAATATTTGCACCGAGCTTTTTTAAAGCAAATAAATGTAAATCAACAGGCCTTGTTCCAATAGCACATCCTCCAGGTAAAGATACTTTTGCTTTTTTATACTTTGTTAAAAGAGGACCTAATACTAACACTCCTGCACGCATAGTCTTGACTAATTTATAAGGTGCAAGTGTGTTAATTGTACCAGTATTTTTAAGTTCAATAATTTTGTTAGATTTTTGAACTTTTACTTTAATACCTATAAATTTTAATAGCTCCAACATTGTAAAAATATCTTTCACCATTGGAATATTATTTAATTTAACTTTAGTTGCTAATATAGAGGCTGCTAAAATTGGTAAAGTAGCGTTTTTAGAACCAGAAATTGAAATAGTTCCTGAAAGTTCTTTCTTTCCTTTAATTAAAAGTTTTTGCATTCAAGAAACTCTAAACCTTTGGTAAAGTAACACCCTTTTGTTTCATATATTTGCCTTTTCGTTTCGCATATGTAACCTCGGGATTTTCATTTCCTTTGATAAATACAAATTGAGCAACACCCTCATTCGCATAAATTTTTGCTGGGAGCGGTGTAGTATTTGAAAATTCTAAAGTGACATGACCTTCCCAACCTGGCTCTAATGGAGTAACATTTACAATTATACCGCATCTTGCATAGGTTGATTTACCTAAACAAATTACCAATACATTTTCTGGAATTTTAAAATATTCTATTGTTCTTGCTAAAGCAAAAGAATTGGGTGGTATAATACATTCTTTTCCTATTTTAGTCACAAAACTCTCTTTTTTAAAAACTTTAGGATCAACTATTCCTGAGTTAACATTAGTAAATATTTTAAATTCGCTAGAAACCCTTGCATCATATCCATATGAAGATAATCCAAAAGAGATTTTACCCTTCCTAACTTGTTTGCTTACAAAAGGTTTGATCATTCCTTTTGTTTTAGCTGCTTTTTTAATCCATTTATCTGATAGAACTGCCATTTTTAATTTTTAATAAAGATTTATTTTTTTTTCTTTTTCTTAAATTTTTTTTTAAAGCTGCTTCACGTTTTTTTAGCAGTGAATCTTTCTTGTCAAAAGATTTCATATTGATTTTAATTTTTATCTGGATTTGTTAGATCCTCAAGAGTAATAGGTTTGTTTATGTCATGCATATTTTCTTGCTCTGACTCTTTGGGATTTGCGTTTGATTTTCTCGCTCTTCTTTGTTCAATTCGGGCCTTACGCTTAGCTTCTTTTTTCATAGCTTTATCACCACGCGTTGACTTGTAATCATAGTGAATTCCCATAATAAGCGCTCCTTCATTAATTATCGAATTTACTTCTTGAATTGTTTTTTTTCAAGTATCTTGATTGAAACATTTGAATAATTATAAACAAAATCGACAAAATTACGGCAACAATTACATCTTGAAATGGAGTAGCTTGTGGAAATCTGTAGTTCCATAAAATCACTAATCCAAGCCATAATATCCAATTAATTTTTTTAATCATCTATTTTACAACCTTCTTGGTTACAATTTTTTCCTTTTTGTATATTATTAAAATAGTCTATAGCCCTTAAAGAGGTGATCATATGATTTTTATAAACATTCAAATATCCATTTAAACTATCTGATAATTTTTTAGCTTCTTCTATCATTCCAAGTCTTAAAAAATTAATAAGCATTATTGCATTTCCATTAGGAATTGTATTATCGCTTATATCTATTGGATTAAAAAAGACATCTTTATTATCAGTTGGATTTTTTTGAAAAATATTTTTATTGTTTATATAAAACTTTTTTAATGCCTCACTAGTAATTTTTCTTGCCAATTCTTTATATTTAAAATTCATTGTTT
>CABZFF010000021.1 GCA_902524945.1 uncultured Pelagibacteraceae bacterium
CCAATTATAGCTACTTTTAATTTTTTTTTTAATGACATAATGATTTATATCATTCTCCTTAATTAAATTAAAATTAAATGATTATCTTTTAGAAAATTGAAAGCTTCTTCGAGCCTTTCTATGCCCGTATTTTTTTCTTTCAACAACTCTTGAGTCTCTGGTGGTAAGTTTATCTTTTTTAAGGTTTTTCTTCAAATTTTCATCATGTGCTATTAATGCTTTAGAAATTCCTAATATAATTGCTCCTGCTTGACCGGATAAACCTCCACCTTTAACTGAACATTTAACATCGTAAGCAGATGCAACTTCAGAGATTTTAAGTGGTCGTGTTACAATGATCTGATGTACTGGTCTTTTAAAATACTGGTTCATTTTTAATCCATTTACATGAATATTACCTGATCCCTTTTTAATCCAAACTTTTGCAACAGATTTTTTTCTTCTACCTGTAGCATACTTGCTATCTTTAAAATCAAGTTTAATTTTTTTCGGTTTAATTTGAGATTGAGTATTATTCATTATTTTACAGAATTTTTTCTATTTAATTTCTCAAAATTAATTAATTTTGGATTTTGTACATTATGTGGATGCGTTTCTTTATTATAAATCTTTAATTTTGTAAGTTGTTTTTTTGCAAGAGGTCCACCAGGTAACATTCTTTTTACTGCTAGTTTTAGTATGTCCTGGCTCTTATTTTTTTCCATTAGAGATAAAGGAGAAAATTCTTTAATACCACCAGGATGTCCTGTGTGTTTAAAATATTTTTTATTTCTAAATTTTTTTCCTGTAAACTTAATTTTATCTGTGTTTGTAACCACCACAAAATCTCCATTGTCAATATGAGGGTTAAAAGTCGTCTTATTTTTACCTCTTAAAACTTTTGATATAAAAGACGCAAGTCTTCCCACAGCAATATTTTCGGCATTAATAATATACCAATCGTTTTTTAAATCTTTTTTTTTAATAAATGGTGTCATAATGTTGGCGATTGATACAAAGAATAATTTATAAAGTCAATTTATTTTATCGTATAGTAATATAAATTTAATGCAGTTAATATCAGTATTACACTGGTAATTTGATGAGCAGATGAAATGAAAATATTAAGATCGCTCAGCAATGTATAAATCCCTAAAAATACTTGAATAAATAATACTATCAGTAATAAACCTGAAGGTTTGTATAATTGTGTCTCTTTTCTTTTAAATGTCACAAAAGTTAATATCAAAATATAAATACTAATAAGATAAGCAATATTTCTATGGTAAAATTGAACTAAAGAATGATCGTTAAAATTAAGTAGATCTATTATTTTGTTTATTTGAAGATCATCAGGAAAATAACTATATCCCATTAGTGGCCAAGTTTGATGTAGTTTTCCAGCATTTAAACCTGAAACAAAAGCACCAAATGTAATTTGTAAAAAAAGAAATAAAATCAATATCAAGAACGGCAATTTTTTTTTTGAAATAATAAAAAAAGATTTAATTTGCTTATTTCTATTATTTAAAATTTGCCAAAATATTAGTGAAATTATTAATATAGCTGTCATTAAATGAGCTGATAATCTGAAATGACTAACAGATGTATTATTAACTAAACCACTTTCAACCATATACCAACCAAGAAATCCTTGAATAATTATTAATAATAAAATTAAATAATACGGTAACAATCTTTTAAAACTTAAATTTTTAAGAAAATGAAAATATAAAAGCGGAATTAAAAAGAAAATTCCAATTAATCTACCAAGAATTCGATGAAAATATTCCCAATAAAATATTATCTTAAATTCTGGGAGATCCATTGAATAATTTAACATCTTGTATTGAGGAATTTCTTTATATAAATTAAAATAACTTTCCCAAGCATCATCACTTAAAGGCGGCAAAATACCTTTAAATAATTCCCACTGTGTGATTGATAAACCTGATCCAGTTAATCTGGTTAAACCACCAAGAACTATCATAGAAAATACTAAGACAAGACTAGTTAAAAGCCATCTATCAAATAATTTGTTTAATTTTTTATCGTGTGGGAACATGAAATTTAATATATATATGTATTTTAATTTATTTTAATGATTTAAATGTCGCTATGACAAACAATAATATAATAAAATTAAGAAAGAAATTGGACAAATTAGATGATGTTCTTCTTAATATTATTAAGAAAAGAACTCTATATGTTGATCAAGTACTTAAAAATAAAAAATTTAAAAAAAATATAGTAGATAAAAAAAGAATAAAAATTATTTTACAAAATATAAAAAAGAAATCTAAGAAAAAAAAAATTGACCCTAAAATCACTAGTAGGATTTGGATTTCAATGATAAAAGCTTTTATAGAATACGAATATAGAAATTTTAAAAAAAAATAATTATTTACTGTGAGGAGGGAGTTTTTTTTCAATAAAAAACTCATGTTTCCTCGTATTTGGATTATATTTTTTTAATTTAAGTTTGTCTTTTGCCTTCTCGCCTTTTGTAGGTTTTTTTGCATAGTATATAAATTTACTGTCGGGATTAGACTCAGGGACCATTCTAACTTTAATATGAGTTTTTTTTGCCATAGTTTTTTAATTTTTTAATCTTATCAAGTATTTTTTTACTTTTTTCTTTAAAATCTTTTTTATAATATTCAGCTTTTAAACTATCCAAAACAGTAACGTCAAGGTCATTTCTGTTAAAATTTAAAACTTTTTTAGCACCCTTTATGGTCATTCCTTTATCTTTCAATAAAAATTTAATGATTTTAATCTTTTCAACTTGATCGATTGAATAGTATCTTCTTTTATTAATAATTTTTGGTTTAATTTCTTTAAATTCTTTTTCCCAGAACCTTAAAGTATGATTTAAGGGTTTTTTATTATTTTTATCTATTAAATTTAATTTTTTAGATAGTTCACTAATTGTAATTAATTTAGACACTAGTTTTGATTAATTTTTTTCAGTAAGTTTTTGGAGACTATAAAAATAATAGAGTTTCTTTCAGAAATAATAAATTCTTCTTTTGTTTTCGGATTTCTACCTATTCTTTTATTTTTTTTTACTACTTTAAATGTTCCGATATTTTTTAAGTTCAAATCATTTTTTCTTATACAAATTTTCAAAATATCAATTAAATCATTTAGTATTTTTTTTGAAGTTGACTCAGAGATACCTACTTCTTCATAAAACTTTTTATATATATCTTTTTTTTTTAATGATTTACTTATCACTTTTCAAATTATTGAGATTATGTTTTATTTGGTGCATTAAATTCCCTTTAACTATCTTATAGCAAAGATCAATTGAATGGTAAAAACCCAAGGAGTCTGTTCCTCCATGACTTTTTACTACAGGACCGTTAAGACCTAAAAAAATTGCACCATTATATTTTCTAGGATCAAGTTTATTTCTAAATTTTTTTAAAGAAAAAAAAGAAAAAATTAAAGAAATTTTAGAGAGTAAATTTTCTTTTAAAGCATTTTTTAAATTTTTAGTAATAAATTTTGCTGTTCCTTCCGCAGTTTTAAGAGCAATATTTCCTGTAAATCCATCTGTTACAATTACATTAGAATTTCCATCCATCAATTCATTTCCTTCGATGTAACCATTAAATATAAAATTATTATCATTGCTTAAATCATTTAATTTTTTATATGTTTTTTTTAAAGTTTCAGTTCCTTTTATTTCTTCAGATCCAATATTTAATAATGATACCAGCGGTGTATCTTTTGGAAATAATGATTTGTACAATGCGGAGCCAAGTTCAGCAAAATCTACTAGGTTATCTTCATTACACTCAATATTTGCTCCCAAATCCAGGACTACATTCATACCTTTTTGATTAGGCCAAAGTCCTGCTAGGGCTGGTTTGCTAACTTCATTAATCATTTTTAGGATCATTCTTGATATAACTAATAATACTCCGGTATTACCAGCAGATAAACTAATATCTGATTCGCCCTCGGTTTGAGATTTAATACAATTCCACATGCTTGTATTTCTTGAATTTTTAACAGCAGTTAATGGTGTTTCCTTATCTGAGATTACAGATGATGAATGAATAATTTTTATTTTGTTAGAGAAAATATTATATTTTTTCAATTTTTCGTAAATTTTTTTCTCTTCTCCAAAAATCTTTAAGGTAAAATCGTCATTAGATTTATATTTATTTAAAAAAAATTTTACTCCTTCAATAGTTTTATCTGGGGCGTTGTCACCACCCATTGCATCAATTGCAATAGAAATTTTTTTGTTCATTAGAAAATATTAAATATCTAAGATTTTTTTGCCGTTATAATAACCGGATTTTAAATCAATATGATGTGAAAGTTTATACTCACCGCTTTTTTTATCTTCAATTATATTTGATGATATAACTTTATGATGAGATCTTCTCATTCTTTTTTTTGATACAGACGTTTTTCTTTTAGGAACTGCCATAATATTATTTAAAATTTATTGCCTCTCTTAACATACTATCTGGTGATAATTCAAAACAAAAATCGTAAAAATTCTTGAAATATCTTTCAAATTCTTGATATTTTACATTATTTATACCAGCGAGATCTTGAAAATACTTTGATATTAACATTTCACTTAACTCGAAAGAGTCAATTTTTGATTTATTAATTTTTAATAAAATATCGTACAAAACTTTGTTTAATTCTTTCATC
>CABZFF010000022.1 GCA_902524945.1 uncultured Pelagibacteraceae bacterium
GGATTATTTTTGTCTACAGGTTCTTTTTCAAAAACATCTAATCCTGCTCCAAAGATTATATTCTCTCTTAATGCCTTATCTAAATCATTTTCGTTTATAATTCCACCTCTTGCTGTGTTAATTATGATTGCCTCTTTTTTCATATTCATTAGTTTAGAATAATCAATTAAATTTTTAGTTTTTTCATTTAATGGGACGTGTAAAGAAACATAGTCACAAATTTTTAATCCCTCATCAAGATTTTCAATTTTTTGTCCTCCGAAACTTTCAATGGTCTCTTTTTTGACAAAAGGATCGAATACTTTAACTTTCATTTCAAACCCTTTACATCTTTTTATTAAACTTTGTCCTATCCTTCCAAACCCAACTATTAGTATCTCTTTGTTAAAAAGTTCTAGAGTTTTGATTATAGATGCGTTCTCCTTAAAATTTCCAACTCTAACTTCTTGGTCATATTTATTAATGCTTTTAGATATACATAGCATCATGTAAATTACATGTTCTGCTACAGCTATTGCATTTGCAGTTGCAGTTATCAATAAAGCTATTTTGTTTTTTTTAATATAATTTAAATCAACATTATCGTATCCAACACCATGTCTCGATATAACCTTTAAATTTTTACATTTCGATAGAATTTTTTCATTTAATTCAGAAACTCTAAGTGTACATGCATCAAAATTAGGAAGTACTTTTATTAAATTTTCTTCAGAAGCATCTTCGATTATTTCAAATTCAAAATCTGAATTATTTTTTAATAAATTTATACCGTCTTGATGAATTTTTTCTATAATTGCTATTTTATGCATTTTTTTTGGCGGTCCCAAGGGGAATCGAACCCCTCTTTGTTGGATGAAAACCAACTGTCCTAACCGATAGACGATGGGACCGTATTTTTGAGTGTCTTATTAACAGAAATATCATCGATAATAAACTCCACATTTAATTGCCCTTGCCACTCGTTTAGGGATAATTTACCAGCAATATTAAATAATTTTTTATCTTTTTTAAGCAAATATGCCCCAATTACATTTTCAAAGCAGTTAAATGCTATTGATTTTACTGTTGATCCATCTAATCCAAGTAAAACTGATTTTATATGTTTTTCATTTATAATCTTATTATTAATAGATCTCATATTTTCTAGAACAAACTTTGGTTCTGGATTTCCTGAACCAAAAGGAGCAAGTGTGTTAACCTTATTATAAAAATCAACATTTAATGCGGTTGGGGCTATTACGCTATCTAAATATAAAGGTTTTATATTAGTGTTATTATTGCTCAATCTTTCAAATTTTTTTAAAATGAACTTTTTAAATTTTTCAACATTTTCAGTTTTTATTGTAAATCCCCCAGCCATTTTATGTCCTCCTCCTTTAATTAGAATATTTTCTTGAACAGCAGAAATAATTACCGATCCAATATCAAAACCTACGATAGATCTAGCTGATGCTCTTCCGATACCGTTTTCGTCTATTGTAATAATAATTACTGGTTTATTGAATTTATCTTTAATTCTAGATGCAACTATTCCAATTACTCCTTCATGCCAATTTTTTCCAAAAATGACTATTACTGATTCATGTGTTTTATTACCTAAATTCTTTAAAATTTTATCCGTTAGATCTTTTTCCAAAATTTGCCTCTCTTTATTAAAATGATCTAACTCGGTTGCAATTTTGAAAACATCTTTGGGATTATTGCTAATTAATAAATTTGCACCATGAGAAGACTTTCCTACTCTACCTCCAGCATTAATTCTTGGACCTAGTTGGTACCCAATATGATAAACATTTGGCTTACCCTGGATATTACAAATATCAAATAATGTTTTTAACCCAAGATTTTTTTTTGATTTTAAAATTTTTAATCCTTGTGAAACAATTGCTCTATTTAAACCAACTAAAGGAACAACGTCACAAACTGTTCCTAGAGCTACTAAATCTAAGTATTCAAGCAAATTTGGTTCTGTAATTTTTGATTTGATAAACCAATCAGTTGATCTAAGTTCTTTATTTAAAGAAACTAAAAACATAAATGTAACTCCAGCAGCGCATAAGTATTTTAAATCAGATTTATCATCTAACCTATTTGGATTTACTATAGAGTGAGCTTTAGGCAAATTTATTTCTGATTGGTGGTGATCAAGAACAATTACGTCAATGTCATTATTAGATGCGTAATCTATAGCATCGAATGATAATGTCCCACAATCAACAGTGAAGATCAATTTAGTACCGTTATCTATTAATTGTTTAAAAGACTTAGCAGAAGGTCCGTAGCCTTCTTTTTTTCTATCTGGTATATAAATTTCGTAAGGAACATTTATTGAGTTAAAAAAATTCCCAAGTAATGCTGTTGCCGAAGCTCCATCAACATCATAATCACCAAAAATGCCAATTTTATGCTTTTGAGAAATCGCTTGTATTGTTCTTTTTGCTGATTTTTGCATATCCTTTAAAATCTCAGGATTAGGCAAGAAGTTCTTTATAGACGGGTTTAAAAAAGTTTGAACGTCTTCTTTTTTGATGTTTCTAATTGATAAAAGCTTTGATGTTAATTCATCTAATGAATAATTTTCTTTGTAAAATATAACATCTTGTTCATTGTATTTTTTAAAAATCCAGTTTTTGTTACTTACTGAATTTGAAATCATTTATTGTATATATTTCTAATTATTTTGTTAATCTTTTTACTTTTATGCAATGCAAAAGTTGTAACCTCAAATTCATTACCGAGGTCCTTTACTCCCTTAGTTAAGTCTCCATCTGTTACACCAGTCGCACAGAATATAACATCTCCTTTTATCATATCTTCAATATTATATTTCTTTTTAAAATCAGATATCCCAAGTTTTTTTGCTCTGATTTTTTCTTCTTCATTTAAAACTAAACGACCTTGGATTTGACCTCCAAAGCAAGATAGTGCTGATGCTGCTAAAACTCCTTCTGGGCCTCCACCTGTGCTATAGTAAATATCATTTTTCGGTTTCTTTCCTATTACACTCAAAACACCAGCTATATCACCATCTGTTATAAAATTTATAGTTACCCCTAGCTTGTTCATTACATTAACGATTTCATCATGTCTTGGTCTTTTCATTACACATGCATTTATTTCTGAAACTTTTTTCTTTTTTGCTTCAGCTAGTATTTGAATATTTTTTTCTACTCCATTATCAATATCTATTAAATCTTTAGGTAAATCTGATCCTATTGCTATTTTTTCCATGTAAGTGTCAGGAGCTGATAATAAATCACCTTTTTTTGCGACTGCTATAACTGAGAAAGAGTTTGGTTGGTTGTTTGCTGTGAATTTTGTTCCCTCTAATGGATCCACTGCAATGTCAAATTTAGGTCCATTTAACGTTCCTAATCTTTCGCCAATGTACAACATGGGAGCCTCATCCATTTCCCCTTCACCGATAACTATTGTTCCTTCCATATTAATTTTGTTTAACTCTCTTCTCATTGGATCGACAGCGCCTTTATCAGCGGCAATTTTATCATTTTTACCTATAAACTTTGAGGCTCCAATTGCTGCCTTTTCGGTGACTTTAATGAATAGATTTAAAAATTTATGATCTATTGACATTTATTCGTCAGCTATTCTTATCAATTTAGATCTTTTTTTTACGTAAGATCTTTTATTAATAGTTTGAATAATTTTATTAAGTGATTTGTCTTTTGAAGGATGAGTTATGATTATAATTGATGATGAACTTTTATTTTTATTCGGGTCTTGAACTAATCTTTTTATAGAAACTTTATTTCTTGAAAAAATTTGAGTGATATTTGACAAAACACCAGGTTTATCAGTTACATTAAATCTAAAGTAAGCAGAAAAAAAACGTTCTGATATATCTTTAAACCTTAAGTTTTTTCTTTCTTTATTTGATATTGAAAAAGGAAATTTAATGTTTCCTCTTAAAATAGATGAAATATCAGAAATTAATGCAGATGTTGTTGCGGCAGGACCTGCTCCTTCGCCTTGTATTATACTTTGGCCAACTGGATTTCCATCTATGATAATAGCATTTAAAACGCCATCAATGCTTCCTACATAGGAACTGTTTCTTATTAATGTTGGGTGAACTCTTTGAAAGATATTTTTTCCTATAAGTTCAGCATAGCCTAGCAATTTAATTTTATAACCAAGTCTCTTAGTATAACTTATATCATCCTTGTCTATATCTTTTATTCCTTCAACATGGATATTTTTATTCAAAAATGAATTAAAACATAGGGATGACAAGATTTTCAATTTTGATGCTACATCATCTCCATTTAGATCTGATGTAGGATTTGACTCTGCATATCCTAATTTTTGAGCTTTTTTTAAAACTTCGTTAAAAGATTTATTTTCCTTATCCATCGAAGAAAGTATATAATTTGAAGTACCATTAAATATTCCAAAAACTTTATTTATTTTGTTGGCTATCAAACCTTCCTTTAAAGATCTTATAATTGGTACTCCACCACAAACTGACGCCTCAAATTCTAAATTCACTTTTTTTTTTTCAGCAATTTTAGATAATTGATCACCATATTTAGCGATCAAAGCCTTATTAGCTGTTACAACATGCTTTTTATTTTT
>CABZFF010000023.1 GCA_902524945.1 uncultured Pelagibacteraceae bacterium
TTGGGCACAGCAAAGCTATAAATACGTAACTGTTAATTTCGGCTCCAAAAGGATTAATAGAAATAAGTGTTCCAATAAAACCAATTACTATAGCAGTAAATCTTTTCCATCTAACAACTTCACCTAAAAATAAAACCGATCCGATGGTTATTAATAACGGTATTAAAAATACAATACTGTACATAGTAACCATTGGTAATAAATAGAATCCTGTGTAGGCAAAAAAAACGGCTAATACCATCGTTAAAGTTCTAAAAAAATGAATTTTTAAATTAGCACCCTTTAGTTCTTTCCAGCCATCGAGGGTTTGGGTATACAAAATAATAGGTATAAGAGCAAACAAGGAGTTAACGAAAATTATCTGTATTATGTCGTAATCTTCAGCAATATATTTTACTATTGCGTCTTGAGTTACAAATAAAAAATACCCAAGGCAAGCTAGAAAGAATTCGGGAAGATAATTCTTCTCCGATAATTTTGAATTCATTAAATAATATTAGGTAAATCTCTTTCAGATCCTTTGAAAGTAGGAAGGGGATATTTATAAGACCATTTTCTTGGAATGCATTTTACTTTAGCTTCTTCCCATAAAGCAATCCATTGCTTATAGTTTTGTATTTTAATTTTATTTTTATTTTTGCTTCTAATAATAAAATTAGGTAATGGGTCTCTTCCTGAGGGTTGACCAGCTTTGTTAAACCTTAAATCCATACTTATTCTAAAATTTTTAGATTTGTTTGGAAGCGAACAATGGAGTAAATATTTATTTAATAATATTATATCTCCAACATCTGCTTCAAGAGCAACTGTTGGCAATTTATCAATAATCTCTTTACCTTTTATTTCTACCTGCCCTTTGCTGCCTGTAACATGATTAACTAATCCATATTTGTGACTTTCTTTTACAGCAAGCATACAGCCATTTTCAATTCTTGTTTTAGTAAAAGGTATCCAACATGTTACTAATTCAGTGCCTTTCTGTCCTTTTTTATTCATTACGCCGGCATCTTGATGCCATGGAGTTCTACCAACTAAACCATCATGAATATTTTTACTTAAAATTCTTTTTTCAGGTTGTTTTATTCTTGAATTCTGGCAAGGATTAGAAGATATCTCGGGTCCTAGAATTTTTTCAATCTTATCTAAAATCTTTTTATTTTTAATTAAATTCCATATTGATTGACTTGCAAAAAAATCACTGTTGGCATTTATATTGTTCTGAGCAAGTCTTATATTAAAATATTGATCTAATTCAGAAATTCTTAACCCTACTAAGTAAGAATATTTTCTTTTAAAATTATATTTTAAAACTTTAACTTTATCTTTCTTTGGTACAAATCTATGGATAAGTCTGTCCATAATAAATGCCATATCATTTAAAACTGGTTCTAAATCTTCTTTATAATCTAATACGCCTTTAAGTCTTATAAAGCCTTGTTTGTTAAAGATTTTTTTTATATTTTGGACCATTGAATTGATCAATAATTAAACCTTACCAAATTCGATTTAAACTGCAAGGGCCTTTCTCATTTCTTCATCATCCATTTTTTTACCTAAATATGCTTCGATTACAGCATTATCATCTTTAACTTGAGCTGGAGTGCCCTCTGCAATTTTCTGACCATGGTCAAAAACAGTTACTGAATTACAAGTATCCATTACGACTTTTAAAATATGCTCTATAATAATAAGAGTAAGGCCATATTTTTCTTTTAGCTGCATAATAATTTTCATTAAATTGTCTACGTTGACTGGGGATAAACCTGCAGCTGGTTCGTCTAACATTAGTAATTTTGGTTTCATAGCGATTGCTCTTGCTAAAACTAATAATCTTCTCTGACCGCCAGAAAGCTCACTAGCATTTAGCTCTGCATAGTCTGCTAATCCTACAAAAGAAAGGAGTTCCATCATTTCCTCTTTGATAGCTCTTTCTTGATCCCAGATTTTTTTTCTTCCTATAACTGCATCGAAAAACTTGTAAGGAACTCTAGTATGATATCCCGACATAACATTGTCTATAACTGTCATATCTTGATAAAGTCTTAGTAATTGAAACGTTCTTGATAAACCATAACTAGCTATCTCATGTGGAGGTGTAAAAGTAATATCATGACCATCAAACTCAATATAGCTTCCAGGATCGCTATCATAGATTCCTGAAACTAAATTAAAAAATGTACTTTTACCTGAGCCATTGGGTCCAATTATTCCTCTAATTTCATTTTTTGGAAGTTCAAAATCAACTTTATTAATAGCTTTCAAGCCACCGAATGATTTAGATAGTTGTTTAGTTTTTAAAATCATGTTGTTTTTTCTGTTCCAGTTTTCTTTTTAAATCTCTTTTCTAAGAAATATCTGTCAATAAAACCGCCTAAACCCTTTGGCATAAATAAAATAGTTAATACAATCGTTAAACCAAATATTAAAAGCTGATATTTATATAATGGTCTAGTTAAGTCATAAACAATTGTAATGACTATAGCGCCAATAATTCCACCCCAAATATGGCCGAGACCTCCTAGAACAACCATAGCTAAGAAAGTTACCATCTCTATAACCGTGTAATTATTAGGATGAATGTATCCTGGAGGCATGTGAGCATAAACTGCACCTGCCGCACCAGCAAACATAGCGCTTAAAATAAAAGCTAAGATTTTATATTTTTTTACATTAATTCCAGCAGCTGCAGCACAAATTGGATCCTCTCTTATAGACATAAAAGCTCTTCCAACTCCAGATCTTAAAATACTGAATGAGAAGTAAACCGCTATAATCATTATTGTCATTGAGATAAAATAATATCTATCTGGAGAGTCGAAGTTGTAACCCATTAAAGAAGGTGTTGGGATATCTGAAATACCAAATGTAGATCTAAAAAAGTTTCCGTTTTCAATAAATAATCTTATTGCCTCACCTCCACCTAATGTTGCTAAGGCTAAATAAGGGCCTTCTAATCTAAATGATGGTATACCCATTGCTACTCCAAAAAATGCAGTAACTATTATAGCTATTGGTAAAGTTACCCAAAAGCCTAAACCCAAATAGAGAAATAAAGTACCAGCTGTGTAGGAACCAACAGCAAATAGTCCGACGTGACCGACTGTTACTTGACCACAAAACCCTTTTACAATATTTAAACCAGCTGCAACAACGATATTAACAAAAATTAACGTTGCTAAATGCGATTGGTACACGTCTGTAAAAATAACAGAAGGCACAAGGGCAAGAATGCAAAAAGCTATTATGAATGCAATAAAAGGATAATTTCTGATTAATATTTTAAACTTTTCCATTAAACGGCTTCTTTCAAAAAATAGTCTGAGTCGTGACTTGATGTGAGTAATTTTTTATTGGTATTTCTAATTTTTGGAAGATAGCTTACATTTTTGTATTTCCAAACGACAGGTTTACTTAACGCATAACTTCCATAAATAAAAAATCTTTTTTCGCCTTTTTTCTCTTTAAATAAAGTTACTCCATGATAAGAATTTGGAGTAGATTGAAAGAATATAATACTACCCTTAGAAGGAATAAATTCTTTAACTTTTGTTAATTCTGAAATACTAGGAAACCTTTTAAAGCTTTTTCTAATTTTTTTATCTGCTTTTTTTTTAAATATTGTTAATGATCCACCATTCTTTTTAGGTATATCATTTAGATAAATTAAAAAATTATAAAGTCTTGTGACATCATCTCTATGCGGTCTTAATCTATAGCCTCCTTTGGAGACGGAAAAATCAATGTCTAAATTAACGTTTGGATTTTTATAAGATTTTCCTAACATTTTTACTAATTCTTTTGAATTCATTAATCTTTTATTTGTATATTTTTGGGCTAAGAATTTCTTAGGCAAGAAAGTGTTTGACCATCCATTAGTTTTAAA
>CABZFF010000024.1 GCA_902524945.1 uncultured Pelagibacteraceae bacterium
TTCTTGCTTTGTAAAAATTTCTTTATCTTTATAAGACCATCCCAATCTTAATAAATAATTCCTTAAAGCGTCTGATATAACCCCTATTTTAATATAATCTTCAAGAGTGGAAGCATTATCCCTTTTTGACAATTTTTTTCCTTGTTCACTATGAATTAAAGGAATGTGTGCAAAGTTTGGAACCTCCCAATCCATTGCTTCGTAAATTTGCCTCTGTTTAAAAGAATTGATCATATGATCATCTCCTCTAATAACATGAGTTATCTTCATTTCATGGTCATCAACCGTGGCTGAGAGCTGATATGTTGGAGTTTTATCTTTTCTTAGAATTACAAAATCCTCAATAGTAGAATTTGAAATATTTCTTTCCCCTTGAACTAAATCTTTTATAATCGTATTCCCTGATATTTTACTTTTAAATCTTATTACCGGTTTTACTCCTTCAGGAATTTTTAAATCTTTGGCATCTCTCCATTTTCTATTATAAACATATGGTATTCCTTGTTTTTTACATTTTTCTTTTTGCTCATTTATTTCTTCCTCAGAACAATAACATTTGTAGGCAAAACCTTTTTTTAACAATTCCTCTGCAACTGTAACGTGTTTAGATATATTTTTAGATTGAATATACTCATCTCCATCATGCTCAATACCAAGCCAAGCTAAAGATGCAATAATTTGTTTTTTGAATTCCTCTTTAGATCTTTCTTTATCAGTATCTTCAATTCTTAGAAAATATTTACCTTTGTTTTTTTTTGCTAAAAGCCAATTGAATAAAGCTGTTCGAACTCCGCCAATATGAAGAGGCCCAGTAGGAGAGGGCGCAAACCTACAATTAAAAGACATTTATATTAATTAGACTATTTTAATGAAAGTTTCTATATAAAGAAACAAGTTTACCTTGAATTTTTATTCTATTTGCAGCGTAAATTTTAGTTCCGTAGTTTCGATTTGCTGCTTCAAGAGCGATAGTGTTTCCTTTTTTTCTCACTCTTTTTAACGTAGCTTCCTGGTCGTCTATCAAGACTACTGCAATCTGACCACTATCTACATTGGAAACTTTTTTTATAATAACTGTATCACCATCAGCAATTCCTGCTTCAATCATTGAGTCACCTCTTACTTTAAGACCGTAGTGCTCACCATTATTTTGAAGATCTTCTGGCAAAGCTACTCTATCAACTTCTTGTTGGATAGCTTCAATTGGTGTACCAGCGGCGATACTCCCTAAAACTGATACATCAGTAGATCTACTATCATTCTTATCTAATCCACCTTTAATTACACTTGGTGTAAATGTATTAAATATATCATTTGCGCTCGCGTTTTCTGGTAATTTTACCACTTCTAACGCTCTTGCTTTATGTGCTAATCGCTTAACAAAACCTCTTTCTTCTAATGCAGAAATTAATCTATGTATTCCTGATTTCGACTTAAGGTTGAGTGAATTCTTCATTTCTTCATAAGACGGAGAAATCCCTGAAGATCTAATCTTCTTATTGATGAATATTAATAAGTTTTTTTGTTTTTTTGTAAGCATAGAACAAACATTGTACATCTATGTTCTATAAAAGTTCTTTTTGAATTACAACTTCAAATAAATGGCTAATTTTACTTGTTTTTCCGTGCATTAAATTTTTAGCATTAACTATTTTTCCACCAAAAACTTGACCTATAATTTGATGACCTAAGCAAACTCCAAGTATGGGGATCTTTTTATATACTTCTTTTACAATTTTAAGACAATTTCCAGCTTGATTTGGATTTCCAGGTCCTGGAGATATTACAATTTTATCATATTTTTTTCTTAAAACTGTTTTTCCATCGATCTTATCGTTTCTAATTACTTCAACATTTCTCTTAATTTTTAAAATATAATGAAATAGATTGTAAGTAAAACTATCGTAATTATCTATTAATAAAATTTTCATTTACTCTACTGCTCTCATCAAAGCTTTAGCTTTATTTACTGTTTCTGCATATTCTTTTTCAGGGCTACTATCAGCTACGATTCCTGCTCCGGCTTGAACGTAAAATTTATTCTTTTTAATAAGAGCTGTTCTAAGAGCAATACAGGTATCAAATTCATTATTAGGGGTGAAGTAACCAATTCCACCTGCATATAATTTTCTTTTGTTTTTTTCAAGTTCGTCGATTATTTCCATTGCTCTAATTTTTGGAGCACCACTAACTGTTCCCGCAGGAAAGCCGGATAATAGTGTTTCAAAAATGGAGGTTTGGTTATTGAACTTTCCAATTACATTTGAAACTATGTGCATTACATGAGAGTATTTTTCTACTTTAAATTTTTCAGTTACTTTGACTGTATTAACTTTAGCGACTTTTCCTACGTCATTTCTTCCTAGATCTAATAGCATTAGGTGCTCGGCTAATTCTTTTTTATCTTTAAGTAGATCAGATACATATCTATCGTCCTCTTTTGAGGTTCTTCCTCTTGGTCTTGTACCTGCTATAGGTCTGATAGTAATTTCACCTTTTCTAAGTCGAACTAATATTTCTGGACTACTTCCGAGAACACTAAAATCCTTGTAATTAAAATAAAACATAAATGGCGAAGGGTTTGATTTTCTTAAGTGATTATAAATTTCTATAGGGGTTTTATTAATTTTTCTTTCAAATCTTTGGCTCAGCACCACCTGAAATATATCTCCCTTTTTAATGTATCCTTTTGCTTTTTTAACTAAATTTTTAAATTTTTCTTTTGAGGTATTTGATTTAATTGTGCTTCTATTTGGTTTAAAAGAAAATTGATTTGGAAGTTTTATATTTTCAAAATTTTTATATAATTCAAATTTTTTAAGGATTGAATTATAAGTATCTTCGTAATTATTTATTTTTGTATCGCCATACACATTTTCAACATAGTGAATTTTTTTTTTCAAATTATCATATATGATTAAATTTTTCGGCCGAGATAGTCTTACATCAGGGATTTTTAAATCATCTTTGCATTTGTTTGGAATTTTTTCGATATATCTAATTATATCATAAGAAAAATATCCAACTAACATTGAAGCCATTGAAGGCAATCTTTTAGGCGTTTTAATCTTGAAGTCCTTTATGAGCTTATTTAAATATTTTAATGGATTTGTTTTTATCTTAATTTTTTTTCCACCAAAATTTAACGTTATTTTGTTATTATTAATGTCCCATATTTTGTCAGGATTTAATCCAATTATCGTGTACCTTCCTCTGATAACACCTTTTTCAACAGACTCAAAAATAAAACTATTTTTCTCGGCTAAAAGGAATTTATAAAGGTTCTCAATCTTATAATAATTATTACAATCAAAAGATTTAAATAAAATCTGATTAATTTTTCTAATATGATTTTTCTTAAAATCTTTAAAATTTTTATTTATTCGCATTAAAATGAATTTTTAACTCGTTGTATTGTCCTTTGATTTAATTCAACTTTGTATTTTTCGTTAAGATTATTATCATGAGTTTGATAAATTTTATTGATTAAATTTAATCGAGCTTTAGCCTCATATTGTTCATACTCATTGCTGACTTTTTTGAGGTCTTTGTATT
>CABZFF010000025.1 GCA_902524945.1 uncultured Pelagibacteraceae bacterium
ATAAATGTAGCAGGGGCAACAAAGGGAGGAAAATTTTTAAATTTAAATGATAATATCTGGGAAGATGGGTTTAATTTAAAATTTAAAGCCGCAGTAAGATTAAGCAGAGCTTTTTGGCCTGCCCTCAAAAGAAGCAAAGGAAAAGTTATTAATATTGGAGGTGGGGCCGCTAAAAATCCTTCAAATACGTTTATGATAGGCGGCGCTGTTAATTCAGCATTAAATAATTTTTCAAAAGCTTTAGCTATGCAAGGTAAAATTGATAAAGTTTCTGTATCGATAATTCATCCAGGTATGACATTAACAAGCAGACTAGAAAAACTTCTACAAACAGACGCAAAAATATTTAAAAGAAGCGTTAAACAAATCTTAAAACAAAGGTGCAAAATCGAGAAAATTAAAAGACCTACAAAACCTGAAGAAGTCGCAAATTTAGTTTATAAACTGATTACAGATAAAGATTCAAATTTTAAAAACTTTTCAATAGACGGCGGAAAAATTAAAAATTTAAAATGATTGTATACAGTCATCCAGATTGTTTACTAAAATTTAATGGACAAGGTCATCCAGAGAGAAAAGAAAGATTAGATAGTATTCTAAAATCTATTAAATCATCCGATTTAAAAGTAGAGTTTAAAGAGGCTCCTAAGGTGGATTTAGAGATAGTTTCATTAGTGCATCCTAAGAAACATATTGAACAGATATTTGCTAATATTCCAAAAGAAGGAATTATCGGTGTTGAGAAAGAGCCTTTCGCAGATACAATGTTATGTCCTAATAGTGAAAATGCAATTTTAAGATCCTGTGGTTCAGGTATTGCTGCTTGTGATGATCTAATTAAAAATAATGAGCGAGTTTTTTGTGCAGTTAGACCCCCAGGACATCATGCAGAAACTGTTCGAGCTAATGGCTTTTGTTTCATTAATAATGTTGCAGTTGCAGCGAGATATTTACAAAAAAAACACAATATAGGAAAAGTAGCTATTATTGATTTTGATGTTCATCATGGTAACGGAACCCAAGAAATCTTTTTTAAAGATAAGTCTGTTGCTTATGGATCCTCTCATGAATTTCCATTATTTCCAGGCACTGGTGCTGAAAATGAGACTGGTGTAGGTAATATTTATAACGCTACTTTGAAAGCTGGTATAAAAAGTAAAGAATTTTTAGATATTTTCGAAAAAAAAGTTTTAACTCCTATAGAAAAATTTAAGCCAGAAGTTATTTTAATTTCTGCTGGTTTTGACGCCCATAAAAGAGACCCTCTAGCAAATATAAACTTAGAATCTGTTGATTTTTTTACGATTACAAAAAAAATAATTGAAATTGCTAATATTCATTCAAAAGGAAGAGCAATTTCTTTTTTGGAAGGTGGTTATGATTTACAAGCTTTATCTGAAAGTATAATTGAACACCTTAAAGGGTTAAAGACCCATATTTGACCAGTTATCAGGATTTTCAAATTTTTCTATTTCTTTTTTTGTTACAGGTCTAAAAAGATAATAAATAATATATGCCGTCAAAAAAAATAGAAATATTAAATTCATTAATTGATATTATCAAATTTTGAGTAAATTTTATCATTAAAATCTCAATATTTTCGTATTTTTTATTCACACAGCACCCAAATTGTTCACTTATAAAGGTGATTTAATAAACCAAAAGTTTAGAATCCGACTCATGGATCCAATTATAGTTATAGCTGCTGGAATAATTCTTGTGGTCACAGGAGTAATAAATCCTCAAATTAAAGATAAAGAAGATGTGGCCCAAGCACCTAAAACTGAAGTTTCAACACCTGCCCCTGAGCCTAAAAAGAAACCAGAACCAGAGCCAAAGCCGGAGCCAGAACCGGAGCCAGAACCGGAGCCAGAACCAGCTCCTCAAACTGAAGAGCCAAAAGAACAAGTTAACGCTGAAGCCAACCAAGAACAAGACGCTAAACCTGAGGAAGAGGAAGTAAAACCAGTTACAGAAGAAACACCAATTGAGGAAGAAAAAGAAGGATTAAGTATTGTAAATATCATGTTGTACATTCTAGGTGCTATTGCAGTTATTGCTGCTGGAATATACTTCTTTATGAGAAGAGAGCCATCTCCACAAAGTGCAGCAGATATTGCAAGAGCTCAATCACAGGAACCAACACCTGAACCGCAGCCAGAACCTGAACAGCCAGTTCAAGAGGAAACTCCAACAGAAACTACTCAAGAGGAACCTCAATCAGAAAATACAGACCAATCTTCTAACACAGATCAATCATCTAACAATGATGATGAAAATAATAACAGATAAATTAAAATTTCTTTCCACCTTCAAGATAAGCACACTTTTCGCAAGTTTTTTCAATTTTAGGCGGTTCATCTAAGTTTAAAACATCTTTCATTTCAATTAATTTTTTTTCTATCCAATCAGTATTTACTCGGTATGGGATTAACGTAGTTTTAAAATCTATTTTATTATCAAATTTATTATTTGTTTTTTCTCCATTACAAACATAAAAAAAAGTTCGGTCTGAAACTTTAAAATTCATTTTTCTTAAGATATGAACATAAATGTCCATCTGTAATTTATAACTTAGATGCCATTCAGCATCGAGATAAGAAGATACTGTTACAGGATAAGTTGAAGATTGAGCTTTATAATCTACAACAACTAACTTTTTTTCAGTTAAATCAAACCAAATATCATCAATACCTCCATGAATTATAAGGTTTGTATTTTCATCCAAATATGAAATGCCACCTTTTAAAGAATTTCTCCACATATCTAAATCTTTGTGCTGATAAGGAACAAAGTTGAGTTTATGTTTAACCATAATAGGATGGGGTTTTTGTTCTTTTCTATATTGATCAAATTCTTTCTTTAATAATTCATCGACTGCAACGTTTAGAGCCCATCCAGGCATTGAGGGTTCTTTAAGTCCTTTAACACGATCTAAATAAAAGCACCTTTTACAGCTCATAAAGTTGAAAAATTTAGACCTACTAATTTTAAAAGGAGTATTAGATTTTTTATCGTAAATAGAAGTTTTTCTTGTTCTGAAAGATACAGCGTCTCTCATTTAATTTGTTTTAGTCTTTTAAGTACTTCAGCCTTATCTAATGAGAGAATAATATCATAAAGACCAGGCCCAAATCTTGAGCCAACAAGCGCTATTCTTAAAGGTTGTCCAACACCTTTAAAATTAGTTTTATATTTATCAATTAGAGACTTTATTAAAGGTTCTAAAGTTTCTCTAGATAATGAGGAAAGTTTTTCATATTCAGAGATAAAATCACTAATTACTTTCTTTGATAAATCGTCAATTAACTTTTTATCATCTGGATTAGTCTCAA
>CABZFF010000026.1 GCA_902524945.1 uncultured Pelagibacteraceae bacterium
ATGCGCTTTTCATTTATCCCAAGGGCTTTACAAAAAACTTAAACAGTCTGGAAATGGATCAATAATTAATATTTCCTCAATTTATGGGGTTTATTCACCAGATTGGAAAATTTATAAGGGAACAAATTTAGGAAACTCGTCAGCTTATGCATCTGCAAAGGCAGGATTAATACAACTTACAAAATGGCTTTCGTCAACTTTAGCGCCCAATATTAGAGTTAATAGTATTTCTCCTGGAGGGATATTTAGAGATCAACCAAAAAAATTTGTAAAAGCTTATAATAACAGAACTTTATTAGGGAGGATGGCAACAGAAGAGGATCTCATGGGTATTATTGCTTATCTAGCAAGTGACGCATCCTCATATGTAACAGGTCAAAACATAATCATTGATGGAGGATGGGGAAATTGAAAGATGTCATTATCATTTAAAATCGGAAAAAAAACAATAAACAACAAATCCAAAACTTATTTTATTGCAGATATAGCTGCCAATCATGACGGAAATTACAAAAGAGCTTTAAAATTAATAAAATTGGCTGCTAAAGCTGGTGCAGACGCCGCTAAATTTCAACATTTTAAAGCAGAAACAATTGTTAGTGATTTAGGATTTAGAAATCTGAAGAAGAAATTATCACATCAATCGAAATGGAAAAAATCAGTATTCCAAGTTTATAAAGATGCCTCAATAAATTTTGCATGGACAAAAGGATTAAAAAAACAATGTAAAAAATATAATATTGATTTTATGACAGCTCCCTATGACTTAGATTATGTAGATAAAGTAAATAAATATATTCCAGCTTACAAAATTGGTTCTGGAGATATAACATGGTTAGAAATTATTAAAAAAATAGCAAATAAAAAAAAACCAGTAATTATTGCTACTGGAGCATCTTCGCTTGAAGATGTTGTACGAGCAGTTAAAACTATAAAAAAATTCAACAAAAAAATTGTGGTTATGCAATGTAACACTAATTACACAGCAAGTAGTGAAAATAATTCTTATCTAAATTTAAAAGTTTTAAATACTTTTAAAAAAAAATTTGGTAATCAAGTTATTTTAGGGTTGAGTGATCACACATTCGGAAATAATTCAGTCTTAGGATCTATTGCGCTTGGTGCAAAAGTAATTGAAAAGCATTTCACTGATAATAATAATCGTACGGGTCCAGACCATAAATTTTCGATGAACCCAAGGACTTGGAAAGAAATGATTTATCAATCTAGAGTATTAGAAAAATCATTAGGAAATGGTGAAAAAAAAATTGAATTAAACGAAAAAGACTCTTCAATCATTCAAAGAAGATCAATTAGAGCTAAATATGATTTAAAGAAAGGGTCAATTATTAAGAGAAAAGATTTAACATATCTTAGACCTTGTCCAAAAAATGCTTTAAACCCGCACGAAGATTTTAAAATTATTGGAAAAAGAATTACAAAAAATATTTTAAAAGAAGATATAATAAATTGCAAAAACACAAAATAGTAATTTTGATCCCTTGTTTCAATGAGGAAAAAACAATAATCAATATTTGCAAAAGGGCCAAAAAATTTGGACATGTATTTGTTGTTGATGATAAATCAAGGGACAATTCAAAAAAATTATTAAAAAAAGAAAAAATTGACTTCAAACAAAATAAGATAAATTTAGGATATGAACGTTCCTTGATAGAAGGATTTAAATTTATAATAAAAAAATTTAAAAGAGTAAAATACATTCTCACGTTAGATGCAGATGGAGAACTTCCAGTAGACAACATTCCAAAAATTCTTAATACCGTGAAAAAAAAAGATTTTGATCTAGTAATAGGAAAAAGAAAAAGCCTTAATAGATTGAGTGAAAATTTGCTTGATCTTATTTTTAGGCTAAAATTTGGCTATAAAGATCCGGTGAGTGGATTTAAGTTGTATAAAATTGCATCTTTAAAAAAGATAGTAAATAAAATTTCTAATAGTATGTTTTTAGTAGATGTACCAGTCATATTTCTTAAATTAAATTTGAGGGTTACAAATATAAATATTTCAACAACAAAAAGAATTGACAGCCCTCGTGTTGGCAATAGTTTAAAATCTAATTTAAAAATACTAAGAATAGTTTATAAAATTTTGCATTAAAAAAATGAAAAAAATTAAAATCAAATTTGAAGACCAAAGTAAAAATTGGAACATTTGGGAGAATAAGAGTGAAATTGAAAGATCTATACAGAGAGTAAAAGGCACACTTCCAGAAATGGAATGCGCAAAACAATTGGCAGAAATTTTAAAAAAATATTATAAAAAAGGAGATAAAGTTCTGGATTTTGGTTGTGCCGCAGGTCACTTTTACAAAAGTTTAAGAAAAATAGATAATCAAATATTGTATACAGGATTTGATGTTACAAAATCATATATAGATTTTGCAAAAAAATTTTATAAAAAAAATGATCGTATTTTTTTTGATACACAAAACATATTTTCACTATCAAGAAAATATTATAAAAATTTTGATATTGTTTTTTGTTCTAACGTTTTGTTACATTTACCATCAATTGATTTAGCCCTTAAAAATCTAATAAAAGCAACAAAAAAGTATTGTATTATTAGAACTTTAGTGAGTGAGAACACTCACCTAAGCAAATTTTATCATAATGATAAAACTAATAAAAATAATATTCTTAACTCCTTTCAGTTTCAAAATACATATAGTTATAATTTAATAAGAAAAAAAATAAAAAAAATTGGCAATTACACAGTGAATTT
>CABZFF010000027.1 GCA_902524945.1 uncultured Pelagibacteraceae bacterium
TTTAAAGCAGGTAAAGCAAGGTATGAAATAAATGATGATCATAATCACTTGATTGATATTAACAGCGGTGAAATAGTCGAATTTGTTGACAAGGAAATTGAAGAAATCCAAAAAAAAATTGCTAAAAAGTTAGGATATAAACTTGTAGACCATAAACTTGAATTATACGGTTCAAAAATAAAAAAATAATTTGGAAAAAAAAATCTTTATAAAAACATTTGGATGTCAAATGAACGAATACGATAGTAATCGTATTTATGATATTGCAAATAAAATCAATTACAGGAAAACAGAAAATCTTAAAGATGCGGATTGTTATGTTTTAAACACATGTCACATTCGAGAAAAGGCTACTGAAAAAGTTTACCACGATGTAGGAAGGGTAAAAAAAGAGTTTAGAAATAAAAAAAAACCTATAGTGATTGTTACTGGCTGTGTAGCACAGGCTGAAGGAGAAATATTACTAAATAAGGAAAAATATATCGATGCTGTTATAGGCCCTCAATCTTATCATCAGATAAATAAAACAATTCTAAATATTGAAAAGAACACCAAAAAGATTAATTTAACCGACTTTAATGTTAATGATAAATTTGATACATTAAATGTATTTCGAAATACTAACAGTAACATTTCTACATTTCTAACAATTCAGGAAGGATGCGATAAATTTTGTAAATTTTGTGTTGTACCCTATACAAGAGGAAAAGAGTATTCCAGGCCAGTTGACGAATTACTTAATGAAAGCAAAAATTTAGTAGAGAATGGTGCAAAAGAAATTACATTGCTTGGTCAAAACGTAAATGCCTATAATTTTAAAGGAAAAAAACTTTCTGACTTAATCTCTGAAATTTCAAAAATTAAAGAGCTCAAACGAATAAGGTATACAACATCACATCCTACAGATTTCTCAAAAGATCTAATTGAAATTCACGGTAGATTATCAAAACTAATGCCTTTTATTCATTTACCTGTTCAAAGTGGTTCCAATAAAATTTTACAAAGTATGAATAGAAAACACACAGTGAAGAATTACCTTAAATTAATTTCTAAATTAAAAAAGATTAATCCTTTGATTAAGTTTTCTAGCGATTTTATCATTGGTTATCCAGGTGAAACAAAAATGACTTTAGAGCTTATTAAAAAAGTTCAATTTATTAATACTTATTCTTTTATTTACAGCGCTAGGCCAGGAACTCCAGCTGCAAAAATGAATGAAGTTAATTACAAAATTTCAAAAGAAAGACTTATTTTATTTCAACAAACAGCAGAGAAAATTAAGTATAATTATAAAAAAAGTCTTATTAATAAAAAAAGTGAAGTGCTTTTCGAAAATAAAATTAAAAACTCAAATGAATTTTTTGGTAGAGATGAGTTCTCGAATCCAGTAATTACAAAAAGTGATTATAATCTTAAGGGAAAACTTGAGGAAGTTAAGATTGTAAGTTGCAATCAAAATACTTTGTTTGGCGAAATCGAGAAAAATATTAAAAAAAAAGAGCATGCAGCATAAATATGTCTGAGATAACTAAACTTGATCAAAATTTAATAATAAAAAAGATAGACAAAGAAACGGTTAACATTCAAATCACTAACAATGAAATGTTGATGTCAATTGTAGGCCAATTCGATCAAAATTTGAAGGATTTATCCAAATATACAGGCACTAGTATTTATTTCAGAGGTAATTCAATTACTTGTAAAGGTCAAAAAGATAATATTAATATATTTTGTGAGGCAATAAAATTTCTTATTAATAAGTATTTTTTGACAAAAATTATTGAAAAGGAGGATATACTTTCATCTGTGAAAAAAAATGTTGATCTAGATCAGTCTAACATAAAAACTTTTAAGCAGTTAATTAAAACTCCAAGGAAATCAGTTATTGCAAGGTCAGAAAAACAATCAGATTATATTAAAGCACTTAAAGAAAATGATATTATAATGTCTCTGGGACCAGCTGGGACAGGTAAAAGTTTTTTAGCAGTATCTGTAGCTGTTACAATGCTTATAGAAAAAAAAATAGAGAGAGTCATTCTTTCAAGACCAGCAGTGGAAGCTGGTGAGAAACTTGGTTTTCTACCTGGAGATATGAAAGAGAAAGTAGATCCTTACCTAAGACCATTATATGACGCACTCTACGAACTTTTTGGAGCGGATAGAATAGATAAGAAAATAGAGTCGGGAGAGATAGAAATTGCTCCATTAGCTTTTATGAGAGGAAGAACTTTGAAAAATTGCTTTGCTATTCTTGATGAGGCACAAAATGCAACTGAAACTCAAATAAAGATGTTTTTAACAAGAATTGGAGAAAATTCTAAGTTAGTAGTAAATGGAGACCCATCTCAAATTGATTTAATTAATAAGTCTCAATCAGGGTTAATGAAGTCCAAAGAAATATTAAAATATTTGAACGAGATTAAAATTATTGAGTTTGATCATAACGATGTTGTAAGACATCCACTAGTTTCAAAGATTATTAGGGCTTATCAAAAAAAAAGCACTGATGATAAATATTAATATTATTTCTAATAACAAAGCGTGGTATCGATATATTCCAAATCCTAACAAATTAATCGGTGAAAAAATTTGTAATATAAACAAAAAGTTTAATAAATTTAAAAAAAAAAAAATTTTTTTCACTCTACTG
>CABZFF010000028.1 GCA_902524945.1 uncultured Pelagibacteraceae bacterium
TGTTTTATATCCGATTTTAGAAATCGATCCTAAATGGTCACATCCAATTTTAAAGAAAAACGCCCAATTTTTAATAAATAATTTAAGCCAAAAATCTCGGATTGAGATTACAAGATTAAATAAAAATGTTAAAATAAAGCATGATTAACAATAATGAATTAATTAATCAGATTAAATCTTACAATAAATTTTTAAATTCAGAGTCATTAAGTAAGGCATATGACTTTGCTTTAGAAGCTCATCAAAACCAAAAAAGAGAAGAGGGGGTCCCATATATTATTCATCCAGTTGCAGTAGCAAAAATTTTAACAGAATTAAAATTAGATAGTGCAACAATTACAACTGGACTTCTTCATGACACGATAGAGGATACTAACGTAACTTATGCAACCGTTAAAAAAGAATTTGGTGAAGAAGTTGCTAATTTAGTCGATGGTGTAACTAAAATTTCTGCATTAGAGGATAAAGCATCTACAGATTCTAAAGCTGAAAATTTTAGAAAATTAATTCTAGCAACATCTAAGGATATAAGAGTTTTATTAGTCAAGCTTGCTGATAGGTTACACAATATGAGGACAATTCAATTTGTAAAAGATAAAGATAAAATAATTAGAAAAGCGAAAGAAACTATGGAAATTTATGCCCCATTAGCAGATAGGATGGGGATGAATAGAATTAGAGACGAATTAGAGGATTTGTCTTTTTCAGTCCTTAATAAACCAGCAAGAGATTTAATTTTAGAAAGATTAAATTTTATTAAAAATAATACTGATGATACATTTAAAACAATTTCTAAAGAATTAATTGAAATACTAAATCAAAACGGAATAACTGCCACTATAACAGGAAGAGAAAAAACACCTTTTTCAATTTGGCGCAAAATTCAAAATAAACAAATATCCCTTGAACAACTTACTGACATTATGGGCTTTCGGGTAATAGTAAACACATTGGAAGACTGCTACAAAACTTTAGGTATCTTCCATAGTAGATTTCCAACTATACCAGGTAAGTTTAAAGACTATATATCTACACCTAAGATTAATAAATACAAATCAATTCACACAGCTGTGATTGGTCCTAAAAAAAATAGAATAGAGATACAAATTAGAACACATGAAATGCACGAGTTTGCCCAAAGGGGTATAGCTTCTCATTGGAAATATAAATCTTCAGAAAAGTTCTCAGAATTATCATGGAAAGAATATGACTGGTTAAGAGATTTGGTCGAAATTATTGAGGCAGGAACTAGCCCCGAACATTATTATGAATTTACAAAATTACAAATGTTTCAAGAAAACGTATTTTGTTTTACTCCCAAAGGAGCTGTTATAAAATTACCCAAACAAGCGACCCCGATTGATTTTGCGTATGCTGTTCATACGAAAATTGGAAATAGTGCCGTAGGATGCACTATAAATGGAAGTCATTCTACATTACAAACAATTTTGAAAAATGGTGATTTAGTGAATATCGAAACTTCTAAAAATGCAACTCCATCTTTACATTGGCTCTCATCCTCTAAAACTGGAAAAGCTCGTTCTGCTATTCGAAGATTTTGGCAAGATAGATCTACAGAAAACTTAAATGTTACTGAAAAAAATTATTCAAGCACAATTGAAGTTGATTTACCTCATAAACCCGGAGTATTAGGTCATATAACCTCGCTTATTGGACTTAATAAAGGAAATATAGTGAATTTAGAAATTATTAAAAGATCAAAGGAACATCTTACTTTTTCTTTTGATTTGCAAATTAAAGATTTGAAAAACTTTACAAACTTGATAAGTCAAATAAAGCAAAGTAATTTAAGATTTAAAATTATTCGACATAAACAGAAAAAAAATGCTTTCATTAGAAGAATCTTTGAAAATTTTAAAAGAAACTAACGCTCTTTTAGAAGGACATTTTATATTGTCATCTGGACTACATAGCCCTCAATATATTCAATGTGCTCAATTGATGAGCAAACCAAGTGAAGCATTTAAAATATGCTCCTCTCTCTCCGAAAAAATAAAAAAAGAATTTAAAGAATTCGATCTTATCTTATCACCCGCTATGGGAGGTATAATTGTAGGCTATGAAATTGGAAGAATATTAAATAAAGAAACAATTTTTTCTGAAAGAGTTAATGGTGAATTTAAACTACGAAGAGATTTTACAATATATAAAAATCAAAAAGTTTTAATAATCGAAGATGTAATAACTACTGGAAAATCAAGTTTAGAATGTTCTAAAATTGTGGAAGATAATAATGCAATTATCGTCGGATACGCTTGTTTAATAGATAGATCTAATGGAAAATCAGAAATTAAAGAAAAAATAATATCACAGGTAAAAATTGATATTCCTACTTATACAGAAAAAAATTTACCAAAAAATTTATTAACTCTTAAAGCTGTAAAACCTGGAAGTAGAAATCTTTAATGAGTAAAATAAGACTTGGTGTCAATATAGACCATGTAGCAACAGTACGAAACGCAAGAGGAGAAAACTATCCAAGCCCATTAAGAGCTGCATTATTTGCGCAAAAAAGTG
>CABZFF010000029.1 GCA_902524945.1 uncultured Pelagibacteraceae bacterium
AAAGACATATTAAAATTAGCAAAAGATTTGATTGTAAATATCAAATTTGCTAGTGGAGCTTCCCATAAAAAAGGCCAAAAGATCAAAACTATTAAAGGATATGATATTAAAATAAAAAAAAATTTTGTTAAATTTTTCTTAAGATATTCTTTTTCTTCAAGCGAGTGGAATAAAAAGAAGAGTAAATAAAGAAGAAATAATAAAAGCCCCATTACTCTTACATTAGTGGCAAAACCTGAAAAAATTGAAAATAAAAAAATATTCTTATAACTAAAAAAATCAAAACTTTTTAAAGCATAATATAAAGCTATTACTGTAAAAGACATAAAAACTATATCCTTACAATTGTAAAAAGCTTCTGCGAAAATTCTTGGTGAAGTAGCATAAAAAATAATTATTAATATTGAAAAAAAAGAATTTTTAAATCTTTCAAGGATAATCTTGTAAAAAAATATTATTGAAATGAAAAATACTAAAAAGGTTAAAAAATGTTTTAGATAAAACGCTTCATGAGTATTCGTAATATTAAAAAATTCCTCTATAAAGGCAGCAAAAGTATCAAATAAAATTCCATACTGAATTAAATTACCACTAGCAACATAGTCAGACCAGTACATAAGTTGAAATTTTTGCTCAATCGAATTTATCAAATCGTAATTTCCTGAAAATTTTTTCAAAAGATTAATCAACCAATAATATCCTACCGTTCTCTGAAAGGGCTCATCGTTTGATAAACCATAATCCTCAAATATTATGAAACCTATTAATAAAAATATAAAAAAAATACAACCAACAAAATAACGACTATAATTTTTTTTAAATATGTGTTGAAAAATCATATTGGTTCTAGTTCAATTTTTTTTGATAATACTCATTATATTAATGAAAATTAATATTAAATTATATATAAGAATTTCAAATGAATATTCATGAATTTCAAGCTAAAGAACTTCTAAAGCAATATGGTGCCCCTGTTTCTAAAGGAGTATTAATAGAGAAAATCGAAGATTTAAAAGAGGAAGTTTCAAAATTAAGTGGAAGCTCATTTGTAGTAAAGGCGCAAATTCATGCTGGAGGGAGAGGAAAAGCTGGAGGAATAAAACTTGTTAACAATTTTGATCAACTTAAAAAAGAAGCACAAAATTTGATTGGAACAACACTGATCACTCATCAAACTGGTCCAAGCGGACGTAAGATAAAAAAACTTTACGTTGAAGAAGCATCTGAGATATCCAAAGAGTTTTATTTATCATGTTTGATAGACAGAGAAAGCTCAAAGATAGCATTTATTAGCAGTACTGAGGGAGGAGTAGATATTGAGAAAGTTGCAGAAGAGAATCCAAAAAAAATAATTACTAAAAAAATTGATTTTAAAGAAGAGGGACCAAATGATGAAGAAATTAAAAAAATTATTTCTATTTTTAATTTAAGTAAGGAACAAACATCTCAAGCCAAAAAACTAATAAAAGCTCTTTTTAATATTCTAATAGAAAAAGATGCAACTCTAATTGAGATTAATCCCTTAATCATTACAAAAAGCAATCAACTAATTTGTTTAGATGCTAAAATGAACTTTGATGATAATGCAATTTTTCGAAGGCCAGATATTTTAAAATTGAGAGATCTAAATGAGGAAGAGCCTGCAGAAATTGAGGCAAGCAAATACGATCTTGCATATATAAAACTTAATGGGACAATTGGTTGTATGGTTAACGGAGCAGGTTTAGCAATGGCAACAATGGATATTATAAAGTTATATGGAAAAGAGCCAGCCAACTTTTTAGATGTTGGCGGCGGAGCATCCAAAGAAAAAGTAACAGCAGCATTTAAATTAATTCTTGCTGACAAAAACGTAAAAGGGATTTTAATAAATATATTTGGAGGAATAATGAGATGTGATATCCTTGCTCAGGGAGTTGTTGAAGCTGCGCGACAAGTCAGTTTATCAGTACCGCTTGTGGTGAGATTGGCTGGAACGAATTTTGATGAGGGTAAAAAAATTTTAGATAATTCAAACTTAAAAATATTATCTGCCTCAGATTTAAATGATGCAGCTAAGAAAATTGTAGAAGCAATAAAGTAGATGTCTATTCTAGTAAATAAAAAAACAAAAGTTATATGTCAAGGTTTTACAGGAACACATGGAACTTTTCATTCTGAGCAAGCTATAAAATATGGGACTCAACTAGTTGGAGGTGTTACTCCCAATAAAGGTGGACAAAAACATCTAAACCTTCCTGTATTCAATACAGTTCAAGAGGCTAAAGATAAAACGTTAGCTGATGCTTCAATGATTTATGTCCCGCCAAAATTTGCTAGTGAGGCAATTATAGAGGCAGTAGAGTCAAAGATTGAATTGATTGTTTGTATTACTGAGGGAATACCAGTTTTAGATATGCTTAGAGTCAAAAAAAAATTAAGGAATAGTAATTCAAGACTAATTGGTCCTAACTGCCCAGGTATAATAACTCCAGATGAGTGTAAAATAGGCATTATGCCAGGCAATATTCACAAAAAAGGCTCTGT
>CABZFF010000030.1 GCA_902524945.1 uncultured Pelagibacteraceae bacterium
CTGCTATTTTTGAACTTATGTTTAAGCATAATAATCCCAAAAAAGTTATAATAAGTGAATACATATTAGCATCTGAATTCTTTTTAGAAAAAGTTCAAATTGGTTATTTAAACGCTATTTTAGATAAAATATCAAAAGTCTTAAGAAAAGATGAGTAAAAAACTTAATAAATTCTTAACTTTAGCTTGCGTTTTTAATACATTTTTGGCATCTATCCGATTAAAATGGTTAATTATTTAGAAATTCTTTATTTAATCTCTTTTACGGGTGTATTAGCTGTGGCTTACAGTTATTTACTTTCTGGTCAGATTATCTCTTCGAGTCCTGGAAATAATCGTATGCAAGAAATTGCAGAAGCAATTCAAATTGGAGCTAAAGCTTACCTCAATAGACAATATAAAACCATTGCTGTGGTTGGTTTAATTGTTTTAGCCGTAGTTACTTATTTTTTTAATTATTTAGTTGGTTTAGGCTATTTTATTGGAGCTTTTCTTTCTGGTTTAGCTGGATATGTAGGTATGTTAATTTCAGTAAAAGCGAATGTAAGAACCGCTGAGGCAGCAAGATCAAGCCTACAATCAGGGTTAACAATAGCTTTTAAATCGGGCGCCATAACAGGATTACTCGTTGCTGGATTAGCTTTATTGGCTATTACCATCTATTACATTATTTTAATTAACTTAAACGTCGATAATAGAGAAATTATTAATGCTTTAGTTGCTTTAGGTTTTGGTGCGTCTTTAATTTCTATTTTTGCAAGATTAGGAGGTGGAATTTTTACTAAAGGAGCAGATGTTGGTGCTGATTTGGTTGGAAAGGTAGAAGCAGGAATTCCTGAAGATGATCCTAGAAACCCAGCTGTAATAGCTGATAATGTTGGTGATAACGTAGGAGATTGTGCAGGTATGGCCGCAGATTTATTTGAAACATATGCAGTTACAATAGTCGCTACGATGGTTTTAGCTTCTATATTTTCTCCCCAGGATTATAATTTAATGGTTTATCCACTCGCAATAGGAGGTGCTTGTATAATAACTTCTATAATTGGAACTTGGTTTGTAAAATTAGGAAAAAGCAAAAATATTATGGGTGCACTCTATAAAGGTTTTATAGTAACTGCTATTACTTCTTTAATTATAATGTACCCAGTTACTGATGCTATTGTGGGGATTAGCGAAAAATATAACAATAGTGCAGGTTCAGTATTTACTGGTTACGATCTCTATATTTGTGGTGTTGTTGGTTTTATTATAACTGGTTTGTTAATTTGGGTGACTGAATATTACACTGGTACTAATTATAGACCGGTTAGAACAGTTGCCAAGTCATCCACTACTGGTCATGGTACAAATGTTATTCAAGGTTTAGCTATTTCAATGGAGGCGACTGCTATACCAGCATTAATTATTGTTGCAGGTATTTTATATACAAATAGTTTAGCAGGGCTTTATGGTATTGCAATTGCTGTTACAGCAATGTTAGCTCTTACAGGTATGGTTGTTGCATTGGACGCTTACGGTCCTGTTACCGATAATGCTGGAGGAATTGCTGAAATGTCAAAACTACCTAAAAATGTAAGAAAAACAACAGATGCATTAGATGCAGTTGGTAACACAACTAAGGCAGTAACAAAAGGATATGCTATAGGTTCTGCAGGTTTAGGGGCATTAGTACTTTTTGCTGCTTATACAGAAGATATAAATTATTTTTCAAAAGTTAAAGGTTCGGCACTAGAAGGTGTAAATGTAACTTTTGATTTAACAAATCCTTTTGTAGTAGCTGGTTTGTTAATTGGCGGTATGTTGCCATATTTATTTGGCTCTATGGGCATGCAAGCAGTAGGCAGGGCCGGTGGTGCTGTAGTGATTGAAGTTAGAAGGCAATTCAAAAAGATTCCTGGGATTATGAAAGGAAAAAGAAAACCTGATTATGGCAAACTAGTAGACTTATTGACAAAAGCTGCGATTAAAGAAATGATAATTCCCTCATTGCTTCCTGTTTTGTCTCCAATAATACTTTATTTTTTGATTTTACAAATTGGAGGTTTAGAAGCCGCTCTATCATCATTAGGAGCAATGCTATTAGGTGTTATTATTACTGGATTATTTGTAGCTGTTTCAATGACAGCCGGAGGCGGGGCTTGGGATAATGCAAAGAAATATATTGAGGATGGTAATTTTGGAGGAAAAGGATCAGAAGCTCATAAATCAGCCGTTACAGGTGATACTGTTGGAGATCCATATAAAGATACTGCAGGACCAGCGGTTAATCCAATGATTAAAATTACAAATATTGTAGCCCTATT